>CAYXGT010000029.1:0-28785 GCA_964464635.1 uncultured Pirellulales bacterium | reverse complement strand
GACTCCAAGAAAAATTCTAAAAAATACTTGAAATCTAACACAGCCGCTCTGTGGCATCTGTGGCTTTATAAAAAAGTCTGCTCTTGCGTTTCGATTCTGTAATCTGTACTCTATCCGTATATGGACATAATCCAAAAAAAGCTGGAGCTCATCGATAAAAAACTTGCTCTAAATCCCCGTTATATTATTCAGCAAATTATTTACAAGTCGCCGCTTGTCTTCGCGGCAGTCGGCCTGGTAATCGGAATCGGCCTGCAAAACTATTTACCTCTACCTTTTACAGTATGGCTTATCATATTAGGAACTTGTTCCCTGTTAGCTATAGCGGTCTTTGCTTTACGCAAATCTCAGACGTCCACGTACATAATTGTGTTTTCGGCTCTTTTCTGTTTTATCTGTTTGGGTGCGATTCGGCTGGCGAGCTTTTCCAGGCCGAAATCCAACGATATAACAAATCTTGTCAGCGGCGAAAGAAGTCTTGCTGCCGTGAAGGGGATAATCGTTACCGAACCTTATATAAATAGGTACGACGACTGGAAATTTGCGCGTTTCAAATTTGCCGACCCCGCAACAAGCTTTTATCTCGAACTCACGGAGGTACAAACCACCGAAGGCTGGGCAAAGGTGACAGGCACCGTCCGCGTACGGGTTGAAGAGCCGGTTTTGGATTTGAAAGCCGGCGATTACATCCGGATTTACTGCTGGCTTGAAAGGTTCGGCCCGGCTACAAATCCAGGCCAGTTCGATATAAAAAGATATCTCGCACGAAAAAACATCCACGTCGCCGCCTCCGTAAAATCCCGCGACGCCATCAAGCTGCTGCAAAGCCATCCCAAAGGCGCTTTCACAAAGATAAAAAAGGCGCTCCAACAGAAAACTTCGCAGACCCTGCTTTCGGACGTCTCAGCCGAGGGTTCGAGCAGGGCACTGCTCGAGGCTCTGCTTTTGGGCCTTCGTCAAAACATCGACAGCGAAACATACCTGGCCTTTCGAAAAACCGGGCTTCTGCATTTTATCAGTCTGTCGGGTATGCACTTCGGTATCATGATTGCAATTATCTGGTGGTTGTGCAAGACCGCAGGTTTGCTTAAGCGGCCGCGCTCGGCTATCTGTATAATCGCATCTATACTTTTTTTACTGATTATTCCGCCAAGGGCACCCGCCGTACGGGCCGCTGTTATAAGCATTGTTTTTTGCGCCTCTTTTTTCTTCCGCCGCAAACCTAATCCATTTAACAGCCTGTCACTGGCCGCGATTATACTGTTGCTTTTTGTCAGGCCAACTCAGTTATTCGAAGCAGGTTTTCAGCTCTCTTTCGCAACCGTGCTGGGAATCTTACTTTTCTATGAGCGTATCCACTTCTTTTTATATGAAAAAATGAATCACTTCATCGGTTTTAACACAATATCAGGTGAAGGTCTTCTGTTTAGAATGTACGTAAAAGTTTTCTTTGGCTTTTTGGAGCTTTTTTCAGTAGGTCTTTCCGCCTGGCTCGGCGGCGCGGGCATTCTGCTTTATCACTTTCACACAATTACACCTCTTGCAAGCATATGGACTGTTATCGCTTTTCCCTTTGTCGCCTTGATTTTGACAATCGGCTTTTTGAAAATTTTCATCTCATTGCTTCTGCCGACACTCGGCTCATTTTTGGCATTGCTCGTAAGTGCTCTGTCCTCTATGCTGATTGCTCTTGTAAAACTTTTCGCACAAATCAGCATATCTGAAATACTCATAGGGCATACATCAGTCGTATTTATAGTTTTTTATTATCTCATTATTGTATTTATTGCCTTTTTCCGTTTCCGCCGTCCCGTACTTAAGCGTATTGTTTCCACAGTTTTAATCGTCATTTTGCTCACAACACTTTTTGTAACTAAATGGAACAGGACTCATCGGGATAGTCTCATTCTGACCTTTATCGATGTTGGTCACGGCCAGTCGATTCTCCTCCAGTTTCCGGGTAAAACAAATCTTCTCTTTGACGCCGGCTCGCTTTACAAATCAGACCCGGGCAGACGAATAATACTTCCCTTTTTGAATTTCACCGGTTTGAACAGAATCGACGCCATTCAGATAAGCCACTTCGATATCGACCATATAAACGCCATCCCGGAAATCATCGAAGCCTGCAACGTCGGCTCTTTATTCGTAAATGAAGTCTTCTTCGACAGCGACGACCGGCAGGATACACAGAAGTTTCTTATCGAAACCCTTGCCGAAAGCAACCGCCGTATCGAAAAATTAAGTCGTGAGCCGGCCATAAAAAGCCCCGCAAAGATAACAATACTATGGCCCGACACCAGGATTGAAGACTATCAAAAGTTAAGCAACAATGACAAATCCACTGTCTATCTGATTGAATTTGCCGGCAGAAAAATCCTCTTGTGCTCGGACATCGAAAAGCCTGCACAGCAGATGCTGCTTGAGCTATACCCGGACCTTAAAGCCGACGTCGTATTTGTTCCCCATCACTGCGCAATCAACACACTCGATTTGAGCTTTCTTGAAAGACTTCAGCCTTCAATTCTTATATGCTCCTGCGGTTTGAGTCAATATAAAAGAAAACCTCTTTCTTCGCTGAAAGGTGAAAAATTTTACACCGTACGCGATGGTGCGATAAGGATTTCGATAGACCCTGCCGGCCGGATAAAAAGCAGTTCCTTTATAAAACAAAAGCAGCCTCCGTTGAAATAGAGGCTGCTTGGTTGGGCAGTACGAAGTTTTATTCACCGACTTTTATCTCAAATCATATGCACGACGACCTCCACCCTTCGGTTTCTTGCCTTGCCTGCCGCGGTGGAATTTGACGCTTTAGGCCTGTATTCACCGCAGCCACTGGCGCGTATTCTGTCCGTCGGTATGCCGCGCTGCATCAGGTATCTGGCGACACTCAAAGCCCTCTGAGTAGATAATTCCCAGTTATCTTTCCACTTCGATTTCTTAATCGGGTCGGTATCCGTATGTCCCACAACATCGATTTGTCTTCCGGAATATTTGCTGTTGATGACCGACGCAATGTGGTCGAGCTCGACACTTGTCGTCTTTTTCAAGTCCGCCTTGCCGGAATCGAACAGTATTGCCGTTTCCAATGTCACCGTTATCGTGCCCGCCGACGCATCGAAAGCGACATCATAACCTTTTCCGAAACCGCTGGCCTCAGCCGGTGTTTTATTCTTTTCGGCAATCTGCCTTTGAAGCTCGTCGATGGTTTGCTGTCCCTCTGTGAGCTGTTGCGAGAGCTGTCCCTTTTCAGCCTTTTCATGTTCCAGCAAACCCAGCGCATTTTGATACTTTACATAAAGATTTTCATATTTTTTCTTCCAGTTGGTGCAGCCGGACAAAAGCGTAATAGATACGAGACAAATAATAAGTACAATTGTTTTTTTACTGACGGCCTGCATTTGAAACCTCCTTTTTCTGTCTCACTAAATGATTATACCAAAATTCCCTTTTCACTTATATGATGATAACGTAATCGCCTGCCAATACTCGATAATAATATCATTTAGAATCATAACAGCAAACACTCCCATTGACAAGAAGGGACCATAAGGAATTTGCTGAATTTTTTTAAAAAACATTTGGCTGCCCGCCCAGATGAGCCCGAAGAAGGGTGCGACAAAGAATGCTGCGGCCACGCCTAAAGGCCCGATAATCGCCCCTGCCGCCGCCATCAAGTGAACATCACCGAGCCCCATAGCCTCTCTTCCGAATCCGAGTGTACCAAAAATCCGCGTCGCCCAGACGATACCGCCGCCTGCAAAAAAGCCCAACAGGCTGCCAAGAATCCCTGATACCACCGGCAGACCGGCAAATCCAGCCCACCAGCCCGGACTGGTTAACTTAATAATCCAGTAAAAACCCATTGAGAAGATAACGATGGGAGCCAAAAAAACGATTTCAGTGAGCATTTCAGCACGATGGTTAAACGTCGGCTCGGCCTGCTCTGCCTTGTTTTTATCATTCTGTGCCTGCTCGGCTTCATCGTCAGTTTCATAACTCCTTTTAATAAGGCCTGTTCCAAGCAATATCAGCGAAACCACAAGACCTGTCAAAGCACCCGCAGCCAGGGCTGCCGTCCCGGAGCTGGCACTCGGCAGAGGATAAAAACCGCTGAATTGCACTCGTGAAATAATAAAAACACCAACGCCGCTGCCGAGCACACCCATAACCGCTGCGAACCAGCATATGACTATCGGTATGACCCACAGCTCCAAATCTATCGCTGATGACGCAATCAGGGACGACAGCAAAATTATGTGCAGCAGATATACGAACCAGCCTCCCTGCCAAAACGCTCCCAGTCCCCTGTGCCCGTTAATATTAAAAACGCGAACTTCAAAAACAAAATACAAAACAAAAAGCAAAACAAAAACAGAACCTGTCAGCAGCTCCACAATAAAATACCGGGCCGATATAGGGGCCTTGCAGTATCTGCATTTTGCACGCAGGAGAAGCCACGAAACGAGCGGAATATTATCGTAGAAGCGTATATATTTGCCGCACGCAGGACACGCCGATGCAGGCCTGACCAGTGACTTATCACGCGGCAGCCGGTAAATTACCACATTCAAAAAGCTGCCGATACAACAGCCGAGCGCAAAAATAAAAACCAACCAAATCCAGAGCGGTACAACCACAGCACTTCCCTTGCCTTTTATTTATTTCTTTTCCCTGTTCACAATCCCCGACACCTTCATTTGCAAACCAAAGAGACGGATGAATCCGGTCGCATCTGTCGGGTCATATTCAGCTCCCATCTTAAAACTTGCAAGGTCCGGTCGATACAAACTCTTCGGACTCTTGATACCCGCTAGGCTGCACCTGCCTTTGTTCAATTTCAAACGTACGCTGCCCGTGACATTTCGCTGAGTAACATCTACAAAAGCATCGAGCGCCTCGCGAAGCTGCGTAAACCACTGGCCGTAATAGACAAGCTCGGCATATTTCAGTGCAACCTGCTGTTTGTAGTGCATAGTCTCCCTGTCGAGGGTGAGCATCTCCAGTGCGCGATGAGCAGTGACCAGTATCGTCCCGCCCGGCGTCTCATATACACCGCGCGATTTTATACCGACCAGCCGGTTCTCAACAATATCCGTCTGGCCGATTGAATGCTCGCCGCCTATCGAATTCAATTGCTCTATCAGTTTAACTCCATCTGTCGTTTTGCCGTTGAGCTTTACCGGAATCCCTTCTTCAAAACTAATCTCAATATAAGCCGCCTTTTCAGGGGCCTTTGAAACAGGATTCGATATAACAAAAAGAATATCTTTCGGCTCGTTTGCAGGGTCCTCAAGGTCTGCGCCTTCGTGACTTATATGCCACAGGTTTCGGTCTCTCGAATAAAGCTTTTTTTTACTCTGCTCGATTGGAATATTATGTTTTTTGGCATAATCGACCGCAGCTTCTCTGCTGGTAAGCTTAAAGTTGGGATCTTTCCACGGCGCGATAATCTTCAGCGTCGGGTCAAGTGCCATAAATGTCAATTCGAACCTTACCTGGTCGTTGCCTTTTCCCGTCGCACCGTGTGCAACCGCCGTCGCACCTTCCTGGTGGGCGACATCGACCTGATGTTTGGCTATCAGGGGCCTTGCTATGCTTGTCCCCAGCAGGTAATCATTTTCATAGACTGCGCCCGATTTCAGCATAGGCCAGATATAATCCTCGACCAGCTCTTTTCGCAAATCCTTAACGATGCACTTTACCGCTCCCGTCGCAAGTGCCTTCTTTTTAATCCCTGCAAGCTCATCGCCCTGGCCGAGCTCCGCCGCAAAGGCGATTACATCGTAACCGTATGTCTCTTTAAGCCACGGCAGGATAACGCTCGTATCGAGCCCGCCGCTGTACGCCAGCACCACTTTTTCCTTCTTCGCCATCTTTTTATACCTTTTCTACATTCCCGCACACGCTTGTCATTCCCGCGAAAGCGGGAATCCAGCACCTTAAAACATTACCTTGTTGATTACTTAAGGCTCAAAATCTGAATTATAAAATAAATCTTTTTCGAATACAAGATTTACCACAAAAATAAAAAAACCGGCAGGATATCTACATTTCTTTCGGGTCCTGCCGGTCTTTAATCTTGTAATTCTATAGTCAGTTCCCGAATGTTATCTCCGGCATCTCTTTGCCGAGACGCTCGTATGTCTTTTTAAGAGCTTCGATAAATGCCTCTTTTTTCATCAACGCAACGTGACTGTCATTAAACAATACATTCACACCTTCGGTGTATAACTGCGGATTCTCGTAGACGAGAACATTATCAGGCGGCATTACAGTCTTTTGGCCTGTGATGTATATGTAATGTATGCCCGGAAAATCCTTTGGCGCGTGTGGGCAGGTCAGAGTTTTCGCTGGAAGGTACCCTTCTTTAACAAGTGTTTCCAAATCAGGTGGATATTTATCTGCGTTATCATGTGCATAAGTGAGTAGTGCCATTCCAATTTGCCTTAAATTGCTCGCTGATACTGTCTTCTGAGCCTGCTCTCGTGTCTTTGCCAGTGCCGGCATCATTACTCCTGCTGCGACCGCTGTCCCTGCAACTGCACCAAGGCTCTGCTCGACTCCGACACCTTTATATCTCGAGCGCAGGCCGTCCTTATCAAACCAGCAGTAGTTGCAGGAAGGCCCCATCTTCTCTGCTATATGCGATAGAGAAGGAAGCATAAACGGCAGCTTCACACCTTGATTCGCAGCTAACATTGTAACCATAGGCCAGAACTGTTGTGCACCCCTCATCATCTCGTTGAATTGTGCCTTCGAATCGGTATAGCTGAGAAATACCGTATTTCCGGGTAGTGTCCCCGTCGCCTTCTTATATCCGGCTGTCTCTCTTATCGAGCTCGCCCTGCGATTCTGTGCTGTTACCTGTTTAACCGCAGCACTGCACATAGCACCGTTCGTCCCGACAACCACATAATCGTCAATCACCGTCCAGGTCGGCATTATCTGCATCATTGCAAGCGGCATTATCGCAAATGTATGCATCGTCCTGCCGTACTGAACCTGCGAGCTTACCTGCACTGCTCCATCACTGTTTGCCGATGCATAACTGCCGATTGCCTCCATCACCTTTTCAAAGCTCTGTTTATTTTTCAAGCCTGCGACTAAAATCAAACCGCCGGTAGGAGCTTCGGTCATAACACCTGCCGGCATTGAATAAATAGCCGCCGGCCCTGAAAGACTCGCCAGCAATTCGTTGCGTATGCTGAAACCAATCTCCGATTCCGCTTTTTTAATAGCATCCTGTATTTCCATATGAGCTTCGGCTGGTGCAGCGGTTTGAATCGTGTTCAATATTGTATCGTAAATTCCAATAGCATCTATATTGGACACCGTCGTATTTACCGCCCTCGAATCAACCATATCCAGCATACCGAGGTTTATCGGCCTTATGTATCCAAACAAACCTTTGCGCTGAGCGCCCAGCTCAATAATCTCATCGCAAATCAAGTCAGGCCCTGAAAAGCCCAGCCTCGATTTAGCAGCCTTTATATCGCTAACTCCGAGAGCATCCAGAACCGCCGTAACCTTTTGCAGCTCATCGTCGGCTCCCTCCTCGCCTGCTTCGGACTTAATTAGCCCTGAAATCTTTTGCATATCAACATACATCGCGAGTGCATCACCGCTGCCCTGCACATTCGATAAGTAATTCGGCGTAACTCTGTTCTGGCCGCCTTTTAGATATTTAACCGCCAGCCCGTTTTTATCATTTATCGCAAAGACAAGGTAATTGCCTACCATACCCCAATACACTCGCTCGTCTCCCACATCACTCGGCCCCCGCAGCTTAAGACCGGCTACATCAACGTCAACAATATCTCCCTTATCAGCCATTGCCTCGAACTCGGCAAGCTTATCCGCTATCTCTGATTTTCTCGTACCTGTATCGACGATTGCAAAACCATAAAGTGGAAAGTCCTCATTGCTCTTATCTATCGCCGCTCCCGCAATTATCGGCCGCTTCGACAATGTCTGGGCGAAGTTGAGAATCTTTTCCGGTATCTTCGCCTCGTTCGCGTCAGTAATCTCCTGCTTTATCTTGTTTACGAGCTCGTTTTTTATAGACTGATAGAAATTCTGCGTCGATGCATCGTACCACAACTGGCCCAAAATAGTCTTCTCGAATACCGGTTTCAGCTCATCGCAGCCGCTTGTCGCGATAAAACCTGCCACATCATCGGGCAATAAAACGCTCAGCCGCTCCGCTCCCGATTGAGCTGAAAAAGCTGTTGGCCCGGCCAAACCTGCGAACAAAACCACCGCACATACGATAATTCTTTTGAATTTTATCTTACACATAATTTCTCCTCACAAATAAAGTTTCTAACGTTAAAAACAGACATCTATTATTATAGACACTATTACTGTTTTTTCATTTCAAAAATTTTATGAATTTTTTCAATGATTTCTTTTTTCTTATTTTTTCCGGTAAAAAGCCTGAATTGTTCCGCTGCTTGGTTAATGAACATATCGACACCGCTGATTGTTTTTGCGCCGACTTCCACAGCCTGTTTTAATAGCAGCGTCTCAGCAGGATTATAAACCGTGTCAAAAACCGCCATATCCTTATTTATATACTCTTTCGACAGAACTGATTTATTAACGTCCGGGTGCATGCCGATACTTGTGCAGTTTATGACGAGTTTTGCATTGAGATTCGGCAAATCATCGAGACCTGCGAACTCACAGCCGAATCCCGTTGCCAGTCTTTCAGCTTTTTCTATTGTTCGATTATAAATCCTGACCTTTGCACCGGCGTCACTCAGGCCCGCTACTATAGCCCTCGCCGCTCCTCCCGCCCCGATAACAGCCGCCTCCATATTCCTTAATCCGTCTCTGCTGATTTTCATACCATTTATAATCGCATCCATGGCACCCGCATAATCGGTATTGTATGCGCTTATTTTTCCCTCGATAATTATCGTATTAACAGCGCCGATTTTTTCAGCCAACGGCTCAACGAAACCACCTTTTCTCTTAACAAATTCAAGTGCATTTTGCTTGTGCGGTATCGTAACACTGAATCCTCTGAAATCGAGCCAGTCTCTTTTCAGTATGCCGTCAAAAAATTCATCAAACTCATTCTTACCGCCTTCGACGAGTAACGGCAGGTATAATTTATTTGCGCCTATTTCAGCAAATAGTCCGTTATGAATCGCTGGTGACATTGAATGTGCTACCGGCGAGCCGACTATACCGTAAAGCTCGGTCTCGCTGTCGATAGAATCATATCGATACAGCTTCTTGAATTCTTCTATGGTTATCTGCCCCGGTGCTGTCGCACTTGTTTCATCAAGGCTCGCGAACGTAACAAGAGAGCCCGGCTTTTTCGCAATAATTCTGCTTATCAATCCCGCCTCGCCCATACAAAAAACAATCGAATCACTCTTTGCCTTATGCAAAACATCGAATCCTTCGAAACAATCATTAATATGATTAGCCGTATAGACAAGTTTCGGTACTGCCGATGGATAATTTCCTTTTATGTCATTGTATAGCTTGTTTATATCTTCGAATCTCGTCTTAAAATTATGAGCCGATAGTATCAGCCTCGTCTTTTTATTTTCCTCAATAGCCGATTCTATCCTTGCACGGTTTTCCCGTATCAGGAAATTGTCGTATTCGAAGTCGATAAAATCGGCTCCCGCCTTTATCGCTGCCTTCAGAACTTCGACTCTTAATTCGTTCGGATAATCGAAGCAGCCGCCTTGTTTCTTGTCCCTGCAGGTAACTATCAAAGGCAGGCTGCTGAACCCCTTCACTTCGGCTATCAGCCGCTTCACAGGCTCGGATTTTAATCCCTCGAGGTAATCAGTCCGCAGCTCTATTGCTTCAGCTCCTGCTTTGTGTGCTCTTTTTATCTGCTCGAGCGCTCCATCGAAACTCTTTGCCGATACTGGTACTGTTAAATATGTCATAGCTGACATATATAGCAGCGATTTGTGCTAAAGACAAGGGCAAAAAATGACGTAAAATTATCTAAGGAAGCCTATAAGAATCAATATTTTTGGTTTCTTTATTCGGCCGGTCTCGCACATTGAAAATCAGGATTCAGGCTTTTTTCACTTGCCTTTTGATTTTTTTTTAAGTACATTACTGATTTACAGTTAAATGAACAATCGGTTATAGGAGAGACGCTTTTATGATAGGCAAAAAGATAAGGCTCGAAAGAATAATAAACCGCCAGACGCGTAAGATGGTAATTATCCCTATGGACCACGGCGTGACGGTCGGCCCCGTAGAAGGCCTTGAGGATATGCGCTCGACCATAAGCAAGGTAGTTGCCGGCGGTGCCAACGCTATCCTGATGCACAAGGGCATTGTCCGTGCAGGCCACAGGGGCACAGGCAAAGATGTCGGCCTGATTATTCATCTTTCCGGCGGAACCTCCCTGAGTCCGGACCCGCTCGCCAAAGAGCTGGTCTGCTCCGTTGAAGAAGCCATAAAGCTCGGTGCAGACGCCGTCTCCGTACACATTAACCTTGGTGCTGAAACCGACAAAGAGATGCTCGGCCAGTTGGGCTTCACAAGTGAAAGATGTCTCGAATGGCAGATGCCGCTGGTAGCTATGATGTACACCCGCGGCTCTAAGATCAAGGACGAATACGATGTAAAAAACGTCAAGCACGCCGCAAGGGTTGCCGCAGAATTAGGCGCCGACATCGTAAAGGTTGTATATACGGGCAGCGTTGAAAGCTTTACTGAAGTCGTCCAGGGCTGCCCCGTTCCCGTCGTTATTGCTGGCGGAGCGAAAATGGACAGCGACGAAGACATCTTCAAAATGGTCGCCGGTGCATTAAAAGCCGGAGCTGCAGGCCTGTCTATCGGCAGAAACGCCTTTCAGCACAAACACCCGGAAAAAATGGTCGCTACCCTGTGCAAAATGGTTCACGAAAATACCACTGTCGAAGATGCTGTGCGTTTTCTGAAAAGCTGATATTAAAAGAAGGCTGTTTAATGAAAAAGCTTTGGGTAAATGACGTTCCATATAAAAAAGAAATTGCCATAGCTGCGCTGGAGAGTGGCGCAGAAGCTGTCATACTGCCCGACGGCCGGAGCAGTACCGTACGGGAATTCGGCAAGATTAAAACCGTCGAAAAAGACGGTGACATCATACCCGGCAAAGACGTCGAGTTCATCGATATAAAAGGCAAAGCCGACGAGGACAAGGCCGCCGCAGTGCCGGCCGACAGAATAGTCGTACTGCGTATGCTCGACTGGACAATCATTCCGATTGAAAATCTGCTCGCAAAAAGAGGTAAAAATATCCTGGTACAGGTCGAAAACACAGGGCAGGCAAAGCTGATGATGGAAATCCTCGAAAAAGGCGTCGACGGAGTTGTCCTGAGCACAACCGACGTAAGCGAGATTAAAAAATGCGCGGAGCTGATTCACAGTATCGGTGAAAAGATTCAGCTTGTAACCGCAGCCATAACAAATATCAAACAGCTTGGTATGGGCGACCGCTCCTGTCTGGATACCTGCACACAAATGTCACTCGGCGAGGGTATGCTCGTCGGCAACACCGCCTCGGGATTTTTCCTGGTGCATTCGGAGTCTATCGATAATCCTTATGTTGCATCGAGACCCTTCAGGGTAAATGCCGGCGCCGTCCACGCATACACACTTGCTCCCGGCGGCAAAACCAAATACCTTGCCGGCCTCAAAGCCGGTGACGAAGTTATGCTCATCGATTTTAAGGGCAAATCCCAGACAGCATATCTCGGCAGAAATAAAATCGAAAAGCGCCCTATGATGCTCATCGAAGCCGAGGCCGAGGGCCAGCCCATAAGCCTGGTTATGCAGAACGCCGAGACGATTCGCCTCGTCGCTCCGGAAGGCAGGGCGATTTCAATTACCGAACTGAAAAAAGGTGACAAAGTCCTCGCTCACATTGAAAAAGCTGGCCGGCATTTCGGAATGAAAATCAAAGAAACTCTCGTCGAAAGATAATAAATGCCCTGGAACGATTTACTCAGCGTAATTTTGGCGATTGTCTTCGGTGCCGTAATCGGAGCCGAGAGAGAATTCTGCGGTAAAGCCGCAGGCCTGCGCACGAATGTCCTTATTTGTCTCGGTGCCGCTGTTTTCACGATACTGTCAGCCTCGATGGGAAATCAGGAATCACTCACAAGAATAGCCGCAGGTGTTGTCACTGGCGTGGGGTTTTTAGGAGCCGGTGCAATCATTCAGGACAGAGGCGGCGTTCACGGCCTGACAACTGCTGCAACTATCTGGCTCGTCGCAAGTGTCGGTATGGCCTGCGGCGCCCGGTTATATTTGCTGGCGATTTTTGTAACTGTTCTTGCACTGATTGTTCTCGGCGGATTTTCGAGACTCGAAAAAACCATTCAGAGATTACGCAAAAATAATCCCTCCCGTAATTCATCCGACAATTAAATAAGATTTATATCGCCCACAGAAAATACAGACTTTTCTTGACAAATCCTGAAAAAGAATATAGATTGATAATATTGTGCCCGGAGTAAGCGTAAGCGTCGAAAAAACACGACGAGTTTTCAATCGCAGAGGATTGTAATATGGTTAGGTTTCAACAAACCTACAACCAGCAGGGGGGACAAATATGCTCATACCTGGTGGGTGCAAAATTTATTGAGGTAAAATCCCCATGATTACAAAAAAGCATCCAAACAACAACATTGTCGAACTGAACACTAACACACCGGCCAAAATGTCACCCGTGAATTTGTCTGACAATGATTTAAATGATATGTCGAAAGTATCGAATCGTTATCTTTCAACAATCT
The DNA here is from genome assembly GCA_964464635.1 of uncultured Pirellulales bacterium. GTDB lineage: Bacteria > Planctomycetota > Phycisphaerae > Sedimentisphaerales > Anaerobacaceae > CAYLMG01. The sequence goes on along the minus strand of CAYXGT010000029.1, from coordinate 16,015 downwards.
GTTGGGCTGTTGCGGCAATATTGTTGTTATTTTCCTGTCTCACACATCTCGGGGTTCTGCTCTGTTTCAGTTTGAGTAAAAATGTTTCACCCTTCGTCGCGCCTGTCGCGCTGACGGTTTCACTGATTGCCGGCTATTGGCTTTCCATGCGAGACGGCTTGCGTAAGTCGCTGTTAATATGGCCGCCCATCATAGCGCTGGCCGTCGTGGCAATTTCATTTCCGTTGGCAGCGGCTTTCTTCGATATGTCGTGGGACGGCCTATGGTATCATCAAACCGCCATTTACCAGATGGACCACGGCTGGAATCCTTTATATGAACCGATGCGAGGTTTCACTTTCCATCTTCAGGACTGGGTGCGCCATTACGCAAAGGGCCCTTGGTACTTCTCAATGGCTCTAATGAAGATTACCCGTAATATCGAATGGTCAAAAACAGCACCCTGGCTGATGCTCGCTTCGGCTTTTTTGGCTGTAATGGCAGCCTGTATCGACTATGGGATGAGCAGGAAAAAATCTGTGCTTATAGCTGCGCTGGTAGCGCTTAATCCGGTTATTACCTGCCAATTGGCGACGACCCAAATCGATGGACTTTTAGCCTCGTATATGGCCTGTTTTGTCGCCGTCCTGTTCAGCTATTTCAAAAGACGCAGCGCCTTGATAATTTGCGTAATCGCAACCACTGCGATTCTATGCATAAACGTGAAGTTTACCGGCCTTGTTTATCTATGCTTCATCTCGGCCGCCGCCGGGCTTTATGTTCTTATTAAAAGGCGCGACGTACTATTCAAATATACATTGATCCTGATAGTGCCTTTCCTGCTGGGAATATTCCTGTTCGGCTATAATCCCTACGTTACGAATTATGTCCATCGGGGACACCCGTTCTATCCACTCATGGGCTCAGCGGAATATCCGAGCCACGACAAGCAGGGACGCGACCCTGTAGAGCTTTACGAAACTCCGATGAACATGAAGGGACGAAATGCCTTCTATCGTCATTTCTACGGAATATTCGGCCGGCCATACAATCTTTTTGACGGGTCGGACGTGAAGTTCATGTGGCCTTTTCATATTAGATGGAAAGATGTTGAATATTTCAGATACCACGACTTGCGAATCGGCGGTTTTGGGCCCTTCTTCAGCGGTGCGTTGATTATCAGTTTAGCTCTGCTTATTATTGCATTCCTCCGGCCGGGAATCCCGCGCGGGATAATATCGCTAAGCATCATCACTATCATAGCGTCACTTGCAATCAGCAGACATACATGGTGGGCAAGATTCGCACCGCAGGTCTGGTGGCTGCCAATCATCGCTGTAATCGCCGGATTAGCAGTCCGGCGACGGCGCATCTTATGGTGGACCTCGGCCGGATTAGCCGCCATACTTTTAATTAATGCGACGCTCGTGGCAGGCGTGCATTTTAAATGGGAAATCATTGCCACTCGAAAAACTTATGAACAACTGGCCTTTCTAAAAGATAAAGGAGATGTTGAAGTTGACTTCGCTTACTTTCAAGAACCTTTTAGCGAGCGGCTCAAAGCCGCCGGTGTAACTTTCCACGCCACCCCATACATGCAAGGCGAAAATATAATGGAATTGATGAGCGTTATGCCTGAATACCCTGGTACCGTCAGGGCGTGTGTCAGCGAAGAATGATTCCCTGGCATTCTTTAAAATATTAAATAAATGCAGGGCAAAAAAAGTGTCTAAACAATCACTTAATTCATCTATTAATGTTATGTGGCCTCAACTTCCTGCCGGCGACTGTTTAGTGGTGGTGCCAACCTACAATGAGCGGGAAAATATTGCTGATTTAATTTACGCTTTGCAGGGTCTCACGGAACAGGTAGATATACTCATAGTGGATGACAATAGCCCTGACGGTACAGCCGAATCCGTACAACAGCTAATGGACAGTCACGGCGGTATTTATTTAATGCGTCGGCCGGAAAAGAAAGGAATTGGAAGTGCTTATAGAGAAGCCTTCAACTTCGCTCTGCAAAAAAGCTGGCGATATATATGTCAGATAGATGCTGATTTCAGCCACAATCCGGAAGATGTTTTAAGACTGCTGAAATCATGCCGCAACGGAGCCGGCCTGACTATTGGTTCGCGTTACATTTTGGGCGGCAAGATTATAGGCTGGTCCTTGTGGCGCCGCTTTGTTTCTCGCACCGCCAATCTCTTGTCACAATTATTACTGAAAAGCCAGATCAATGACCTTACGAGCGGCTTCAAGTGTTTTACTCGTGAGGCACTGGAGCTTATCAATCTTGATTGTATCACCAGTGACGGCTACATCTTCCAGGTAGAGATGAATCACCGGGCCCGGCTGAAAGGACTCAGAATTGAACAATTGCCCATTTGTTTTACCGAGAGACGTCGAGGTAAATCCAAATTAGGAATAAAGGAAGCATGGATCGGCTTATGGAGACTCTTTCGTCTGGCCTGGCCATTTTAATAGATAAATGGGCTATATTGTTTGGCTTCACATCGAAAAGACCAGCCGGCAATTCGGAATGGAAGTCGAAGAAACTCCAACCGAAAGATAACAAGCGATAGTTTAATATCGCCAGCGGTTAAAATTATTAATGCTTCAAGATGCTCCCCCGCCAAGACCTATCTGCTCGGCTGCCTCTTTCATCCCCTCTATCGTATCGGTGATGAGTTCGCCTAAATCCACGCCAAGCATTTGCGCTCCTTTTTCTATAACCTCACGGTTTACTCTCGCTGCGAACCTTTTATCCTTCCATTTCTTCTTAACCGATTTAGCCGTTATATCCAGAACGCTTTTGCTCGGCCGCACCAGCGCCGTCGCCGTCACCAGGCCTGTCAGCTCATCAATCGCGTATAACGTCTTCTCCAAATCGCTTTTAGGCTCGACATCGCTGCACAATCCCCAGCCGTGACTCACTACTGCTCGCACATACTCTTCGGGCCAGCCGCGCTCGCGGAGTATCTGCTCGGTTTTTTTACAGTGCTCCTCGGGATACTTTTCGTAATCCAGATCATGTATCAGCCCGATCACCGCCCATTTTTCCTCATCCTCGCCGTGCTTGCGGCCGCAGTACATCATAACCGCCTCAACGGACAGTGCATGCTTAATCAGTGCATCATTTTGATTAAACTCTTTAAGTAGCTCAAAAGCCTCTTCTCGACTCGGAACTTTCTCTGACATCTGAAAACTCCTCAAATGTAAATTTATTGAATTTTAGTTATTAAATGGAACATCACGGCATAAGTAAAGCAAAAATGTCATTCCCGCGAAGGCGGGAATCCAGTCGTTTTCCCGGCATTTTCTGGACTCCCGCTTGCGCGGGAGTGACAGTCTGACTGTTCCTTTAATTTTCCAAACATCAATAATACTTATTCTTTTACCTTCACCGCTGAACTTATTCTACAATTTTTTGTATCTTAACAACCTCAACAATCTTTCCCCACATATGAAAACTCATAACACCCTTTTTTTCAAGAACTGCAAACTTCACACGCAGACCATCCTTTTTGTATTCTGCCGGCAGGTTAATCGGGTCGTATTTTGTGCCGTCATCTGCAACCAGGCCGTAAAAACCACCTTCTATTTCAAGATAACGAACGGTGCCGCTGAGCATCTGTTCTTCTCTTTCACCTTTTTCTGCTGCCGAATTTGCCGACACAAACTCTTTCGCAAACTTCTCTACACATTTTACGACATCATTTTTTATTTCTTCTTTAAGCTTCGCACTTCTGCAAAGCCCTAATTCGCCAACCTGCCAGCTCATACAGCCGCTTATATACCCTTTGTTTTCTCTCTCTAAAAAAACATCCTCTCTTAGTTGCAAAGAAATATTTATAGCGTACAAATCGCTGTCTCTGTCCTTGTTAATCTTTGCAGCTACAGAAAGATTAGGGCGGCCCTTCGTTTGCGAAAATTCTCCTTTGCTCAATACATTGACATTCTCTTTTTGAAGCCGGCTTTGAACAAGCTCTAAGACGTCCTTCTCTGTTAAACCGGCCTTTTTTGTGTCCTCACAAAACTCATCGACAGTTACAAAAACTCCCTTCAGCCCTCGCAGAACGGATAATTCTGCTTCCCTTGCCTCAGGCCGAAATAATGAATATGCGGTTTCACCGTATTCGAGTCTGGCAACTTCCCTGTCCTCATTCGTTTTTGAAGCCGTCCCCAATGCCAAAACCCCAATCAGGCATAGTGCCAATACAGTCACAAATACCAATCTGTTCCTGGTATTCATAATTATCACCTACAAATGCTTTTAGCCTGAATCCAGCTACCTTATCAACCAATTAAATCAAATCTTCTTAAACTTAACCTATAATTATCCTCAGACTCTCTCTTTGTCAACAATCCTTTAGCCTCGTTTATCTTAAGGAATTTTTAATTGACCTTTTTGTTGCTCCTGCTATCATTCGTATTCAAATTACATTTTATTTTTGGAGTCAAAATTATGCTTACCGATGGTGATAAAGGTGTGATTATTCAAAGGGATAAAAAAACTTATGCGGTTGCTCCGCACGTTCCCTGCGGAGTTATACAACCCGGTACACTTCGTAAAATTGCTGATGTCGCTGAAAGATATAATGCTGCCGCTCTGAAAATAACAAGTGCCGCAAGAATCGCAATTGTCGGCCTGCAGGAACCGGATATTGATAATGTCTGGAAGGATTTGCAGATGGACGCCGGTGCCGCTATCGGCCTGTGTGTGCGGAGCATAAAGGCCTGCCCGGGAACAACGTTTTGCAAGCGGGGCCAGCAGGATTCGTTATCTCTCGGCCTGGCTCTCGATAAAAAGTATCACGGCCTTGCGCTTCCCGGAAAATTGAAAATCGGTGTCAGCGGCTGCCCCAACCAGTGTGCAGAGACCTGCATAAAGGATATAGGCCTGGTCGGCACACCGAAAGGTTTTAAGCTGCTTGTAGGCGGCAACGGCGGGGCGAAGCCGAGACTGTCGCGCGAGCTGGCGGCCGAATTGTCGGCTGAGCAGGCGCTTGAGCTTATCGACAAAATTATAAATTACTACAAGGCCAATGCAAAACCGCATCAGCGGCTCGGCGCAATGCTCGAAAAGATGGATTTCGATGAATTCAAAAAGGCAATTCTTGGTGACTGAAAAAATAAGATTTTTTAACCACGAATTTTCACGAATTTGCACTAATCTATTTTTTGCCACAGAGGGCCCGCCAGAAGGCGAGGTCTCGCCGAAGGCGGACACAGAGGCCACAGAGAATATTTCGCTGACTTTTGTGTTCTCAAAAGATTTTTCTTTTAAAAGTACACTTTTAGCGCAAAATCTTTCTCGTCCACAAGAATGCTCTGCATTCTTACTTTGTAAGCCAGCGGAGAGATTCAAGTTTTTCGCAAATGCGAAGATTTTCTTGTAAAACAAAGCCAATATTGGGCCAAAATTGGGTTTGAATTGGCTTTGTTTGGCTTTGTTTTTTCGTCGGGAAAAGTCGCGAAAATTGCAATAACAACTTCTATTACAAGTACTTATGTAAATTTCGTCATTTTTTAAATTGGCTTTGTTTTGGGTTTGTTTGGCTTTGTTTTTTGGGTGGTTTTCGGGTAATCCGACAGGGTGTACATTTACATATCTCTTTATATTGCAAACACTTAGCAATGACCCACGGGCTGGAAGCCCGTGGTACGAATTGGCTTTGTTTTGCATAAAAAGGGTTGATTTGTAGAGCTCTCTCGACAGATGTAGAGGTCTGAGGACTGATTCTCGATGCTTGATGCTCGATTCTCGATAAACTCTTAAAAATACGCTACCTGTCATTAACATATAGTGAATTCCGATTCTCGATGCTGGATGCTCGATACTTCCGCCTTCATCGAGACTTCGGCGGACAGGCGATTCTAGATACTCGATTCTCGTGGACATTTGTTAGTCCTTAATCATTAGTTGATTAGTGAATTAGAGAATTAGTTGATTGGTTATAAAACATCGATAAATCCTCAGTAAATAAGAACTTACAATTATATCTAACGTGAACTGCTGTTCTGAGCCGTGCGGACCTCCGCGTTACGTGTGTTTTCTAACACACAGAGGTATTGTACTCCAAAGGGCCGTTTTATCAATGAAAAAATAATTATTTTAAAACCACGGATTAACGCAGATTTACAAGGATTATAGATTATTTAAAAATGGAATGACTGCCGGATTGGCAGATAATAAGTCGTAAAGAAGCATAATTATGCCAAAATGGCAAATATACAATATATTGAAAAAACCACACAAAAAACACAACATGTTGTTATGTAAGGACTTATAATTTTCCTCTCTTTAATATCGGTTATTGGCGCATAATTTGCTCATAGATAATGTAAATTACAAGGACGGCCATTAGATGATGGATCGTCGAAGTAGTATTAGCATAATTGCTTGTAACCATTTCGCCTTCCATTTCTTATGGCTTACATAAAAACTGGTATAAGGACTTTTTTTAAGGAGTATCTTATGAAGTACGTAGGACTAACAGATGACCCGAAAACACGGAAGGAAGCACATGGTAATCCTTCCGACTGGTGGCAGAAATCATTTTCTACAGAAAAAGAAGCTCGTCAATGGGAAAAAAATATGATTCCCAAGCCAGGATATACTGGCGGTGAAAGCGGTAAGGGGTGGAGATATGGTTATACATATTCTATTACCTCATCTACGCAAGAATAAGTCAAAACAAGATTGCAAGAATAAAATATAACCCGGAAATGACCCTTGTCCACCAAAAGATAATGAGCATTAAATGAATTATTTGTTTAAGTGAATAAACTTATGGAAATGTCTGAAGAAAAGAAGTTTGATATTTTATTAGCACAACTGAAAGAACGATATGAAGCATTACATAAAATGCGTGACCGGAGTATGCAGTTTGTGCTATGGATACTTGGTCTCGGGCTTGGCATGGCTTGGTTACTAATCAATAAAGCAACTTTTACATTAGAACAGAAGATTATGATTAGTATTTTATTGATTGTCTTAGGAGTGACCACATTGTATTTTGTTTGTTCCATAGGACGGGGTTTTAATGTTACTCGTCAAATTATAATAAAATTAGAAACATCGTTGAAATTATATGACAAAAATTATTATAACATCTCGGATTCTGTCTTACCCACAGAATATTCTTCAAAAAAGACCGGATTAAACGGACATTTCAAAACACTTAATACGCTTATAATTGTTGTATTGCTAAGTCTTATTATACTTACATGGACAAATCCTTGTAAACCTAAGTCAACCGGCGCTTCCTCAGCAATGGACCCAAATCAAACGCAAAAGCAAAAAGTTATTAATTAATGAGGTGTAACAATGGCTGATTGTAATGATTTATTTCAAAAATTTCTGTCGGAGATAAACATAAAACCCGATTGTAGTAAAAATCTACAACGTGGTCGAGAAGCTATAAAGAGAGAAATAGAAAACTATTTTTCAAATAAGTTAAAAGTTGGAAAGCCTGATTTTTATCTGCAAGGTTCTTATTCACTCAAGACTATGATCGAACCCTTAAACCCTAAAGATGAGTATGACCTTGACGATGGTATTTACTTGAAACATACCGATGATGATATTTCAAAACCGACAACGGAGGAAGTTAGTAACTGGATTTTTAAGGCAGTTGAAGGTCATACAAAGAAGAATCCAGAGAACAAAAAGAACTGTGTTAGGGTCATTTACACAGAAGGATATCATATAGACCTTGCAATATATCGCAAAATTAAAGGTAAATATTATCTTGCAAGATTAGGTAAAGACCAATGGGTACCAAGTGATGCAAGGGCATTTAACAATTGGTTTTACGAAAGATTAGAACGAAACGAGCAGATGCGCAGCTGTATTAAATATTTGAAAGCTTGGAAGGATTTCAATAGTTGTGATATTAAAGGAATACATTTAACAGTTTTAGTCGGATTAAATTATGTATCAGTTACGGATAGAGATGACAAAAGTTTAGTAGAAACAGTAGGGAAGATTATCAACTACTTGGAACAAAAGAAGGCAATTTTGAATCCTGTAGATCAAAATGAAAATATGATAGCTAACTGGTCGGAAGAAAAAATAAGAAGGATTATTTCGGCCTTCAAGGAGTTCAGCAGCGAAGCCGGTGAGGCATTGGATGAACAAGACAAGGACAAGGCATCAAAAATATGGCGTGCTTTGTTTGGTGATAGATTTCCTTTGGAAGATAGCAATAACAGAGGTAAAGTTGTAAATGGACCCAAACATAGAGAAATTATCGGGACACCAAAATCTTGGGGCGAATGTTAGTTCATATAGAAGAAATGCTGAATTATTTGAACGCGAATTGGCTTCCATTAAATCTGATTATCCTAATTTACATTATCGAAATACACCTAATGGTTTAGTATTAGAAGGCGAAATTTCTTTTGATATAACATGTAAAGAAACAGGGGAGAGAATTAAAGATTCTTATCTTGTTCAAATAGCTTTTCATGATAATTACCCCCAAAACCATCCGACAGTTAAAGAAATAGGAGGCAGAATACCAAATAATTATCATAGGAACGGCGATGAGCTTTGTTTAGGTGTCCCTACTGAGGTTTTTTTGAAATTTGCGGAAAATGCCACGCTTCTTAATTTTATTCGAGGATTTCTTGAACCTTATCTTTACAAATACAGCTATTGGAAGAGGCATAATGGAAAAACACCTTTTGATGAACGTCCTCATGGAGGCGAAGGTATATGTGAATATTATTCAGAAGTCTTCGGGACGAAAGATAATGAAGCTATAATCGATCTTTTGGAAATACCCGCGAATAAAGCTTATAAGCAAAGCATGATATGTCCTTGTGGTAGTGGAAAAAAGCTGAAAAAATGCCATGGAAAAATAATCTTGAACATTCAGAATAAAATCCCCACCACGATACTCGACTACGAACTTCGTCAAATTAAAGAATATGTATATGGATTAAGAAAACTATAATTGAACATCTAATCAATCAAGTATCAATGTTAAAATCAACACAAGACCGGTGGTGAAACCGCAGGCTAAATATTGTCGAATCTCTCTGTGGCCTCTGTGTGCTCTATGGCAGAGAAAATATAGTCGCCGTACCGGCGACTGCTAAACAATTATAATCTGCGAAAATCAGTGTTAATCCGTGGTTGCAAGTAAACAAATAACCTGCGGTAAAACCGCAGGCTAAATATAAATACAATGGATTCCCGCCTACGCGGGAATGACAAATAATAAAATCCGTGTCAATCCGTGAAATCCGTGGTTGATAATCTCTGCGTTCTGTGGTGAGATTTATTGTATTTGCGTGATGTTGAAATTGTTTATAATTATATGTCGATTTAAGGGAAAAAAATGTCTCGTCGTAAGCCTTTAACGGCTCTAAATAAGAAAGGTGAGCAAAATAAGCTTCACAATATCCTTGAGAAGCTCTACAAAAAGTACAATCACCGAAAATTCATTCCGCCAGACCCGCTGCAGTTCGTCTATAGATATAAATCGAAAGCCGATAGGGAAATAGCAGCCTTACTGAGCGCATCGCTTGCTTACGGCAGAGTCAAACAAATCGAAAAAGACCTTAACATCCTTTTCTCGATAATCGGTAAAAGCCCTTACGAATTCACAACTCATTTTAATAATACCAAACGCAAAATTCTTAAAATATTTAAGCATCGTTTTAATACCGGCGATGATATCTGTGATTTGTTATCGGTTTTGAAAATCGTTTTGAAAAAATCCGGCAGTATTGAAAAATTCTTTGCCGAAGGTTACAGCCCGAACGATGAAAATATCATACCCGCCCTGACAAACTTTTGCGGCCGGCTTTACGAAATCTATCGCGAGAAGTTCGGCCGTCCTGTCAGCAGTGGTTTTCGCTATCTTCTGGCAAATCCTGATAACGGCAGCGTCTGCAAAAGGCTGAATATGTTCTTACGCTGGATGGTCAGAAGCGATGATGTTGATTTGGGCCTGTGGAAATCAATCGATAAATCGAAATTGATTGTGCCGGTCGATACCCATATGGCAAGGCTGTGCAAAATTTTAGGCCTGTACAAAAGAAAAACCTTATCATTAAAAGCTGCTGTTGAGATAACCGAAAGCTTCAAAAGAATCATTCCCGCCGACCCTGTCAAATATGACTTCGCATTATCCCGCATCGGCATCATCGAGAACTGCACCGGCAGGCTTCGCCCCGATTGTCAAAACTGCGAACTGCTGGTATTCTGCAGGTTTTAGGTCGCAGATAACACAATATTTATGAAGGGAGAGCGGAGGCATACGCAATCGTTGGGATTGTATCGATTTTATCGATTATGCTGGTTTATTAACACCCGTATGGAATTTGTTTAACAGCCGGCAGAGAAAATTTTTTTCTCGTAGGTTCAGTAAACACAAGGACTAACGAAAAGGCAAAAAAACTTTGAGAAAAATTGCTTTTTCCGCTTGCAGTTGTCAAGAAAACGACTATAAACATATTTTTCTCAGATTACTATATGTTGATTATTTTGTTGTAATTTTACTATATGTTGTGTTATACTATATGCATGGAGGCGTAAAAATGTCGCAGAGATTCAACCCTGACAACCCGTTCAAGAAGTCAGACAGCCACTCTGAGAAGCCTCTCGGCCGGTCCGGGGGCCTGAAGATAGAACACTTTTTCTCAGCCGACGGCGTTCATCCTTTTGACCAGATTGAATGGGAAAAACGCACCGCTAAGATAAGCAGCGAATCAGGTGAAGCAATTTTCGAACAGGACAACATCGAGGTTCCCGTTTTTTTCAGCCAGCTCGCTACGAAGGTCGTCGCAAGTAAATACTTCTTCGGTGATGTTGATACCGGCGAGCGCGAAGGTTCCGTCAAACAGCTCCTGCATCGCGTCTGCAGAATGATTGCGGACCGCGGACTAAAAGATGGATACTTCGAAACCAACGCCGATGCTGAAATATTTCACAATGAACTGCTCTGGCTCTGCGTAAATCAATACGGGGCGTTCAACTCACCCGTCTGGTTCAACGCCGGCCTTTACGATAGCTATGATGTAAAGGGAAGCAAGCACAATTTTCACTGGGACGCCCGGCACAAAAGGGCGGTTACCTGCACCAGCAGTTATGAATATCCTCAGGCATCTGCCTGTTTCATCCAGTCGGTAAAGGATTCGATGCAGGACATTATGCGCCTGGCCTCGAGCGAGGCTATGCTGTTCAAACACGGCTCGGGCACGGGAACAGACCTTTCGACTCTGCGGAGCAGCCGCGAGAAGCTTTCCGGCGGCGGAAAGCCGTCCGGCCCTCTGAGCTTTATGAGGGTTTATGACCAGGTCGCCGCAGTCATCAAATCAGGCGGAAAAACACGACGTGCCGCCAAGATGCAGTCGCTGAAAATCGACCATCCCGATATCAAGGAGTTTATCACCTCCAAAACGGAAGAGGAAAAAAAGGCCTGGGCACTCATCGATTCCGGCTATAATCCGGAAGATGCTTATAACAGCGTGATGTTTCAAAATTCGAATCTTTCAATTCGTGTTACTGACGCCTTTATGCAGGCTGTCGAAAAGGATGACAAATGGACAACGCGTGCTGTTACAACCGGCGAAAAAGTCAACCAATACTCTGCACGTGAGCTTATGGACCTCATCGCCGAAGGAACCAGAATCTGCGGTGACCCGGGCATGCAGTATCACGACACCATCAACCGCTGGCACACCTGCCCGAACTCGGGCCCGATTAACGCATCGAATCCCTGCAGCGAGTATATGTTTATCAATGATTCCGCCTGCAACCTCGCCTCGCTAAACCTTATGAAATTCAGAAAAGACGATGGCACCTTCGATGTCGAAAGCCTTAAAAAGGCCGTTCGCATCTTCATTATCGCTCAGGAAATCCTCGTTGACAACGGCAGCTATCCCGAAGAAGAAATCACTCTGAATAGTCATCAATTCCGCCCGCTCGGCCTGGGTTTTGCAAACCTCGGCTCACTGATTATGAGCGAGGCTCTGCCCTACGATTCCGACCGTGCAAGAACCATCGCTTCCGCAATCGGTGCAATAATGACCGCTGCCGCCTATGTTACGAGTGCCGAGCTCGCCTCCATAAAGGGCCCGTTCGAAGAGTTCGAAAAAAACAAAGAGCCGATGCTCAAGGTTATGAATATGCACCGCCAGCATGCCTACGGCATACCCGAATCTCACTGCCCCGACTATCTGCGAAATGCTGCAAAGGACCTCTGGGACCAGGCCTTTGACCTCGGCTCCAAAGCAGGTTTTCGTAATGCCCAGACAACGGTTATTGCGCCGACCGGCACCATCGGCTTTATGATGGACTGCGACACTACCGGAATCGAGCCGGACATCGCTCTCGTCAAATATAAACTGCTTGCGGGCGGCGGTATGCTGAAGCTCGTCAACAAAACCGTGCCTATGGCCCTTGAAAAACTCGGCTACAGTGCGGACGACATCAAATCAATATGCGATTACATCAATGAAAACGAGACCATCGAGGATGCGCCGAAGCTAAATCCCGACCATCTGCCGATTTTTGATTGTGCTTTCAAACCTCGCAACGGAAAGAGATGCATCCATTATATGGCACATTTGAAAATGATGGCTGCCGTTCAGCCGTTTATCTCCGGTGCAATCAGTAAAACCATAAATATGCCGAACGAAAGTACCGCCGAAGAAATTACAACAGCTTATATTGAGGGCTGGAAGCTCGGTCTGAAAGCTGTCGCCATCTATCGTGACGGCTCGAAAAGGCTTCAGCCGGTCTCTACCAAAAAACACAAGTCTCAAAAAGCCAAAGTTGCGGACGAGACCCCGTCGCGGCCCTACAGACGGCGGCTGCCCGATACTCGAAGAAGCATCACGCACAAGTTTTCGGTAGCCGGTCACGAGGGTTACCTCACCGTCGGCCTGTACGAGGACGGCCAGCCTGGCGAGGTCTTTATTACTATGGCCAAGGAAGGCTCGACCGTCGGCGGTCTTATGGACGTCGTTGGCACCGTCACTTCGATGTCCCTGCAGTATGGTGTACCGCTGATTACACTCGTTGACAAATTCCGTCACGCGCGTTTTGAGCCTGCAGGGATGACCTCGAACAAGGATATCCCGTTTGCCAAAAGTATCATCGATTACATCTTCTGCTGGCTCGGCTGTCAGTTCATTCCGGGTTATGCAGAGAAAAACATACCAAACAGAGCTGCTGCGCCGCCGCCCGAGAATAAGAACGTAACCACTGCAAAACAGCTTGTCGAAAAGACAAAAGACCTTGCGCAGAAGATCGCAGAGGCGAAATCCACTCCAAAGACGGCTGCGAAGCAGCAGAATGACCAAACCGAGCAAATCAAGCCTGCCGCCGGCACTTTGAAGGAACGTTTTGCCGGCCTTGCAAACAGAATCACAAGTCTTGTAACCTCGACTGTCACCGAATCCACAGGCGCCGCCCCGGACGGCAAGGTTATGGCCGAATTCAATTCTCAGTTTGAGCATTTTCAGGATGACGCTCCCGCCTGTGACATCTGCGGCTCGATTACTGTTCGTAACGGCTCCTGCTATAAGTGTTACAATTGCGGCAACTCTATGGGCTGCTCCTGATTCGTCTCTCAATTACAAGCCGCCGGTATAGAGATAAAAGCTTGCGGGATATGAATTGAGGATTATCCTACCTGTCGTCTTTGGAAAGAGGCAATCGCGAGCAGCAGTACTGCAGAAGTGTAACAGAAGCTGTAAAGCGCACTTATCGCAAAGTAGTTGAAAGTTATTTCGCTTTGTTCGTGAATGGCGTCGCTAATCCAGAAGATTTGAAGATTGGGGATGATAAAGTAGCATATCTTTGCCCACAGGTGTTCCTGAGCGAGTTCTGCGAATACCGAGTCGGTGACCAGGCCGAGCAGGAATATGCCGATGCAGAATGAGAGGGTAATTGAAATGTTAAAACGGGTCGAAAAGGCCACCGCCAAAGCCGCGATTATAACAGCAGCCAATACCAGCAGCAAGGAGGCAAAGACGTCGAGGCCGTTTATACCGTTACCGGATGGATTAAACTGCCAGTTATTGTCAATGAAGCCAAGGAATATGATGCTCAAAGTTGCGAATATTGCGAACAGAACCACCGCTGATGATAAGAATTTCCAGTCATAAACGTAATTGAAGAAAGCGCTTAATACGAAGACGCAGAAGGCTGAAATTCCTGCTGCCGTTATTACGGTCCAGTCGTGAGGGTCCCTTACGGTCTCGAGAACACCGTGTCTGACAGCCATTAAAAAGGCGATTGTGCAGATGTAATGGGCGAGGATTACGGCAGCGGTCACCCCGATGAATTTCGCGAAAATGAATATCGGACGTTGTATGGGCTTGCTGAGGACTGTGAGGATGGTTTTGTTCTCGATTTCCTCGGCTACACTGCCGGAAGCGGACAAAATTGCTATGAACAAACTGGCCAGAAAGAGCGTAGATAAACCAATTTCTCGTAACAATTTATCGTCGTCTTCCAGCGAGTACATTGTTATTGACGGGCTGAGAGTGATTAAGAGCAGAACAGCAATGATGATTACGCCATAAATCGGGTGTCTTATTGTTTCGGTGAAGGTGTTTTTCGCTATTGTGAATAATTTTATCATAAGATTGTAAGTCCATATATTACACTAAGTAACGCAAATGAATTCTTGACTTAGAGACTTAAGTCATTATATTACAATGTTCCGAATTAGAAAAGGTATTACGAAATAATAGGGTATTTTTCTTATATTTGTTCAGGCTTTAGAGAATAAAATATGGTGGTAAGTTCCAAACGTGCTGAGTATGTAGGCTTAGTTTCACTATTTTTGAGTGTTTTGTTCTTTTTTATAGCATTCTTATTGGGCTACTGGAGCTCAATTTTTACCGTTTATGCAATGAGCTGGCTGATAGGCTCATCTGTCCTTATATGGCTGGTGCTTGTCATTCATTTTCACCAGAGGGCGCTGGCAGAGCAGGAAAAGCTCGATATGAGCCGGCTTGCAAAGCAGCGTGACTCTGAGACGATTTTTCAGACCAAAGGCGAACGGGCCAATATGTTTGCCGTTGCTCAGAGGCGGCTTGTTTTGCTCGAGAAGTGGTTCCTTCCCATATTTTCAGCAATAATAGCAGCATACCAGGCAGGTATCGGTTTATACCTTTTAAGAGTTTTGTCAGGCAGAGTCGGCCTGCCGGCCAAACAGCCTTTGATTTGTGCCGTATCGATGGTAGCCGTTTCCTTTATCAGCTTTTTGTTCTCACGTTATGCGACGGGGATGTCAAGTGAGCAGCAGTGGAGACCGTTAAAAGCAGGAGGCAGCATCTTTATCGGTGTGTCCATTTTGAGCTTTGCACTCGCTGTCGGTCTTGCTATGGCATATTTCAATTACTGGATTGTGGTAAGTGTCATTAACTGGGTCGTCCCGATACTGCTGATAATTCTTGGACTTGAGACGGCTTTGAATGTGGTGCTTGATATCTATCGGCCGAGACTCAGGGGACAATACAGCAGGGCGGCATTTGACAGCAGACTGCTTGGTATTATTAATGAGCCGGGGGGTATTTTATATACGGCGGCAAGCGCTATAGATTACCAGTTCGGCTTTAAGGTCTCTCAGACGTGGTTTTATAAGCTTTTGGAAAAGGCGATAGTGCCGCTGATTTTGTTTGCTGCTGCAGCATTATATTTTTTGAGCTGTGTAGTGGTGATAAGGCCTGACGAGCAGGCGATAATAGAGCGTTTCGGCAATCCGATAAAGGCCGACGCTGCAGTTAAGATATATCAGTCAGGCCTGAGCTTTAAATGGCCCTGGCCGATTGATAAGGTTTATAAGTATCCGTCAAAAAGAGTTATGGAGCTTACAATTGGATATAAGCACAGGATAGACCCACGAACAGGTATGCCTGAGCGCAAACCTAAATTGTGGGGTACTCAGCATTACGAAGAGGAGTATAAGCTGCTTGTAGCGAGCCGTCAAAGTACTGAGAAGATTTCCGCCGATGATGTGCCTGTCAGCATTGTTATAGCAGCTGTCCCTGTTCAGTACCG
>CAYXGT010000028.1:13023-28956 GCA_964464635.1 uncultured Pirellulales bacterium | reverse complement strand
CAGCCGATGGCGATATTGGTGCCTTTAGCCATACAGTAGAAAGCGGCGTCGGAAAAGGATGCGTCAGGATTAATATTGTCCTTACCGATCCGGATGATGGTGAGCGAATGAAGGTAATGACTGCCACGATGATGAGAAATGTTTGGCCTAAATGATAGATATAAGTTTTTTGGAAAGGGACCGGAAAATGTTCCTTAAAAAGAAAAAACATATTAAAAAACGCAGTTCCGTGCTCCTTCTGACCGTAATTTGTATGGTAGTGTTAACGATTCTCGGTTTGGGACTGCTGACGGTCTCTTTTGGTGTCAGGTTGAATGCCTCGAGAATAAAAAATGAGTCTATTGCGATGCTTGCCGCGGAAGCCGGTTATGAAAAAGCCATCTTCTGGATGGGCCAGCAGATGGATATGGCTTATGTGTTGAAAAGCGGCGGCTCTGTCTCCGATTCATTAACCTTACCGAACAGCTATTGTGACTATGATATCTCATTGTATGCTTACCTCGGCTCGAGACCGGCTTTTCGTATCGTTTCAGAAGGTACTTGCGGAAGGTTCTCCAGAACGGTCGATGTTATTGTCCTGCAGGCAATCGGTGGATGGGATATGGGTTTGTGCAGGATACCGGAAGGAAGTACCAGCACTGAAGAGGTTTATTTTGCCAATGGCGAAGTTATTGATATGCCTCTTCACATCAATAAGGCTAAGGACAGTCCTGATGTGAAGGATATATTTATTACCGGCCACCCGCAGTTTCTAAGAGAAGCCAGTATGGGTGAGTCCAGATATAATCACTTCGGAGCAGATAAGTACTCCGGTGTAATGAATCTTTTTGACGGCGGCATTCAATTTGACCAGCCTAAAAACAGAATTACAGACGAAGACTCGGTAGGTATGAAGGTTGACCGGTTCAAAGAATTTACCAAAGCGGCTTATACATTCAGTCCCGTCGCAAAGGCTTCGGTTTCCAATCCGCAGCCGGCTGTCCAGCTTGAGTTTTATGTGGACGGCTCGGGTGTCGGAAAAATGAGGATCACCAATAATTGCACCGTCCGGGGATTCAGGCAGAGCAGTGATAGCAGAACCTGGGATTTTAAAATCCGTCCCGGCTCCGATGGGGATGTATTTGAGAGATATTATATTTATTCATACCATCTTATGGACGAAGATGCAGTAGCAGTTGGTGACAGATTCGTACGGGATATTGAGAGTACTTATGTCACTCAGACTATAGGCTCGGTTGAGTCGGAACCCGGCGGCCAGATATTTGTCGATGGAAATGTGGTTATCGGCGGCGACCTGACAGACCATTCCGGCTGTCAGGTTGTGGGTGGAAAGATTACCGTTGTTGCCACTGGTAATATATGGATTGCTGATTCTATTACAGTTGATGGCCCTCATGATGCCGATGGCAGGCCTTCGGAAGATAATCCTAATGCTCTTGGCCTCATTGCGCAGGGTGTTATAAAGGTTGTTGACCCGGGGATGAGCGAATATTCTTATGTTGACGGCTCGCCCGATGAGCCTTCGGGCTCGGAGTATGTGCCGATTGGCATTCTCGACGAAAGCGGGGGCGGTGGAGGCCCGAGCAAATGGCCGCCAAGCAGTGGTGGAGGTGGGTCTGGGACGAATTCGAGATATTTGCCGGACCCGATGTTTATCGAGGCGGCTATTACCGTCGGCGGCGGCGGCTGGGGCGCTGAAAATGTAAGACGCTCAGGCAGTGGGGACAGAAAAGAGCTACAGGGCTTTCAGGATGACCTTGTTCTAAGAGGTACCATCACTGAGGCAATCCGCGGCGTCGTGGGTGTGATAGGCGGTGATGGATACTTGAAACATTATTACTTCGATGAGAGGTTTCTCGAAGGTATCCTGCCGGGCGATATGTGGTTGAGGGGAAAATTTCTACCTGCACCTGCAGGATGGACCGACTACAGGACTACATATTAGCAGGGCATATTAACAGGATGATTATGAAATTTAAGCGTCTTACAGGTTCGTCTTTAATTGAAGTAATGCTTGCTGCGGCTATCGTATCGATAGCAGTTATCGGGGGCATTTCGTATCGTTATTATTCTTCGCTCGATGCCCGAAGGGCAAATATCCACGCTACTACCGCCAGGGTTGCTCTGATGCTTTGTGAAAGCTGGGGGGGAACGAACGGTTCCCTGGCTTATGACCCTGTCGCCCATCTCGACTCGGATTTGTTAACGATTACTGCCGACGACGGCCAGGCAGCCCCCGCAGGTTTTACTACCCTTAGCAGTCATAAGCTTATCGTAAGTGACATTACCTGTTATGCAACTTTATCATTCAGGGACGTTGATACCAATTTGAGGGCCTTGAATGTAAGAGTAGCCTGGCAGCGGAGGGACCAAAGTGATAAGGAGCTTTCCGATATGGACAGTGTTTTCGAACTTAACAATTACGTATGTTGGTAATTTGAAATAGGCACGATATGTCGATACAAAGGATTAATCTTAAAACCGGATTGACGACTTTAGAATTGGTGGTTGCATTCACTGTAGGAATTATGATTTTTGCCGGTGTCGCTGTCCTGCTCGTCGACAGCCAGCGGGGATGGAATCGTATGTACAGCCGGTTAAACTCCGATGCGGTAACCGACAGTTTTATCGTAAGAAAAACATTCGACTCTACTGTCCGAAAGTCAGCCTCTGCATATTGCTCCATAGACGATGACGGCTCCTGGCTCGAAGTTTGTTATTACGCGGACGAATTCTCTTTAGTACCTGACCGTTATGCGCGTTTTTATGAAACTGACGGCGATTTGAATATCGAGTATGGAACGCTTAATCCGAAAGCAACAGCGAGTGTGCAGACCGTTTGTAGTAACGTAGCTGACTGTCTCTTTAAAAGAATCGGCACATCGGCTCAGATGATACTGACGACCGAAGAAGATTCCCAGCATATAACGACCATTACCTCAGCGGTAATGCATAATTAAATATAAAAAATCATTCGAAACAGGGGGAAAAATGAGAAAAGCCTTGAAAATAATGAACTTAAAAAGGACAGGCTCGGCCATAGTGTTGGCGATGTTTGCTGTTTTGATACTGTTTATCACCGGCACCGGGCTTTTTCGTCTCGGGCTTAACAGCCGAGTTTATGCGGTAAGAACAGCTGAGGAAATTAAGGCACGTTGCGCCGCGGATGCCGCCCTGGTAAAATCCCTTTATGAAATGAATCTCAGACTCAGTCAGGGTACGCTTGATGATGAAAATTTGCCTACTGTTTCTTATGTTCAGCTTGAAGGCTCTGACGCCTATTTCAGTTTTACTGTTACAAAAAACGGCTCCGAATACCTGATTGAGGCCACCGGTTTTGCAGGCGTTGCCCGGAGGACGGTTAGGACGTCACTGGATGTAGAGGGTACGACTCTTGATTATGCGATTTTTGGGGATGAAAGTGTTTCACTTAAAAACAGCGCTCTTGTGGATTGGTATAATAATGACCCCGAAGATGGAAATTTAAAAGTGGGAACCAACAGCACACAGGATGATAAAGTAAGTCTGAAGAACAGCGCAACAATCAAAGGCGATTGTTATGTAGGTGTGGGTGGTAATCCGGATGATGTAATTGAGCTGAAAAATTCCGCAGAAATCACCGGTAATACGGGCGCTTTAACCCAGGAAAGCACGCTCGCATCTGTAACAGTCTCTCCATCACTTACATTACTGCCTTCAGGCGAAACTATCAGCGGTAATAAAACATTGCCTGCAGGCTCTTACAAATATACCGAGGTTGACCTCGGGAACAGCAAGACCCTTACTATTAATGGTGATGTTGCCCTCTATGTAACAGACGATTTTACCCTTGGTAATTCTTCCGCGGTTAATATAAATGCGGATTCTTCACTTACGGTTTATATCGGGGGCGATTTTGAAGCAAAAAACAGCAGCTCACTGAATAACACGACGCAAATACCAAGTAATTTACGGATGTATTTCCTTGACGGCTGTACTTCTGTGGCCTTTAAGAACAGTTCTAATTTATACGGAGTTATATATGCTCCGAATGCTGATGTTGTGTTTCATAATTCTGCTGACATTTATGGGGCGCTGGCAGCAAAGACTATCGAGCTGAAAAATTCAGCCAGGGTATATTATGATGCCAATCTGAGAGATACGCAGTTGGATATCGGTTCCGGCGGGTTTGTCGTAAACCGCTGGAGTGAGAATTAGAAAACCCTCAACAGTATTATTGCCGGCTTTTTATTGATAATGAACACAGGATTGTATTTGGCTGCTGTATTATAGCTGATAGGCTAATGGGCCAGAATAAAGCACTTTATAGTATTATCGGTCAGTTGCTCGATACCTTACAGACTCATCTCTTTTTTTATTATGTCCAATAAAAAACAAGTCATTCGAACGGCTAATGTTAAAGTAAAATTGTTCATAAAAAAGGAAAATCTGATATTTTATAAGACATAATCCCGCCGCCTGTTCGCCGGCACAAAGTCACTTCTCTAACGCCAATTTATTAAGATGTCCTCATTTATTTAAGTCGATAAAGCTTCTAAAGGCCGTATAGGTGCGGCCTTATAATGGATGTATGTTCTCTAACCGACTGCATTTTATTATCTTGTAAGGGGATTTGGAAAGTTGCGATTGAAACGGTTTTTTGAAATGCGTTCTGAGGAGGTGTTGGGGCTGGATATCGGTTCATCCTCCGTCAAGATTGTACAGATGCATAAAGACAAGACCGGATATTCTGTTAGCTCTGCCGCAATGGCTGATGTTGAAACCAGCCTGTCAGAAACAACAGACAGTGACATAAATACTGTAAGAGCCATACGCAATTGTGTTAACACAGCATCTGCCAGTGCACAACTGGCTGTATGCAGTGTTTGTGGCCCGGATGTTGCGGTACGAACTTTTAAATTTCCGTCCTTGCCCCCCGAAGAAATCCAGGGTGCCGTTATGCTCGAGGCTTCACAGGTTTGTCCCTTTAATGTTAATGACAGCGTCGTAGATTACCATCTTGTGCCTAATGGTCAAAAATTCATTCGGGGCATTTTGGTTGCCGCCACGGAAAAACTTGTAGATAGAAAGAGTATGCTGGCCAGTCAGGCTTCGCTTAAAAGTGTTTTAGTAGACGTTGACGGGCTCGCGATTCTTAATTGCCTCAAAGAATGCGAGAAGGACCAAACGGGAAAAACGCTCGCCGTCTTAAATGTCGGCAGCTTATATACAACTCTTGCCATCATCGGAAAGGATGAACTGCCGTTCATCAGGGATATTGCTTGTGCAGGCAATAATATTATTCAGAAAATTGCCGCCGAAGAGGGTATCGAAGCAGAAAATGTGAAACAGGAATTATCCAGCCTCGAAAGCGAGGACCAGAAAAAATCAAAAATACACAACAGACTGGAGCAGGCCGGTCAGGAATTGATTAATGATGTCTCTGAGACCCTCAGATATTATGCTGCTAACCAGAAAAACGATGTTGAACGAGTCTATGTTTGTGGCGGCTTTGCATTGGTTAAAGGTTTCACCGGCTTGTTGAATAAAAAAATCAAGGCAGATGTAACTTTGTGGAATCCCTTCGAAAAAATCCCCTGTCAGGCTGGCTCGCAGTGTGAAAAAATCCTGCAGCAAAAAGGTCCTGCGATGGTAGTTGCTGCCGGCCTTGCCATGAGGATGATTTGATAAGGAAAAAATGATGTTCACCATAGACTTACTAAAAGGGCGTGGTATTCCCGTTAAAAGCGGGCCAACAAGAGTAGCTTTTGCGGCTATTACTGCCATTATACCTCTGGGGCTCGCAATAGCAATGCTGGGCAGCTATCTCAACAATAAGATTGTTATAGCAGTGGAAAAAAGTAATATTGCTACCCTCGAGAAAAAAATTAACAGCAGTGAGGTTGAGCACGCCTTAAGGGTGGCAAAATTACTTAACCGGCAGGAGCAGGACTTGCATAACACCTTGTCTGAAGTCTCTTCTACTATCGGAAGTCATACTCAATGGACACCTGTCCTGGAGACTATCGTTAACAATATACCAACCTCTATGATTATGACGGCAATAGAGGTCAAGGATGAAACCAGAAAGGTTAAAAGAGCCCAAAAAGATGACCCCGAAAAAGTGGTTACAGTTGCTATCCCGGTAAGAATTCTGCGTATGTCTCTGGTGGGTAATCTACAGAATAATTACGATAAGGAAGTTCGTGATTTTCGGGATAGTCTCTTGTGTGATGAGTTACTCGGCCCGAAGCTCGAAGAAATAAGAGTGGCCCAGGAATTTGATAAAGTGGATGACAGGGACGTTGTTTCTTACCAGATGTATCTGGTTTTTAAACCGACAATGTGATGGTGGTGTTATGAAACAGATTCATAAAAAATATCTGACAAATATGATTTTCGTTTGGGCAGGATGCTTTGTCCTGTTTCTGTTTTTATACTTTATAGTTTTGGCGCCGCAGAATAAAACAAAAAAACAAATACTGACAAAACTCGCTAAGATGAAAAAGGAGCTTGTTGATGCACAGCAGGCATCGCAGTTCAAGAATCAGCAAAATTTGAAAAAGAGGATTGAAGATTTACGTGAAAATGCCGGGGATTTCGTAATCAGTTTCGAAGACTCGGCTAATTTGACATTTGATATCAGCCAGGTTGCCGACGGATTGAAAGTAACGGGGCTTAGCATTAAATCAAAAGGCAATCAGCCGATAAAGGATTGCAAAAGTATATCCGAGAATCAGATTTATATCAGCTTCGATGCGGCTTTTAATCAGTTCTTTGCGATGCTTAATGAGCTTGAAAGGCACCGTCCTGTTGTTTTTATAGATAAGTTTGCTATAACTCGCTCGAATGATAATTATTCCCAGAATGATGTTAGTATGGAGCTGTCTGTCTTCGTCACCAAGCGAGAAAATATTTCGAGAGATAGCGGTTGATTAACTTATTGAAATATATCGTTGGGTATGTCTGAAAAATGAGAACAATAGCAATAGCAAATCAAAAAGGCGGCTGTGGTAAAACCACTACTGCTGTTAATCTTGCTGCTGCCTGGGCAAAGGCCGGGAAAAAAGTGCTTATTGTTGACTTTGACCCCCAGGGACACGCAAGTATGGGGCTCGGAATCGACTGTAACCAGCTGGATAAGACCATTTATGATACTTTCAAGGATACGAATACATCTATTACGGATGTTATAATTCATACCGATATTAATAAACTCCACCTGGCACCGAGTAATATTCTGCTTTCGGGTCTTGAATTTGAGCTGGCTATTCGTTACGGAAGAGAGTTCGCTCTTAAAAAGAATCTCGCTGCGATAAACAGCGATTACGACTTCTGTGTTATTGACTGTTCGCCTTCACTGAGCCTGTTGACTCTTAATGCTATCGTCGCAGGCAGCGACGTCATAATACCTGTTCAGGCTCATTATTATGCTCTCGAAGGGCTCAAAGAGCTGCTCGGTACCATAGACGTTGTCAAAGAAAGATTTAACAGCAATCTCAGAACCCTTGGAATACTGCTCACGTTCATAGAAAGCAACACGATACTTTCCAGACAAATTCAGAGTCAGATGAGAGACTATTTTGGAAATCTTGTTTTTAAAACTGTTATTCATAAGACTATCAAGTTTGCTGAGTCACCGAGTGCCGGACAGCCTATCGTCTTTTATGCACCCGATTCGAGGGGTGCCGAAGAGTATCGCAGCCTGGCTGAGGAGATAACAAGAGCGAGGACTTCAGCTCGGAGGAAAAAAAATGTCAAGGTACAAACCCGGATTGCATAAAAAAGTTTCGTCCATTTTTGATGGAGTGCCCTTGCAGGCTCAGGGCCGAGGTAATAATGAGGCTGAGAAGCAGGAGCCGCTTGTGGAACAAAGTCAGGAACAAACTACGCCCGGGCAAAAGCAACAAACAAAGGTGCAGGAGCCTGTTAAGAAACTCTACAAGGATATCGCGGAGAAACCGTACGAAACATTTGACGAATTCGATAATAGTCTCAAAGGTCGCTGCCTGCGCTTGTATCAGTCTCTCAAGGGAAAGTTCTTACCTTCAGAGCCGGGCGCCAATCATGCCAGGCAGATAGCTTCAATTATACTGATTCCGGCCCTTTCCATTGTTCTGATTTTTGTCCTGGTAAGGGTTTTAGGTTCTAATTCAGCGGGGAAAAGACGAACCACAAAAGTGGCGGCATCGTCGAGTACCACAAAAAACTCCCGCGCGATAGACTGGAAATTACCCCAGCCGTACTCCGCTCAGATTAGGGACCCTATGAAAAGAGGAGCATCAACATCTCAATGGTCTGCCAGCTCAAATAACACCGGCTCTAATGCCTGGCTCTCAAATGATGGACAGATAGTGCTCAGTGGTATCGTGCACGGAAAAGATAAAGCCAATGCTATTGTTGGCATGCAGATAGTCCGGGAAGGGGACAAACTTGGAGATGTAATGGTCGTGAAGATAAATAAAAGCAGCGTCGAGTTTGAAAGAAACGGTCAGCAAAAAATTCTGAAAGTCGGTCAGTCCTGGTTTTTATCGGACTGAAAAAAATAAGTATGTATTGGGATTTGAACGGGTAACGGTTAACTAAAATATTTAGGAAAGGGAAGATTATGATAAAGCTTATGAAACTCCGAATATGGGCCCTTGCGTTTATTATTGCGTTTTGCTGGGTCTCTTATGCTGCCGCTGCCGATGACAGCGAGGCTCCCCGGGGTAAAGAGGTCTTATCGGAAATCGAATTAAAGCTGCAGACGAGGGTAAGTGTGGACTTTGCAGAAACGTCTATTGAAGAGGTCATAAGAAGCCTTGCTGAGCAGGCAAATATCGATGTTATCAAGAGTCCGGAGGTCGTCGGCAATGTTACCGCAAAGCTCACGGATGTGCCGCTTAAAGAAGCTCTCGATAATATTCTTGCTGCTCATGGCTATGGTTATGTCGCCTCTGAGAATATGATAAGAATAGCTCCTGCTGAGCAGCTTGCTGCCAGGCCGGAAAAATATGTCAGCAAAATCTATCGAATTAACTATGCTGATGTTATTGAAGTAGAAAAGGCCCTGAAAAAGTTTATCTCTGACAGTGGTTCTTTATCCTCGAATCCGGGCACAAGCAATATCATCGTTACCGATACCGAGAGTAAGATACAAGCCATTACCACCTTCATTGACGAAATCGACCGTAAAACTTCTCAGATTCTCGTAGAGGCCAGAATCTATGACATCAAGAGCAAAGACCGTCTTGACCTTGGTATTGAATGGCAGGTAGGCCGGGATACTGTGTACGGTGCGGGAACAGCAGGTACTTCTGATAACGGCGGCCTGATAAC
The DNA here is from genome assembly GCA_964464635.1 of uncultured Pirellulales bacterium. GTDB lineage: Bacteria > Planctomycetota > Phycisphaerae > Sedimentisphaerales > Anaerobacaceae > CAYLMG01. Next base: position 19,656 of record CAYXGT010000028.1, on the reverse strand, counting down.
GGGCATTGGTACAAATCCAACGTCTGGTCCCACGAGGCCTTTTATGTCGGGAATTTTTGATGGTACAACCGCAAATACTGAAGATACTACTGCTGCGCTGAGGTTCGGCTGGCTGAATTCTTCAATTGATATCGATATGCTCATAAAGGCGCAGAAGGAAAATATCAATGCAAAGCTGCTTGCAAATCCGAGAATTCTCGTTCTCGATAACGAAGAGGCTGAAATAAAAATCGTCGAACAGATACCCTACCAGCAGCTCAATCAGGGCGGCGGTTCTACTACCTCTTTTGGAACTACGGAGTTTAGGGAAGTTGGAGTTACTCTTAATGTCATTCCTCATCTGACGCGAGACGGAATGGTCAGGCTGATGTTAAAACCAAAGTTCAGTGTTCAGACCGGAGAGGTAAACGTCGGTAGCTCAGGTGAAAATTATCCTCAGCCTGTTATTGACGAACGCGAAGCTGTTACAACTCTTTTAATCAGAGACGGCCAGACCGTTGTTCTCGGAGGCCTGCGAAAAAAGGATACCACTTTGCAGATAGACAAGGTGCCTTTCCTCGGTGATTTGCCTTTACTTGGTAATCTGTTCAAATTCGAAGGCGAGGAAACAATCGTAAGTGAGCTCGTCGTTTTTATAACTCCGAGGATTATCGACGAACCCGCATTGAGCAAAACTGAGCAGCAGCAGTATGAGGTAACGGAGTTTGATGGCCCCGTGCCGATCGAAACTAAGGCCGAAAAGGCCGAAAAGGCCGAAAAAACCGAAACCGAGTGTGGAAAATAAATCCTGTTTTTATCGGCGGAGGAGAATAAATCGGCCCGGATTCTTTCAACGTGTCCGGGCCGTAACTTTATGCTCAAAACTATTTGCCGAGTGAATTCATATAAAGAATACTTTCTTAAAATGATTTTGCTTTGACGAAAACTAACTTTTCAAGTATTCTAATACACAAATTTTCCAGTGGCTTACGAATGTAAAAATTAATGATTGGTTCAAAAAGTTTTTGGAGGTTAACTTATTATGAACTGTCCAGCTTGTCAAAACCTGCTGCAGCAGGTAAAAGCCGGCGATGTCACTGTCGATGTCTGCAGGGGTGGTTGCGGCGGTATCTGGTTTGATAATTCTGAAGTCAAAAAATTCGATGAGCCTCACGAGGCTGAGGGCCAGATTCTTCTGGATATCGAGCGCGACAGCAATGTTGTTGTTGACCATAACCAGCGTCTTAAGTGTCCGAAATGTGATAATATTGTGATGATGAGGCACTTCTTCAGCGTTAAAAAGCAGGTCGAGGTTGACGAATGCCCGGGTTGCGGCGGCTTCTGGCTCGACGCCGGTGAGCTTGCTAAAATACGCTCTTTATTCGAAACCGAACAAGAAAGAGAAAAAGCCGCTGAAGACTATTTCTTAGAGCTTTTCGGCGACCAGTTTGAAGCGATGAAAGCCGAAGGTGAAGCTAAAGCTGCATCAATACAGAAAATTGCAAATATCTTCAGGTTTATCTGTCCGAGCTATTATATCCCCGGAAAGCAGAGCTGGGGTGCCTTTTAGTTCTTGAAGAGAAGCTGGCCCTTTCTATACCGGCGGCTTTTTCAGAGGCGCACAGTGACCTTCTTAATGGTCTAAATTCAGCCGGGATGTGGGTGGAAACTTTTGATTATGAAAAGGAATTCAAATTTCAAAACTGCGATTTTTGACCTCGATGGTCTTGTCCTTGATACTGAAACCGTCTCTTACGCAGGCTGGAAAAGGGCAATGGCCGATTTCGGCTATTGTCTTGATGACGCCACTTATCATAAAATTATCGGCCTTAACATTCCTGATATGCAGCAAGTTTTTTATGACGCTTTCGGCACCGATTTCCCTCTCGAAAAGATTTGTGAAAAAAGACTCAGCTATATTTATGAACATATCAATTCTCACGGTATTAAAATCATGCCGGGCCTTTATGAGCTGCTTGATTTGCTCGATGAGGCGGCAATTCCGAAAGCCGTTGCTACATCATCAAGCACCGAATCTGCAAAACGAAAGCTTACTGTTACAGCTTTGCTGGACAGGTTTGACTATCTGGTTTGCGGCGACCAGGTAAAAAAGTCAAAGCCTTCTCCCGATATTTTTCTCGATGCCGCGGCGCATCTTAAAGTTCACCCTCAGGATTGCCTGGTTTTTGAAGATTCGGAAAACGGTGTTCGTGCCGCACACGCCGCTGGTATGACTGTAATTATGGTGCCCGATGTAAAGCAGCCGACACGAGAGGTAGCCGATTTGACCTGTCAAATTTTCACTTCCTTAAAAGAGGCTCTGCCTTTTGTGAAAAATCTTCTCTCTTCAGAAGAATAGAAATCCGCATTTCTGTTTTCGAGCAGTTCCAGCCCGGTTAGTTGGCGAGTTTTTCTTTTTTTGTGCCGAGAATGTGAAATGCTCCTTTAATTGCCGGCAAAGTCACGGTTGTTACTTTTGGGTCGTAAATATTGCCGCTGACATCCATCTGGACAATGCCCTGTCCGAGACCTTCCGTTAGGGATTGCAGTACTCCGGGCCTGGCACCGGCAAGTCGTCGTCCACGCGCGGTGAGAATTAAATCTATATTAAACTCCTCCAGGTCGAGATGCCCTAAGCCGTTGAATGCGATTGTATTGCCGGATATGTCCACCTTTTTCAAAAACAGATTATTGTTTCTAATATATGAATCGACCAACATCTGTTCGAAGGCGAAATCTTTGGGCTCGGTCAGGTTCAGAACGTACAGAAGCTTTGCTATCGGCGAAACTTTACCCACCTGCATGTCTGTTATTGCCAGTTGGCATCTGCCTATGCGTTCACCTTCGCTGCCTATCGTGCTGTTAATACTTAAAGACCCGCCCATATTTCCCTGGCTGTAGCCGTTTTGGTTGTTTCCTGGCCTCTGCTGAGCGGTTTCACCCTGACCTTGATAGCGGTAAGGGTCTGAAAGAAATTTTTTCAGATTAATATTGTAGAAGCCGGTATCCAGAATGTAGGATGCGCCGCTTGGCTCAGTTTTAAGCGCAAATCTGCCTGCTACTGTGCCATCATAGCATCTGCCCGTCAGTTGCGTACTTTGCCATTGCTTCAGCTCATTATCGTAAACCATATTAGCCTTCAGTTCCGTTAGCAGCTTGTCTTTAATCCGCCCGTTGAGGCCCTTGAGCTCTGAATGTCCCTCGATGAAACCGTATCCGCTCTTATAAAGGCCTTCTATTTGTAATGTGCCTTTTAGTTCCGTGATAGCCGGGGCTATATTAAAATTGCAACCTTTGAATTCCACTGAGCCGCTAAGCCCCATATATCTGGAGCCGTCCGGGGCACTGAAAATCCTGACCTCGCTGAAATTAACATCACATAGACCCGTAGGCGACGTATTGAAGTAAATTTTACTTAGCTGTTTGGGAAGGGCGGCGCCCAATCTCTCGTCAAGGCTGATATTTTCCGCATCAATGCGAAAAGCCGCTCCGCTGAAACCGTTATTATCCGCCCTTATTTCGCCGTCTATTTTTATACTGGAGCTCGACTCTGTTATCTGAATGCTCTCTGCCAGCCTCCCTTTTATGTTCTCAAGTTTGACAACTTCATTTGTAAGTTTCATGCTGCCAGTAACATCTTTGAGCGGATAGGAAATTGGTGTATAATCTATATAATTGCCGAGGCACTCAACAGCAATGTCATAATCGAGCCCGTCTGTTCCTGCCTTGTTTTCCATATGTGCTTTGAAGTTTACATTGCCCTCTATTTGAAGTTCGTCGATGGCCTTTAAAACATATTGCGGCATTAAAACCTCGATGTGTTTTGTGTACTCTTTGGTTCGGATAAAAATCGGGTCGACTTCTTCAGTCTCAATTTCAATGTCATACACAGGATTGCTGCTGTTATATGAAATTACCTTTCCATTAATTTTAATTTTCTCTTTATCTGATTTTGAAATAACATCGGTAAAAGTTATTTCGTTGCTGTCGAAAACCAACTCTCCGCTCAGGTTTTTCAGAGGATAGGGAAAATGACTCCACCGTGCACTTGTATTAAGAAGACCGATTGTAAGAACGCTCGATTTTTTATCAGGTTCTTTCCTGACGTTCTGCCTGATTCTTACTACACCCGCCGGTGAAAAATCGTCCCACACCTTTCGCTGCTGGGCTTTTAGCGCTTTATACAGGTCTTCATCCAGCACCATGTTGTTGCTGGTAATCTCGAAATCGTGCAGTTGTTCTCCGTCGCTCTTTTTAGTCCATCCGTTAAAGCAAAGCTCAACATTGCCGTGACGGCCCGAAAGGTTATGCAGAGTCGCTCCTTTTTCGCTGACATTTATACTGCCCGTTAATTCGCTTACCGGGTATTTGAACTGACTATCGCAGAGCCATACGTCCTTGCAGTAAACCTCGCCTGATAATTTGCTCTCGTTCAACCTGCTTAAGTTACCGCTGAACTCAATCGCAAGGTCGATCTTCCCACCGGGCCGGAAGCGGTCGAATATGTCCTGCAGCGTCTCGAATGCTTCGAGCTTCATAGGAAATAAAGACCGAAGAATCCTGAAATGCTCATCAACCGATTCTTTTTCGCTTGCAAGGTCCTTTATATCAAGCTTCAAAGAATATTCTTTATTTGCGCTGTAATTGAGCCTTGCATTAAGCTGGCCGGCCGACAGAACATCCGGTTCTGTTTCTCCTGCTGGTTCCATTTCACCGGTGAGTTCGACTTTGCCGCGCTGCCATTGTCCGTTCAGTGTGCTTTTGCCGAACTTCGACCATTGACCCGTTTGTATTCCAAAGTTATAGACATTTTCTCCCTCGCCTTGTCCGGCTCCCTGCTCAGGCTTGTCTGTTAATAGTGCCGGAAGCAACCTCAGATTGAAATCTATTTCAGCAATCCTTTCAGCCCGCTCTCCTGAGATTCTACTGTATAAAAGTGTCCCTTCGTTGAGAAATATTTTCGGGACTTTGCCTGAGCCGCTTTTAGGCCTGGCCATTTTAAGACCAGCCAGATTCCATCGGTTGTTCCGGCTGTCATATATGATGTTAAAATCGAATTCGCTTATGATTATACGCTTAAGGTGTGGCCGAAACAGCAGGACACTTCCCGTCTTAAAGTATGCGCGTACCTTCCCTGCTCTCAATATCGTGTTATCGTAATCAGATGTCTGCTCCGGCCTTATTACAAGATTCCTGATGGCAACCGAGCCGTCAAGGCTGAATTTAAGGGATTCTGTTGTTATTTTTGTATTCGTTAGTTCGCCAATCTGCTCGAGCGCAATGCCGCTCAGAGTTCTGCCGATAAAGGTAAACAAAATCCACAGCACAGCAGCTGAAATTAATACTTCAGTCGATATGCGAATGATGGTTTTGCTTTTCTTTTTTATAAATCTCGAAAAGTTCGTACCTGTTTTGCCTTTCACCGAATTACCTTTAGTATTCTTAATTAGTATTCTTAAAAAGCTTTATTGTACAAAAATCCGGTCTCTGTCGCTCATTTTCTTACGAATTTTAGCTGAGATTGTTTGTGCAGCCCCGCGTCTCTGTTCACTTTTCCACTTTTATCGCCTTATCTGCTATATCGCCTCTATAGCATGCTCCGTCGAAATGAATTTTTTCCACCCCTTCGTATGCTTTTGCCTTGGCTTCAGGGATTGTTCGGCCGAGGGCTGTTACACCGACTACTCTTCCGCCGTTGGTTACAATATCGCTGTCTCTTTTGGTTGTCCCTGCGTGGAATACGATTAAATCCTCCATTTTATTTACCTGCTGTAATCCTGTTATTTTTTTACCCTTCTCATATGTGCCCGGGTAGCCTCCCGAGACCATTACAACACAGACCGCAGGTCTCGGGTCCCACTCGATATCTATATCTTCGAGCCGGCCCTCGCAGACCGCTATAAGAACTTCCAGTAAGTCGCTTTTCATACGCAAAAGTATTGGCTGTGTCTCCGGGTCGCCGAACCGAACGTTAAATTCAAGCACTCGCGGACCGCCCGCAGTAATCATAAGGCCCGCGTACAATACGCCTTTATAAGTTGTGCCGTTGCGGCTCATCGCATCGACTATCGGTACAAGAATCTCGCGGGTAATCTGGCTCATCATCTTGTCGGTAACAACTGGTGCAGGACTGTATGCACCCATACCGCCTGTATTCGGACCAGTGTCATTTTCGCCTATGGGCTTATGGTCCTGAGACGATTCCATCACATATATATTATGACCGTCAACGAACGTCAGTATCGATGCCTCCTCGCCGAGAAGCTTATCTTCAACGACAATTTTGTCACCTGCATTGCCGAAAACCCTGTCAACCATTATCTTCTCTGCAGCAATGATACCGTCAGAGGGGTCATCGCATACAAATACGCCCTTACCTTGTGCGAGTCCTGCTGCCTTGACAACCACAGGCTCGTCTCTGCTTGCAATATAGGTCTTGGCACTCTTAAAGTTATCGAATGTTTTGGCTTCTGCCGTGGAGATTGATGCCGACCGCATCAGGTGTTTGGCGAATATCTTGTCTCCCTCGAGCTGGGCCGCCGCACTGGTTGGACCGAATGCCATTATGCCCGCCGCCTCGAATTTATCAACGATGCCTGCCGCTAAGGGACTTTCAGGCCCGACCACTAACAGCTTAACCTTTTTCTCACGAGC
>CAYXGT010000028.1:0-13013 GCA_964464635.1 uncultured Pirellulales bacterium | reverse complement strand
AGCAGTTTATCGCTCTCGTCCGTATTGATATCGATATTTTCACCGCACTCAGCCGTACCGTAATTGCCCGGTGCAATGTACAGCTTGTCCAGTTCCTTTGATTGTGCCAGCTTCCACGCTATCGCGTGTTCACGACCGCCGTTGCCGATTAATAATACGTTCATTTCCAGTCTCCTGATTCTGTTCTTTTAGCCCCTCGTTTTTGTACACGGTTTTAGTTCATCGTAACTTCCAGCTTCTTTTTAATTTATCACACTCCTGATTCTTACTCAAGGTTTCTTTTATCTCCCTGCTGCCTTGGTTTTTGGCTGTTTATTCCTCGGTCAGGAGCTCGAATTGTTCTATGCTCAGAAGCTGCCTTAACTTTTGAAGCGCTAACAGCTCTATCTGGCGAACTCTTTCCTTGCTCAGATTCAAATCCTCACCTATTTGTAGCAGCGTCTTTTTCTTCTTTTTTACCGACGTGCCCAACAGCCCGTAATGATTAAGGATAATGTACTGTTCACGCTCGTTAAGGTCGTTTTTAATGACCTCGACAAGGCTGCTTCTTGCCCGCTCTATCGCGGCAAAATCTGCCGACTCATCGATTCGCATATCCCTCTCGACGTCTGTGCCGGCAAGCTCTTTTGTCCTGGCTGCGCGAACTCTTTCTGCCGGTATTTTTCTTGCGAAGTTTTTGGCAATGATCCACGTCGCATAGGTGCTGAATCGGAATCCCTTGGTATAATCGAATTTCTCTACCGCCTTCATCAAAGAGACATTCCCGTCGCTTATCAAATCCGTCAGGACGGTCTCGTCTCTTGTATGTTTTCTTGCAATATTCACTACCAGCCTGAGATTCGCCTGAATAAGCGTTTTTTTTATGGACTCCGCTTCTTCTAAATATTTTTCCATCGTATCGAGACTTTTACTCGAAGTGTTCTCTATCTTTATTGTTGTCCGGTTTATACACACTAAGTATTTCAGGTAATTGTATCTGCGGAAAAACTCAACCTCCTGCTCGCGGTTGAAAACGGGCGTGCTTTGCAGCTCTCTTAGATATTTTGTAAGGTTGCCGCCCGCCGGTTTCAGAGAAGCCTCGCTCGTTATGCTCAAAGGCTCGCCGAGAATCTCGTCCTTTGAATTATCTTCCAAAAATTCATCGCTGATAATATATTCAATTTTATGGCTCAACAGTGCCCTCACTCTTCGCCTGTTGATTAGGCGGTATATTGAGCTTTTGCTTCTCTCGAAACGCTTCTGTAATTCGCTTACTTCGGTTCCCTGCTTGTATAGCCGGTAAAGCTCCGCTGCCTGCTCGGAATTTACAACGCCCCAGCCCTTCTTGAATATCTGTTTGTCGGGATGCGACTTGTCATATTTTAGAAGTGTATATCTGACCGTCTCGTGACATCTGCCCACCTTTTCTGATATCTTCTCGATAATCTGGTACCGGCTCAGGTTTGTTTTGCCTCTCAGGTCGTTTGCCATCTTAATTATCTTTCGCCTGTCCTTTTTTGTCATTCGCTCGAATTGGCCGGCCTTTGAGGAAAGCTCGCTGTTGGACTTCAAAAATTTTTCCACCGCCGACTTCTTAAAACCGAAACGCTTTTTCCTGTCCTCGAAAATATATTTCCGGCCGGCAAGACCTTTTTTTTGCCATCGTCTGATTGTTTTCGTGCTGACGGTAAGCTCTTCAGCCAGTTGCTCGACGGTATAGACCTTTTCTTTTGAAAGCTCGACCGGCTCCGCTATCCGGCCGCTAAGCTTGGAGATAAATATTCTAAGGTCTTCCGCAAGCTGCTCTCCTTTGATAACTTCCGATAATTTCGTCTCTCTTAGCTGAAATCCCGTGATTCGGTAGCATACGAATGCGAACGGGTATTCCTTGTCCGGCTTGATGGTTTCCAGAAGTATTTCCGTCGCAGCGAGTTGTTTACGGCGTTTTTTTAGCGGCGTAAACCTAAGCTGGTTAAGAAGTTGCGACAGGTTTTCGCTTTGCATCTTACGCATATCTGCATCCGGCCTTTCCCATTTTCACCAAGTGTCCATTTTAATAAAAACCAGCCGAAAAGGTATCACAAAAAAGGGAAATATGTTTATTTTACAGGGCTCATAACTCAGTGCTATAATAACTTAGACAGGCTATTGGATAATAACACTGAACCTCACAGTCTCAGATATCTATTGGAGTGATCTGGCTATGTAGATGTGCTAAAATTGGTTGAGGCATGAATTTATGTTAAAAATAATTTCGAGAGATATATTTTAATAATGACAGGTTTAATTTGTAGATTAGTATAAAGATGAAAGCTTGAGGAGTAGACTATATGGCTATGACGCACAAAGAAAAAGTCAATTTAATGTATGAGGATTTGTCAAGTAGAGGTGTTTCAAAATGGACCTGTGCTCCTCCTCTTTATCGGCTGCTATGGAAAATGAATATTACGATACGCCCACCACTTTTTATGCCTTTTAGTTTAAACTTTTTGTTTAATGGATTATTCTTTGGACTGTTTTTTGGTTTTTTTACGATGTTATTGACTATTCTGATATTTAGAGTCTGGTCTCTCTACCATGCGTTGTTATATTACGGATTATCAGGTCTCCTTTTTGGATTCTTCATGGCGGTGTGGAATAAAAGCATGGCAAAAAAACTCAATCTTCCATCTTGGGACAAATACAGAGAAGAAACAACGAAAGGCGGATGATAAGCGACACCTGTTTTGAACTATGATAATCCTTGTATGTTCACCGCCCGCAGGTGGGATAATGAGACTGGATTGTATTACTATCGCACCTGCATATACCTCAGGAATCAAAAGATTAGGAGACAGCTTCTATAGATATATTTGTTACGACGTTCTTGCTTTCTGTTACTGTTGTGTCGCAGTTTTTTTAAATGTTTAATTCTCGGTTTGCCCGCAGCTTCTTATATATCTATATATCGCAGCAGCCGTCTGTGCTTTATGCCACAAGGCCTTTTGCCATTGTCACCGCCTCTGCGGCGTCAGCAGCGTATCCATCGGCGCCTATTTTATCCGCGTACTCCTGTGTCACCGGTGCGCCGCCTATTATAACCTTGGCCGATATCCCCGCCTGTTTAAGAGCTTTGATTGTCTCTTCCATCGACGGCATCGTTGTCGTTAAAAGCGTGCTCATCCCTATAAGCTGGGCCCCTGTGCTTTTGGCCTGCTCGATAAATTTCTCGACAGGGACATCTACGCCGAGGTCGATGACATCGAAGCCGGCGCCTTTCAGCATCATCGCTACAAGGTTCTTGCCTATGTCGTGGAGGTCACCCGCTGCCGTTCCTATTATCAGTTTGCCTATCGGCTCGACGCCTGCCTTGACGAGTTCCGGCTCTAATATCTCCATCGCGGATTTCATCGCTCGCGCTGCTATCAGCATCTCCGGTATATATATTTCGTTTTTGCTGAAACCCTCTCCAATCCTGTCCATCGCGGAAATCAGGCCCACGTTAAGGATTTTATCGGCCGCTACGCCTTCTTCAACAGCCGCTTTGGTCAGCTCAACACAGCTTTGCTGGTCACCTTTGAAAACCGCTTCGCTTAGTGCCTGTAAATCCGCCATAATTTCTCTACCTCATTAAAAATCTTGTCCGAATTTTGCGCAAATTTTATTTCACAGGAAAGAATCTAATATATTATTTTCCCGTGAAAAGCAAGTCCAAATCCAATTATTTTGCTCCCCGTGATAGCCGTTCGCTTTTAGAACAGTCCAAACAAGTATTTGCAAAAATTAGCTGTTTTGTTTATGCTTTGTGATTCTGAATTATATTATTTTTAGGGTTCGTAACAAAAATAAGTAACTGATTATGGCTGATTTCATAGTTCTCGTAAAGCAGGTACCTGATGTAAAGCAGATTACCGATAATGCTTTTGACCCGCAAACCGGTACGCTTATTCGCACCCGTCTGCCTTCTGTCATAAACGAGCTCGACACCAACGCGCTTGCCTTTGCAAACTATATGAAGCGGATAAGCGCTGACAAAGAAGGCAAAATCATTGTTCTGACTATGGGCCCGCCGATGGCCGAAGACGTCCTGCGATATTGCCTTGGCCGTTGTGCCGATATCGCTGTGCTGCTTACCGACAAAGCACTCGGCGGTGCCGATACCTTTGCAACGGCCAATCCCCTCGCATTTGCCGTCAGAAAAATAGTTAAACAAATCCTCAATTCCACAGGCGATTATTACATCGTAACGGGTATGCAGTCACTTGACGGTGACACTGCACAGGTACCCGCACAAATCGCGGAAGAGCTGTCACTTCCCTGTATAGCTTACGCCACTAACGCCGAATTTAAAAATAACCGTTTCGAGCTCACCCGTATTATAAGCGGCGGAAATCAGCTCGTTGCTGCCAAATCCACTCCCGCTGTGATAACCGTCGCTAAATATGAATATCCCGTTTTCGCTGCCTTCGCACAGGCCCGCCGCGCTAACGCTTTGCAAATCATTCAATGGTCAGCAGATGATATAGGTGCACCGCACATCGGCGTCGCGGGCTCGAAAACCCGCGTAATCCGCGTCTTCCCGCCCGGCAAGAGTAAAAGAAGCTGTCAGCGGATGGAAGATGTAAAAAAATTAGCTCGTACTTTAGCCCAAAGCCTCAAAGAAGATTCACAACAGTCTGCACAGGATAAGCAAACTGCCGACCGCTATGTCATCTCGAAAAAACGCAAAGTTTTTTATGACAGAAGCTTTGAATCAACCGACAGCGAGATTGAAGATTTTAAAATACTTGCCGATAAGTTAAAACAGCTCGGCATCGAAAGAATCGAGCAGATAGACGAATATACCAAAAAGCAAATTCTCGATACCGCCGGCGAACATTTCCACATAAACGCTCTCGAGGATATGTTAACAGGCCTTGAATCGACCGATTCATCATACCAGGGCGAAGTTTGGGTCGTCGCCGAGCACCACAATAATAAAATTCACCCCGCTACGTTCGAGCTTATTGGCAAGGCTCGCAGCCTCGCCGATTCTCTCGAAACAAAAGTCGGCGTCTGCCTTCCCGGCGACAGCGTCAAGCCGATGGCCGATGATTTAATCGCCGCAGGTGCCGACAACATATATGTTGTTGCCGATAAGCTCCTCGCTGCCTTTGACCCTGCCGTTTTCAGAAAGGCCGTTGCCGATTGCGTAAAAAAACACCAGCCGCAAATCGTCCTTTTTGCCGCGACGCCAAGGATGCGAATGCTTGCGCCGATGGTCTCGTACAGGCTGCGTTGCGGCCTGACCGCCGATTGCACAGGCCTTGATATAAGAGACAGTACCCGCAAAGGGCAAATCGGAATCCTTTTGCAGACCAGACCTGCTCTGGGCGGAAATGTTATGGCTACTATCTGCACAAAGGACTCTAAGTCTCAGATGGCAACCGCAAGGCCGGGCGTTATGAAAAGCCTCACCCCCGACCCATCCAGAAAGGGAAAAATAATCGAGCACAGCCTCGACTTATCAGCCGATGACATGAGCCTTGAAATTTTAAAGACCGAGCATAGCACCGGCCGGGTCGATTTCGCCGCCGATATCATTGTCAGCGGCGGCAAAGGTATGCAGAATCGCGACAATTACGAAAGTCTCGTCGGCTCGCTTTGCCAAACTCTTACTGAAAAGCTGAAAGTAAAAGTCGAAAGGGGCGCCTCAAGGGCCGCCGTCGAACGCGGTTTTATCGACCGTGTTCATCAGGTCGGACAGACTGGCACCTCCGTCGGGCCGAAAATATATATCGCACTCGGTATCTCAGGGGCTATTCAGCATATGATTGGTATCGCTAACAGCAAAACTATCATTGCCGTAAACAGGGACCCCGTCGCACCTATCTTCAAAAACTGCGATTACTATATCGTTGGTAATGTCGAAGAGATTATCCCGAAACTGATTCAGAATTTATAAGTGGATTTGGTAGGTTGAATTTAAAAGTGTCACTAAGTAATGATTATAACAAAGTTACAGTTTTGATTGTCGGTGGCGGGCCTGCGGGCCTATCTGCCGCGATAAAACTCAAACTCCTGAAATCTGACATCGATATCTGCGTGATTGAAAAAGCCGAAAAGCTCGGCAATCACAATCTCTCGGGAGCCTCGCTAGAACCTCAGCCGCTCTTCAGCCTGCTCGATGAAGCTGCGCCCGGCTGGCAAAAAACCGAACAGGCAAAGCAGGTTTTCGCAAACAAAGTCGAAAAAAGTAACCTGCTGTTTCTTCTCGGCAAAAAGCTCGCCTTCAATATCTCACCTGCAATTAAACTCGCAAAGCTCTTAAAACTCGGTATAGGCCAGATGGTTCACACGGGCGACTATTCTGTTTCGATAAGTATGCTCACAGCATATCTCGGCCAAATCGCCAAAGACCTCGGCGCAGAGATTCTTACCGGCTTTGCCGCAGAGGATATTATTCTCGATGATAATGGTATGACTGTCGGCATAAAGCTCGTTGACCAGGGCATCGACAAAAATGGTAATAAACAGCCTAATTATGTCCCCGGCGAGATTATCAATCCTGATTTTGTCATTCTCGCCGAAGGCTGTGACGGCCTGGTCACCGAAAAGTTCATAGAAAAGGCCCACCTGCAAAGACAATCACCGCAGCTTTTCTCCGTCGGCGTAAAGCAGCTCATAAAGGTCAGTCCCGAACAGTATGAAAAATTCACTGCCGGCCGAATCGTAAAAGCTATGGGTTACCCAATCTGGACGCCCGTCATCGGGCCCTCTATTTTCGGCGGCGGAATTGTTTATCCGCACGAGCCTGACTACCTCGCCGTCGGTATGATAGCCGGTGCCGACTGGAAATATTACAACTTCAATCCACAGGACGCCTTGACACTATTCAAAGAGCACCGCTTCGTCAAAAAATTCATCGACGGCGGCACAGTCGTCGAAGCCGGTGCCAAGATGATTCCCGAAGGAGGTCTGTTTGCCGTCCCTGCAGATCCGCAAAACGGAAATATCGGTAAAAACAACTGCCTGATAATCGGCGATAGTGCCGGCTTTGTAAATATGCTCAAGATTAAAGGCCTGCACAATGCAATCGATTCCGGGATGCTCGCAGCACAAGCTATCGCGGATAATCTCAGCTCCCCCCAGAACGCCGCTGATGTATATACGCAATTGGTGAATAGCTCCAACATCGCTGTCGAAATGGCCTCTGCCAAAAAATTCCGCCAGACCGTTGCAAAGCTCGGCCCATTGTTTGGCCTGCCCGTATCCATTCTTGGCCGGCTTCTGCCGAGGTTCAAAATCGAACCTGATTATAAAGCTATGAAAAAAGCTGCTTATCGCCTGAAACCGAATCAGGATTTCGACAAGCAGACTTTTACCGCTATGGCGGCCACCGCTCATCGCGAAGACCAGCCGAGTCATCTGTCTATTATAGACGGTAATATTTGTGCTGAAAAATGCACCCCGGTTTTTAATAGTCCCTGCATCACCTTTTGTCCCGCCGGTGTTTACGAAAGCATTGAAGGAGAAGTCAAACCAGCTAATCCCTCTAACTGCCTGCACTGCAAAACCTGTCAGCGCAAGTGTCCCTTTGACAATATCCGCTGGACCGTCCCTGAAGGTACCGGCGGCCCGAAGTACAAAAAAATGTAACAAAAAATCACAACCGTACACCGATACAACGAAATTTTCCCCAAAGCAAAATTTTTTTGTAAGGTTTTTAGTTCTCATTACTCTAATATATTAGTTATGGCCGAAAACGAGGAGATTGAGCGGGCAGGTCAGGCAGTTCGTGCTATGCCCGACGATGAATTCCCGGCTGAAATCGGCAGTCAGGATAGTGCTGTTGCTCTCGAAAAAATTATAGATAAATTCTCTGCTGATCTGGCCGGGCTCGCAAATCGTTTGCTCGGCTGGCCTGGTGACGTTGACGATGTCGTTCAGGACGTCTTTTTGGCTGTCTATCTCAATATTAAAAAGTTCAAACGACAATCGAGCCTGAAAACCTGGCTCTTTAGAATAACAATAAACAAATGTCGCTCTCTTAAATATAAAAGAATGCTGCGATTAAATTTTTATGGAAAAATCGCTCGAAAAACATCTGCGAAACCAGCCGCCGCTGCCGATGACAGGCCGATACATAGTGAAACTTCTGAAAGTATTCGTCAGGCTGTAGCTGATTTACCTGTTAAATATCGTGAGCCTGTCGTCCTTAAATATCTGCAGCAATTGTCAACTAAAGATATTACCAGTATCCTCGGCATAACTGAAAATGTCCTGAACGTCAGGCTTTCACGGGCAAGAAAAATCTTAAAAGATAAACTCATTGCTCTTATGGAGTAAAAAATAATGACCGAAGACAAATTGCAAAACCTGCTCCGCGATACGGATGACAACTACGCCGCAATGCCCCCTGACACTCAAGAGCTTATCCGCTCGGTTCGCTCACGAGCCGTCAGAAGAAAATATCTCAAAACTTCAGTTTCTTTCGCCGCTGCCGCTTGTTTGGTAATTGCTCTTTGTTTGGCTCTGCTGAACTTTGAAGGACAGAAAAAGACTCTTTCACCACAGCAGCTCGCAGCATTGCAGCAGGATATAAAAAGGCTCAACACAGCTGCCGATGCGACACTAAAGCTCGTTACCGAGGTCATTGAACGTCAGAATAGAATAGAAAACCTCCAAAAGCTCAACGCTCAGCTTGCTCAGTTTATCGACCCTTACCAGCAGATTAGGGAAAATCTTAACCAGACGGCATTTATCCTTCTTGACCGGGCCGATGCGGATTATAAACAGTTTAATGACATCGATTCAGCTATAGAAGCTTATAATCGAGTTGTTGGGCTTTTTCCGGACACACCCTCGGCAGAAAAGGCAAAACAAAGACTTGTTGAAATTCATAAAGAAAAAATAAATAACTACATCTGAAAATAGAAAAGGAGATTCGCTATGAAAGCAAAAACAATTATTATCTTGGCCGCTGTTTTAATTTTATCTTCTTTTACAGCCACTTTCTCAGAAGAGAAAGCAAAAGAAGAAAATCAAAAAGAAATATCTAATACATATCAGGCTTCCTGTATTCTAAGGATAACCGCCAGTTCCGAAATGTTGCCGCCGGAGAGCATCAGCCAAAACATTGGATATATTTTGCGAAGCTCGCCTGTCGGCGGAAAGGCAGCCAGAGAAATATTGGGTTTTCGTCCTGAACCGAATGATCGTAGTCCATTTAGACAAAATATCAATGTTTATGTTATTTCCAGTACGTCAAGTTCGGATGATTCATCTTTCCATACTATGCGATTAGTGGTTTATTTCCCGGATGCAAAACCTGCAGCTGAGGAATTTATGTCCGCAATCGTTGAGCAATTAAGAGTCAGTCTCCAAAAAGAGTTTGAGCAATATTCTAAACAATTTGAGCAAAGGCTGGATACAGCGTTAAAAAATGCGAGAGGCGCTGAAGAAGAACTGCGAACTTTGCAAAACAGGCTTCGTGATATATCCGGTACATATAATCTTAACCGTGAGGATATACTTAAAAATATCACTAACTTGCGTGAAAGCCTTAATGACATACAAAGAAGAATGAACGAATACGATTTTATGTTAGACGAGTTTTCTGTGCAAATTGCTTTAGCTCGCGGCAAAATTGATACCGAGCTTCAAAACGATGAAGTTCTGAAAGAGTTGGAAAAAATTGTTGGTTTCCACCAGAAAAAGCTGAATACGGTAAAGATGAACATCGAAGCAGGCAATGTAGCGGCAGATATGCTTGCCGAAGCTGAAGAAAAACTTGCAAAGGCAAAAATCGAGCTTGCTCAGAGAAAGGAACAGATTAGAATCTCTGCAGGCGGTGAAAAAGTTGCAAATATTAATCAGAGAATAGTTGATATCTCGATGAAAAAATCAATGGATAAGATACGAAGCCGTACTATCCACCAGGAGCTTAGTGAAGCACAAGATATCCTTGAAAGGGCCGATGATTACGAAATAGTTTCACTCAAAATTGATATTGCCAAAGATGCGCTTAAAGATGCGTTATGGCATCAGCTTAAGAGTAATATACCCCTGACACCGCCGACTATTACTGTTGTAGGCTCAGAATAATCGTCCCGGCCACGCTGATTGTTTGTGATAACCGGTTTAACTTCGGCTGTCTAATTTGATATTGCAACAGCTTTTGAGTGTGCATAAAAAAGCCATTCTATTTTGCTTTCCTTGCGAAAATAGAATGGCTTTTTTTCCTGCTCGTCCGGCGAGTCTATTGCTCTTGCTGTTTCTTCTCTTCTTCTTCCGCGGGTTTTGGTTCTGTTACTTCGTCTTTAGTAGTTTCTTTTTGGGCCTTTTCTTTCTTCTCTCGTTGAATAGCTTCGTAAACCTCTCTGCGGTGCACCGAAATATTCTTGGGTGCTGTTATTCCCAGCCGCACCTTATCGCCGCGGACATCTACGATTATAATCTCTACGTCGTCGCCTATTATAATCGACTCATCTTTTTGTCTGCTCAAAACCAACATTTTCAACTCCTTTTGACAGCCGGTATTACTTACTAATTTTTACGTTACCAGCCGTCTTAATGTTCGGCTATTTATGCTGCTCTGTTGTTATATGCCCTTGTTTTCAAACAGCTTAGAATCATATGGATTGCTCGCACAAAAGCTGCTGACCCAATTCTTTTTTCGGCTAATTTCAAAGACGAAAACACCTATTTTTCTCCCCTTTTTAACTCCGAGAATACATTATTGGACGTTTCGTGCGTAAACGCCTGAAAAATATGTAGTTAGATTAAAGAAATGAAGAAAAAAAAAGATTATTAATTGTGCCTATACCCGTTTTTGCCCCTAAATCCTGCATTTTCGCCAATAATTATAGCGAACTGCAAGCCAGTAACCGCAGATTGAGCCCAGAACTGCGAAGCTGACCATCTGAATCGGCAGAATCGATGTAAGCGAATTGGCAAAAAAACTCGCCCCCCAGTTTTCTGCCAAGTACGCGGTTATGCTCTCTTTGGCGTAAAGTATAAAAGAAAATAATGTTAAAAGTGCCGCCCCGCATACCGGGTAAATATAATGCAAATCGAAAATCTTCTTCGCCGCAAAACCTGCCGCCAGAAATGCGACAATCACCGCAAATACGATTTGTCCCTTCGCAGGCTGGGCCGCTACCGACCCTAATTTCGCATCGTACTCTCTGATATCCTGTGCCAGTATCGCTATTAAAACCGCCGATATTAAAATGCAGACTAAAACTCCCAGCGCCGCATTCAAATATACAGCCTCCTGTTTCGTTTCTTTTCTGCTTTTCTTTTTGACCTCTTTTTTATCTTCCCCGTCTTTGCCTGAAACGCTGCAGCCGATTTGAACACCCAGAATGCCCAGCAGCACTATTGCCAGCCAGAAAAATCCTTCCCATCTCAGGTACGAAAAAAACGCAAGCCGCTGCTCAACGCTTCCGTGAAGCTGAATATAATTGGCAACGCTTCCACTCCTTATCGCCCATACGGTTAAACCGAAAGGCACTGCAATTACTCCAATCTCTTTTCCGTAAGGCCATGCAATAAAAAAACCCGCAAAGCCCGTCAGTACCGCCATTGCCCCGATTACTGCTACCCCCGCCAGACTGATATTTTTCAGTGACATTACCTCATACGGCTCGGCCTGGCCTGCGAACCGCCATCCTAATATCCCGAGCAGGACTATCCCCGCCGCCGCAACAGCAGCTATTCTCAGTCTCAAAGGCCAGTTCAATTCCAAAATGATTACCCCTTAAAAAAGTTGCCAAGAGCATAGCATCAAATCCCCGCCCAATCAATCATAAATATTTGTCCAATTGCGTGCTTTGGGTAATAGGCCCGTCCAAGGCCGGGTCTTTGATACCGGCAATCATGCAGCCTTTGACTTGAGACTTTTTCTCTCTGTATTTCTTCACCTCCTCCGTGGCTGATTTTTTTATATGTTCGTATATCCCTGCTCAGCGCTTTCGCGAGGACAAGTTTTGCAGGAATAACAAATTATCAATCTAAGATAGACGGAATACTAAGGTAGAAATTCCGGCAGGGGTATCGGCTTAAGTATCCTTCGTCTTATCTGAATAATCTTTTGAGCCCGCGCAGCTTTTGCACCTGCGATTTTATTGATGTGGCAGTCGAGCAGATAATAGCCGGGCCTGAGTATCCTGCAGCAGGCAATGGCCGGTATAATCTCTATTTCTTCTAAATCAACGAGCTCGACAGGCTCTGCTTCGAGCGGCTCTGCCTCAACAGCCTCAATCAAAAACGGGCATCTTATCAAAATGTTGGCCGTGGAAATAATCCTTGTGCTGTGGCCTGGAATCCTTGCAGGACCAAAAAGCGGTAAAAGAAACTTTATCGGCTTTGGCTTTACAATTTCTTTTTCCTCTTCCAGGGGAACTGGATAAGGAACCGGGCTCGGACCCAGGCGGGTCAGTGTGGCGTAACCTATGATAATCGGCCGCCATGGCATAATTGCAACGTCCACATCTAAATCGTCGAGTGTGCCCTCGCAAACATCAACGATTTCAGACTCTTCCAGCTCAGCCGGCATAGGATTCAGTGTGCGTACAACATAAGTTCCGTCCGGGCTGTTATTAAGCAGCTTCACGCTCAAACGAAGGACGTCTCTGTTGTGGTAAACATCCTTGTTAGTTTCCACATCGATACGAAAATCATCGGATATGATTTTCTCGGCGACAGCGGTAACTTCCTTGTTCGTGACAGCCATTTCCGCAATCAGGGCGCTGCAGCCGAATGCTATTGCCAGCGAGGCAATTACGATGAGTTTTTTTGTTAAATTTCCCATTCTATTTCTCCTAAAATATTGAAAAAAACCGCATTATGTTAATACGCTGTATCGGCAATTGTACACCCTCTCTTTAGGGCTGAATTTGGTGAAAAACAAAGCCAATTTGGGGGAAAACAAAGCCAATTTTGGGCCAAAATTGGGTTTGAATTGGCTTTGTTTGGCTTTGTTTTTTGGTTCGTTTTCGGTTAATCCGGAAGGACATACATTTACATATCTGGTTATATTGCAAGCACTTAGCGATGACCCACGGGCGCCA
>CAYXGT010000027.1:0-28969 GCA_964464635.1 uncultured Pirellulales bacterium | reverse complement strand
TTATCCGCAATATTGGTATCCAGTAAATAAAGCTTTACTCTTCCGACGTTGACAGACCATACCTGGGCCTGCACCATTCCCGTCGGATATTCAACGCCGATTTTTAACGGCTGGCCGTCGGAAATTCGAACGATTTCGACCGGCATATTATAAAAGTCATTTTCGCTGTACACCTCCTGCTGCCATCCATCCACATTCAGATACTGGCGAAAATAACCTTTCTGATATAAAAGCCCAATTCCTACCAGAGGCACACCCATATCTGAAGCGCTCTTTAAATGGTCACCTGCGAGGATACCCAGCCCCCCTGAATAAATCGGCAGACATTCGTGAATGCCAAATTCGGCACTAAAATATGCTATTAATGATTTATTGGTGACAGAGCTGATTTTGTCAAACCAGGTTGGACCTTCAAGATATGCTCTCAGCTTTTCTGTCGCCCGCTTGAGCTCGCTTACAAAACCGCGATTCTGAGCGAGCTCTTCCAGCCTCTTTTGTGAAACTCCGCCAAGGAGTCTGACAGGATTGTGGGACCACGCCCTCCATAACTTACTGTCAATCCTTTTGAAAAGCTGCACAAACTCGAGATTCCAGCACCAGAACATATTTCTGGCGATAAAATCCAGGTCTTTCAAAGATTCCGGCAGCGACGGCGATACAGTAAACGAATGCACTCCAAGCATAATTACCTCTTTATAAGTCCTTTTAACACAAAGATTAAGAACGCTATTTCTAACACGTAAAAAACCAGTTACTGTCCCTTATTTAATCGTCAAATCGGACATCTGCCTTAATCCGAAAAGCAGCCAAATAAAACTTTGAGATGTCACTAAAGTCCGATATTTATAATGATTCTGCAAAACCCACCCCGACAGACAGCGGCTCAAGATTCAGGATATTGAGTGACAATTTTCTCACTCTAAGGCCAAGGGACAACATTTTTTTCATAAAAAAAGCTATAGCTGTATATAGCGCAAAACAAAAGGCCTGTATAAATACAGGCCTTTTATTGACAGCAAGGTTTTCCTCCGCAGGTGCCGTAAGAAAGAATCTTGAATAAACCCAGTATTTCAAAGTGGGTAATCGTTACTTGTGACCGAAAGTCCCATCAAAGCAGGCGTTTCCGATACCTCAAGGTCCGACTTCCCTGAACATGGGTATATCGGTTTTTTCAAATAACTCTTCCACTACGAACACCGCAGGGGTCAACCTGCAACATTACCTATATTAACATAAATCCAAAGGAATTTCAAGTTAAATTTTCTTTAAATACACAACAGATGCAATTTTTTAGAGAAAAAAAACTCACTTACATTATATCGGCCTTAAAAAGGCCTTTTTAATAATAGATTTTTAATTTTATACTTGAACAAAATAAGTGACTTGAAGACCGAAGGCTTTTTAATTTTAAAAAAGTTCCTGTTAAAATTTTTCAATCAGCCGGGAGGCACCTTCCCTCAGCCCAGGCAAGAAGAAATTTTACCTTCTCTGCCATTGTCTTCGATAAAGGCGGTGAATCCTTTAAGGCAAGAACGATTTTTTCGGTGTCAAGTTCAGTTTTGCTCGAAAATGCCTGATAAAGAGCAGAGAGAACCGCCTGCTCGATTTCTGAACCACTATAACCTTCCGAAACATCCGCGAGTTTATCAAGGTCGAATTTTCCTGTCTCCCTGTTACGTTTTCTTAGATGAATTTCGAAAATCTCACTCCTCACATCCTTCCTGGGCAGGTCGATAAAAAATATTTCATCAAAACGGCCTTTGCGCAAAAGTTCCGGCGGCAAGGCCTCGATATCATTAGCCGTAGCAACCACAAAAACAGGCTGCTCATGCTCCTGCAGCCAGGTAAGAAGGGTTCCAAACATTCTCTGGGACAATCCTCCATCAGCACTTCTGCTGGCTGCCGAAGCAAAAGCTTTTTCGATTTCATCAATCCATAAAACCACGGGTGCCATCATCTCCGTCTGCTTGAGAGCTTCGCGAAGATTACGTTCCGACTCACCTATGTAACTCGCATACAAAGCCCCAGGGTCCATCCTCAACAAAGGCTGATGCCACGCAGTAGCAATTGCTTTTGCACACAGGCTTTTTCCAGCTCCCTGAACACCCAGCATAAGAAGGCCGCGAGGAGCCGTGATTCCGAATTGCTCAGCCTGTGAAGTGAACGCAGCTTTACGAAGCTCAAGCCACTGTTTTAACCGCCTCAATCCCCCTATCTCACTCAAATCAACTGGTGTCTTGATGTATTCGAGCAGACCGCCGTGCTGAATAATTCTTCTCTTGCTCGCAAGAACAACGTTAATATCATCATCGTCAAACCGCTGGTTATCAGCTATAGTGTCACTGATAATCTGTTCAGCCTGCCTCCGGTTCAGACCTCGGAGATTTTTAATGATTATATCCAAACCTTTTCGTGTTATACCAATTTCAATAGGCTTTTTCTGATGCAGCCTCTGCAGGGTTTCACGTATTATTTCCTCAAGCTCTTTTTCACCGGGGTAAGAGATTTCAAACGGACGAGTATAAGATTTAACCACATCAGGCAGTTTATCATTAGTATCAATCATTACAATAGTGCTCGAAAGCTTGCTGAAGCGATTAACCATATCACGCAGAATTCGCAAAGGCCTGCCCGACCTTATATGCTCGGCTATGTCAAGTGTAACACATATCGAACCCGGCTTTGAACCCGCGAGGTTGGATAGACCTGCCTCAGGTTTTAAGGTATCCGGCAGAGGTGGCCCATCCTCGAGCAAACACAATCCCTCTCTAACACCTTCGGAAATCGACCATATCCATAAATCACGACCGAATTTTCTCGCAGCCTTTCTGATAATATCGAGCGCGTACTGCTCCTCATCCGTAACAATCGATATGCAGCTGTAACCGCCGGCAATGAGCTTTTCAAATCGCTCGTAATCGTTCATCTCGCACCGCCAAAAATATGATTAAATTCAGACTTGAAATCAGGCAGTCCGCAACTCAGCTCCGATAGCTTTTTTCAGTTCCGCAACAATATCATTCTGGAAACCATCAACAGCCTCATGTGTCAGGGTGCCCTGCTCATCCCTGAATCGCAAGGTAAAAGTAACACTTTTTTTCCCGTCCGGAATACTTTTGCCTCGATATATACCAACAAATCTGACCTCTTCCAGCTCAGCAGGAGCGACTCTTTCTATCGCACCTGCGATATCAGCCCAGATAACCTGCTCATCAATTACAAGCGATAAATCACGCTCTACTGCGGGGAATTTCGGTATCGGGGCAAATTTTGCTGCTTCAGTCTGCAATGCTCCAAGCTCCTGTAAATCCATCTCTGCCGCACAGACCTGTACATCGGTAAAGCCGAACTTATCCTTTACCTTATCCGAAACGACGCCTGCGGTACCTACTTGCTTGCCGTCCACGGATATCACAGTCGCCGCCTGTGCCCAAGCTAAATTTTCTCGTGTAAAAACAACTGCTGCATCCCTGCCAAGCGTTTTTATCAGCCCTTCTACCACACCTTTTAATTCCCGAAATTCGCCATCGCAAGCCAGGGCCAGCCTCGTCCTCTCAACCGGCAAACCGCCCTTTTCCCTCGCAACAAAGGTGTCCGCAATCTCAAATATCCTGCAGGGAGTATTCTTAACGTTCAAATTAGTCTTAACAACACCCAGCAAAGAGCCAATCAGGGTTTGTCTGAGCAGGTTCACACTTTTTCGCGATTCATCCCTGACAGCCAAATGCCCGCCTTCGCAAGAGTCGCTGAAAAGTTCAGCAATATCTTCCGCAACAAAACTTATATTAACCGTTTCATAGTAACCACAGCCGTTAAGGTATTTACCCATAACCTGGTTCAGATTTTGACGTTTGTCAACAGGAGCAACCACGATATTTATTTTCTCTTCGGTCGGAATCTTGTTGTAACCATATACACGGGCAACCTCCTCAATCAAATCAGCCTCGCGATAAACATCCTCTCGCCAGGAAGGAACGCTGCATTCTACAAAACCATCTTTTCTTTCAGGATTAAAACTTAACGCCGACAGTATCCTCGTCATATCATCAGTTGATACTTCGATACCAAGCAGCTTATTAACTCTGCCCGGCCGCAGTGACACTTTTCTTTGCTCGGGTTTTCCGGGATAAACATCTACCAGCCCCTTTGCAACTTTACCGCCTGCCGCCTGCATAATAAGCTGTGCCGTCCTTCTGGAAGCCCAGTCAACGTTATCGATATCAACAATACGCTCGAACCGAAAAGCAGCTTCAGATGGCAAGTTAAGTCTCCTGCTTGTATTGCGAATCGTAACCGGATTAAAATACGCATCTTCGAGCAGGATAGTATCGGTATCGGCTCCGACCTCCGTATATAAACCGCCCATCACACCTGCTACGCCTACAGGCTCTTTGGCATCGGCAATAACAAGCATATCATTAGTAAGCTCACATTTTGTTCCATCGATACTGACTATTGTCTCGCCGGCTTTCGCTCTTCTTACTATTATTTTTCCTTCTTTGATTTTTTTATAATCAAAAGCGTGCGGCGGCTGACCCGTCTCAAGCATAGCATAGTTGGTCGCATCGACGACGTTACTGACAGAACGCATACCAACCGCTTCAAGCCTTTTTCTCATCCAGTCCGGCGAAGGCCCGACCTTCACACCCTCGATAATCCTCGCGGTATATCTGCCGCACAAATCAGCAGCTTCAATCTCAACACTGACAAGCTCACCGGCATTTCTTGGCGATTCCGCAAGCTTAACAGCCGGTACTTTAAGCTCTTTACCCATCGCCGCAGCAAGCTCTCGAGCAATGCCTATATAGCTCAGACAGTCCCCCCGATTACTCGTAACCTCAACATCGATTACTGAATCGTCCCCCAAATGCACAATCGCCTCACAGCCAAGGCCGATATCACTTAGAATCTGTGCTGTCTGCTCAGCAGATTCTGAAACCTCGACATAATCGCCCAACCAGCTCAACAGGATTTTCATAATCAAAACACCACAAAAAACTAACTGAATTTGCCAATAGCATACTGCCGGGCTTTTGTGATGTCAATAACCGATTTATAACACTGTATTTACAGGTTTCAAGGCAAAGTGCATAAAATACTCTGACGGCAAATTTTGCGCTTCCGTATTTTCATTTTTTGATTATAATATGACAAACTAATATTAAAGGGTATCTATTATGAGAAGAGTAAATTCATTTTCGCTATTAGCAGTCTCTTTGCTCGTGAGTATTATGATGTACGGCTGTGTGGAGCGCCAGCTTACAATAAACACAGTACCTTCAGGCGCGCTGGTGGAGCTTAACGATGAACAAATTGGCTCATCTCCCGTAACAGTTAATTTTAACTGGTATGGTGACTATAATGTTACGATTCGCAAGGAGGGTTTTGAAACATTAAAAACACACCGCGAATTAAAAGGGCCCTGGTATGATAAATTCCCCTTCGACTTTTTTGCTCAATGCCTGAATCCCGAGAAAATCGTCGACAAATACGAATGGACTTTCGAGCTCGAAGCTGAAAAAGAAGTCAACCGAGACCAGCTTCTCCAGGACGCCCAAAACTTAAAAGAGCATTTGCAATAATATAGTATTAAAAAAAGAATTCTAAAAAGTGAGATGATTTAAAACTGCTTTTTCAATTGACTGTTTTTTACATCAAATTTTTTCGGTACCAGTCTATAGCCTTTTGAAGGCCCTGCTCGAATGAAACCTTCGGCTTGTAACCTATGAGCTTCGCGGCTGCGCTGATATCAGCCAGTGAATGCTTTATGTCCCCCGGACGCGGCTCTGTATATTCAGGTTCGACACTTTTACCTGTAAGATTATTTATCATATCAATAATTTCGTTAACGGTCACAGCTTTTCCGCAGGCTATATTGATTACCTCACCGCTCGTTTTTTTCGCTCTCGCAGCGAGTAGATTGGCATCAACAACGTTATCAACATAAGTAAAGTCTCTGCTTTGCTCACCGTCACCATAGATAGTCGGCGGCTTATCTTTTAGTATTGCTGTTACAAAGGCGGGTATGGCCGCTGCATACTGGCTCATCGGGTCCTGATGCGGTCCGAAAACGTTAAAATAACGAAGCGAGATGGTCTCAAGACCAAAAACCGTGTAAAACACCTTGCAATAATATTCACCGGTAAGCTTGGAAACTGCATAAGGTGACAACGGCTCCGGCCGAATCGTTTCAACCTTCGGCAAAACAGGAGTATCGCCATAAGCTGAAGAGCTGCTCGCATAAACAAAACGCTTCACACCTGCATCACGCGCCGCCAATAGCACGGTGAATGTCGCATCCAGGCAATGCCTGTGAGTAGCTGCAGGATTATCTACGCTTTTCGGAACCGAAGGAAGTGCCCCCTGATGCAAAACAATATCAATATCATTCATTGCTTTACGGGCGACCTCGTCGTCGCCCATATCAGCTTCTATGAATTCAATCCTGTCAATTACAGAGGCCAGGTTGCTTTTCTTGCCCGTTAGCAAATTATCAATTACCCTGACAAAGCAGCCCTGTTGAACAAGTTTTATGCATATATTAGAACCAATGAAACCGGCTCCGCCGGTGACCAAAAATCTTTCCATTAAAACATCCTTTAGAAACAGCGAATTTGAAGCAAATTATACGGTTCAACCAGACAACGAGTTTTAATGAGCTGCGGCATTAGCCATCTGCAGCTTCTGATACTCACGATACGCTTTGAACTGCTCTCGGAAATAACCGCCCTTCATCGGCTGTACTGCGAACAGTACACAGCCGAGGATAGCGGCATTTACCTGCCTTAATTCAACTATACTTCTCAAAGCTGCACCTCTGGTTGTTGCCATTGCATTAAACACGAGAATAATTCCGTCAACAAGACCAGCCAATCGCTTTACATCGCTGACCAGCAGCACCGGCGGCCCATCAATCACAACATAATCATATTTCTCACGTTGATACTTTATAAACTGCTCCATTGCCGCACCACCCAGTAATTCAGCCGGATTCGGCGGCAGCATACCTGCGCTGATCACATCGAGGTTCTCAATGCTGCTTGGTCTGATAACTTCGTGATAACCGCAAAGGCCGGAAAGAACGGTACTTAAACCCAATTCATACTCGCTGCTTTCTTCGCCTTCTTCATTGTTGTCTTCGGCTTTTAGAACCGGTGCAGGCTCGGAAGGCGGGAAAACCGTGTTTATATTCGGACGCCAGAAGTTTGAGTCTATAAGCAGCACCTTGTTGTTTTGACCGGCCAATGTCGTAGCAAGATTAACCGTCACGGAAGTTTTACCGTCACCAGCCACACCACTACTTACCAGAAAAATCCTTGAGTCAGGCGCGGATGATATCAGATTACTTCTGAACCTCCGGTAAGCCTCAGCTAGCACTGAATAGGGTGCCTTATTCACTGCCATAACAGGGTCAATACCTTTGAACTGCTCATCCTCATTAGCGTCTGGCACTATACCCAAAAGAGGTATACGCAAATATCTGCCAACATCTCGAGGTGTCCGCACAAGGTCATTCAAACGCTCAATAAGAAATGCAATGCCAATTCCCAATAAAAGACCTAACAGCGTACCTCCAGGGAAAAACATCTCCCATCGCGGAAAACTTACATCCAGCGGGACAAGAGCCTCGCCCATTCTCTTCACCTTTGGTGTTTCCGGGTCATTGAGTTTTACACTATATGTTGAAATAGCATTGTTAATCTCTTCCAGATCCTTTTGTTTTTCTTCTCTTTGAATCTGCAGGTCTTCAAATTGAACTCGTGCTAAATCAAGTTGCTCCTTAACCGCTTCAGCTTCTTGTTTTTGTCTTCGCAACTCATCGAGACTGCTCTTCAGTATCTCCAGTGTATCCTGTACATTTTTCAGATTTGATTGCCTAATCAAATCGCCTATCTCTTCTTTTCTTTCTCTTCTCTTTTCATCGACTTCTTTTATCCGCTCCTTTATCTGGAGCGTCACTCTGTGATTTTCGCCATACTTTATAAGCCTGCTTGCTAATTCTACTTCCAATCCCACACGAGCCTGAAGAAGAGAGGTCACTACAGGGTCACTTTCCACAATCCTGGAAACCTGCTCTGCTATTGGACCTGTAGCCTGTCTTTCCAGGTTTTTTATAGCTGTTTCCGTATTTGTAATACCGAGAATTAAATCATTATTCTCCAGCTCAAGATCAGAAACTCTTTGCGTAATTACATCCATATAATTGTGTGTTTGAAGGTCAGTAAAACCAGATCTAATGCGAATAGCATCCGTACTATTTTGAATCGTCGTCAATTCATTCCGAACGCTCGATAGCTGCTCTCGAAAAATCCTTATCTTTTCCCTGATGTCAGCAGCTTCTCCCTCTCCACGCTCCCTGACAAACAAATCAACAATCTCATTTGTTATCAGTGCCGCTTCATCCTTATTATGGCAGGTCATAGAAACAGTAATCAGGTCACTATCTCTTTCAGGTATTGCCCGAAGATTATTCCTTAAATCCTGAAGTGCCTTTCTAATTGCTTTTTCAACGCTTATTTCTTCTCCTGTAATCCCCTCGGTCCTACCGAAATTTTTAAACCACGCGGTTTCCCGAATCCTGTCTCTATTCAATAATTTACGGAAAAAACCCTGCTGGACTAACTGAGAAGCTAATGTTCTGCGATAAGAATATTGAATGTCATGGCCTACCATATAAGGTGTTATTTGCATGGGATTCTTTTCCGCAGCTGATAAAACCTCGATATACGTAGTCGCCGTAAATCCTGGAGAATAACTTTTCAGTAAAAACCAGGAAGTACCACCACCGATGAAACCAACAACGATAAACAAAATTACAAGAAAAATGTGCTGACGCAGCATTCCCATAACTTCACCAGCCGTCAAACCTGCAGTAAATTCAGGAACTCGTCTTACGACCTTACCTGCTACTTGCGTTTGCATTTGTTCTGCCATTTTCGCCTCACGCTCCACTTTATCATGCCGCACATATCAATAATATTATCTCTTCAAGCAAGTTCATTCTTCTGAAAGCCGTGCAATCGCGGACTTTATTCTTTCACTATCGGCCTCTGACAAATTATCGCCGCCTACAGCAAGTGCCTGTTTATAAGCGTCGACAGCCTGTAATCTCACACCGAGTTTCTCCTGTATCATTCCTAAACGCTCATAGATAACCCACGATACGCTCATCTGACGCAGTTGGAATTGCTGTATAGCTTCATACATATATTTTTCCGCTTCGGAATAGTTCCCATTTAAATATAATACATACCCATAAGTATCCAAATACTCCGGATGGTTCGGCATGGTCTCATAAGCACGCCTTGCATAATCCAGAGCCTTTTCAAAATTTTCACCTTCTTCCGCCAGCATAAATGCCAGATTATTCAAAAGATCCGCATTACTATTTGTCGGCATTTCGCTAAGCAAACTTTCGTTCTCTCTGATAGCTTTTTGCAGATAACTTTTATCGGAAGTTTGTTTATAGGCCGTGTAGAGGGTACTCGTCTTTTTACCCATATAACTAATCTTCTTTTGACTGTCAGACCCGATAATATCAATGCACCTGTCGATAATCTCAATGGCTTCATCGTACTGCCCGTTTAATAAGTTCAGGTTAAACATAAATAAATTCGCTGGTAATGACCTCGGATTCTGACGAATTCTTTCATTGCAATACGCCTCGGCCTCTTCTTTGCCGATAACTTGATACATAGCCTTTAGTATTTCAAATTGGAGGGCCTCATCAGATGCGGTCTTGTCAACTGCCCGGCGAGCATATTGCACAGCCTTCTCTTTATTTCCAAGTATCGATTCCGCCTCTGCCATCTCTATCAATGCTATCGGAGCAAACTCTGTATCTACATATTTTCCAGCTTCACTAAAAAGTTTATCAAGTTGTCGAGACTTCAAAAGCGCCTCTAAATACCCATTTAATGCTGCTCGATTACTCCGTCCATCCTCCCTGCTTTTATTCCACGCCCGGCCGAATAACTGCTCTGCGAGTTTCAAATCATCATTTGACAAGGCAAATCCGGCAGCCTGATTAAGCCAGTACATATTGTCCGGGAATTCTTTAAGGGTATCATCGTATAACTCTTTAAGAGGCTGTTTTCTGCTAAGCCTAAAATAAATCCATTCAAGTAATAAACGCGCCTCAAGGGACGTCTTTGAAGAATTAACTATATCTCTCAACTCAGTTACAGCGTATTCGCTACGACCCTGTGCCAAATAGGCTTTTACCCGAAAAAGTCTTGTTTCCGGGTCAGTCGCCAGCAACTCACTTCTATCAAAATCACTGATCGCTTTCTCATAATTAGCCATTAATAGATATATCTGCCCCCTCAATTGCCAAGCTAACGCATTACTATTGTCACTCTCAATACTTCGGTTTGCCATATCAAGAGCTTCTTTCAGATGGCCTCGCTTCATCAATAACCACGCCTCAATGTATTGTGCTGTCGGCTCATCAGGAAACCTCTCTCTAAAACTCTGCAACTTGTGCTCTGCTTCCTGAACCAGGCCTATATCAAGAAAAACCTTAATTTGTATAAGTCGATTTTCTATATTATCCTCAAGGGCTAAAAGTTCCTCAGAATACCCTATAACATTTTCCTTTTTCAATGTTTTTCCAGCAACAATCAAAAGCCCCTTGAGTACGCCTACATTCACCTTATCCTTCGCATACGACTGCTCTAACAGGTTTTCTGCTTTTTCATAATCTCCAACCTTATAATAATACGTCCAAAGTAATTCTTGACTTTTCGACTCTGTTAATAACTTCTCCGCCTCTTTTTCCCGCCCGATTGCTCTCAAAAACTGAGCATAACTATAAATCGCTCCCTGACTATTAGGATCCATCGATAGGGCATCTTTGTATGCAGAATCCGCTATATTAATCCATTCTTCTTTGCGGAGCTCATCTGGTTCCCTAATAGCAATATCCCATGCCACCTCACTAAGTAAAACAGAATCCTGTACAGTCGGAGAAATATTGCGTATGTATTGCAAAATCGTCACGGCTCTTTGTGGTTCCGTAGACCTTATTAAGCCCACATAAAATCTATATAAATCCAGATCGTTGGGATTAACCTTCATCGCTAAACCAAGAGTGTTCCTGAGCTCTTCCTGTTGCTCAGGTTTGACAGTTTTACCAAGTTTTTGATTACGCTGATGGAGAAGCGCTGCCAGATTTTTGGCCATAGCACCATCCAGTGGATTTAAGGACACGGCCTTTCGAGCATCTTCCAGGGCTGCCTGTTCATTTCCAAGAGAAATATGAACACCACTTCTTAACAAATAACCATAAGAAAAAATAGGTCTTTGTTTTAAACATTCATTAAATAAAGCCAAGGCTCCGCGTTCCCCTCTGGAAAAAGCAAGACGAGCAGCAAAAAAATTGCCCTCACAATCATCAAGATTATTAACTCTGGCAATATCTTTTAACCTTTCAGCCAACTGCCAGTCTTGATTCTGCAAAGCAACCGAAAAAAGATCATAAATAGTTGCTCGCTTTCGACTCATAACCTGCGCATTTTCATCCTGAATCTTTGGAATGCTTTCACTAATCAAATATTCTCCTATTACTTTCTTATACTCCTGTTCCGCTTTGTCTAATTGTCTGGTCCTGAAGTAAAAAGAACCAAGTTCGACAGCCATTTCCATAGGATCCGACATCTGCTTCAAAACCGACTCTTCTATTTCATTACGCCTGCCTATAGTAACTTTGTCCGGCTCAGGTTCAGAAAGCAACCTTTTATAAAATAAAGCAATAGTGTTATCAGGTAAAGATTGCAAAATCACATCTACAAAGTTTTTTGCCTCTTTAATCCTTCCCGCAAATATATTATCCTCACAAAATGTAGCAATATAGGAATCCTCAACGGCCGAGGGTTCTATGGTCAACAACTTGGTTATAAGAGAAGATAGTGTATCCTCATAGCCGGACAATTCAGCTAACATCACTTCCTCTGATCCTTCAGGCCGCGATATATTTTCTTCCGATCTTTCTTCAAAAAGACCTTTTGTAATCTCATCAAGCTTACTCTCGCCCAAAGCTGTTCGGATTTGCCTTATCCTGGCCTGCTCCAATACTATTCTCAGCTTGATTGTTTCAACATCATCCTGTGGCGCGGAAGACAACTCCTCTAACGCTTCTTCAAATTGACCGGCTCCTACATAAGCAAAAATCTTGAGAGAACGGCTTGTTTGATTCGGACCGAATAACCGTTCATAATATTCTATGTTCGACACAGCTACTGCCCAATTTTCCAGTTTAAGAATAGCCTTGGAATAATCCAGAACCGCCTCAGGTCTTGACCAAGTGACAATGCCGGATTGTATCGCACTGCTAAGAAACATCACGGCTACCCCCTGTTCAGAGCTATTTTCAAATGCCTTGGCAAGCAAATAAGGAAGATGAGGATCCATCCATAAAGTTCCTTCAGAGGCTCTAATCTGCTCAAAAGCCGCGTACATTTTTCTGATAGCAACGCCTCTATTGCCTTTCGCAAACTCGAGCATCCCTTCCCATTTGGTAACATTGATGTTTTCACCACTGCCAATTAACTGTTCAATCTGGTGAATAGCTTCTTCAGCTGCGGTGATTAATTGTTGTTTCTCAGATTCAGATATAGGCTTAAAAGGTTCAACTACCTGCTCGATATAACGGTTCGCAAGAAAACTATAAAGGCTAAGTCGATTCATTCTATTTTCCCAGGTTCGAGGCCCTGTTGTTTCCTGGGCACCTGGTAGTTTAAGCGCACTTGTCGCCAAACTTATCGCCTTCTCTAAATCTTGCTCGTCTTTTCTTCCATGAATTGAAAACTTGTAGTAAGTTAGTGTCGCTGCTCTTATTAAATGTAAAACTTCTTTTTTATCTAAAGAAACGCACTTGTCAATAGCCTCCGCGGCCTTATCAATACTTTGCGGACCCATTAACGAATAAAATTTCGATAATGCCATAAATGCTATTGGACTTGAATCAAACCTTTTTACAAGTGATAAAAACTCAGGTTCAAGTGACCTTACCGCTTCCCGTCCCTCTTTATTTTTTAACATGAGCTTTAGACTCAGAAGATTTGTATGCGCATTAACATTATCCTCTGCAGCTTCAATACATTCTGTTAAAAGCTCCATGGCCTGCTGTATTGAATTTTCTCTTGCTTCTAAATCACCTTTTTCAGCCTGTTTTTCACCTTGAAATCGTACTGCCTGTGCCATAAACCAACTGACATTAACATTTTCCGGCTCAAGCTCCTTAGCTCGTTGCAAATCTTCCATTGCCTGTTCACATACCTCCTCCGGCATGCTTACCATTCCCTTCAATGCCCTCTCTAATCTGGCTCTACCTCTAAGCAAATACAAATAACAGTCAAGGCGATCCGAAAGAGGTTCTTGAAGTTCATCAAATGTCTCCCACTTTGCTGGATTTTCAGAAAGGAGGTTTCTATCCACATTTTCAAGGAATTCGGTAACCTCTGTATCAATTCTTTGCCAAAAGCTGTTCACGCCGCTGTCCGCTACTATGTAATTATACCTTAAACGCTCGAGACGAACCTTGGCATTACTCGGCTCAAACACGACGATATTTTCCCAGCAATTTCGTAATTCCTTCCAATCTCCCTGTTCATGGTAAATATCAGCAAGCTTAAATAGTATCTCTATCTTTAAAGAATCATCTCTGGCTCTTGCAATGGCCTTTATAAAATTTCTCTCGGCAGATTCATAATCCTCCGCCGCTGCTGCCTTCTCGCCATCCGCAATAAAACTATATGGATCACCACGGAATTGAAGAATGAACACAATCGCGCCAAGCACTACAATTAAAAATATACTCAAACCTATAATCGCAACCTTTTTATTCAGTCTTCTCACTGCCATAATCAAACCTCGTATTATTATTATTAAACATCAAATCACTTTCGCTTATAACTTGTTCTTCCATATCAGGCCAATGTTTCTCTTCCAATATCGGCAAAATAACCCCTAAAAGCTTTTGGCTTGCCGAAAGAGCTTCCTGCTGGCTTGGATAAAACCGCCTTCCAAACTCGTTATTGTTGAAAAATTCAAACTCAACCTTCGAAAAATACGAATATTTTCGAAAAAAGTTCTTACTAAGAATAGCTCTTGCACTATCTCTGCTGTTTGCATAAATACCGTCAACGTTAATAAAGTAAAGTACCGGATATCGCACTTCAGCACTCAACAGGTTCTCTTCTTTACTGCCAAAAACAAGATACTTCGCAGGAATTTCCTTCTTGGAGCCATTCATATCTATCTCAAGATTGAAACTTTTTTTATCAAGTAGCTGATTACCTCCACCTACATAACATTCCTCCGGAACGTGCGGCACCACATCAGCAAGCTCATAATAAGTAATAAACAACAAGCACTTACGCACAGGGCTGCTCACGGGCATCTTTGTATCTTCTAAATACCACTGAATATAGTCTTCTGTACCAAGGCTTTTAATAACTTCATCATCATCTATTTTTTCTTTCGCAAAAACTATGTACGTACCCAAACCATCTTCATCCAGATATTCCAATGCTCGCTTTAAAGGCAGTGGTTCTTTTTTGAGGTACCCTCCGAGGCCCTGTATTAAAATCGGCATCCCAACCGCACTTATTGCAAGAACCGTAACACATATCAAAAAAGCTGGTTGTACATATAATTTTATAACAGATTTAGCTTCCATAATCAACCATTTACAAAAAAATAACTTATGTGCTTCTACGCACAATCACGTCTTCCTCGTCAGTCACTTTCTGTTCAACAAATAAATTTGACATAAACCAGGCTATAAAATAGTACAGCCCAAATGCTAAAACCAGCATTCCCATACCGAGAATATCATGATAAATACCCTGTGCATACTTAGGGGCTATGAATATATGAATAAAACCTGTAACTGTTACCCGTACAATATTGCAGAATATTGCTATCGGTATCGTAGATGCCAGCAGAATTACTCGCTGCCATATAGGCCGGTAGTGCAGATAAGCCATCGCAACACCAAGAGCCAGAAAGGCCATCAGCAATCGCATTCCACTGCAGGCCTCCGCCACATTTAATGCCGGCTCTATGTGCCTTCCCTTGTAAAAGACATCTATGACCACTCCACTGACCGTAGCATCCACACCAGCAACCAAATTCAGCAAAGTTGTTGCAAGCATAGCCGCCAGCTTTCGCATATGTATAGTTATCGCGAAATAATATCCATCAGGAAGAGGAATGGCAAAAACCAAAAACAACACAGCCAGCCAGGTATTTTTAACCAAGCGCCAACCGCCCAAAAAAAGAACAATGCTACCAAGAATCATTATCATTAAAATTTCTCTAACATACGCAGCTCTCAGGCTCGGGATAGCCATGTTCAAAACGTAAGATGAAAAACCAAAAAGCAAAAAAAACAAGCCGAGATAATTCGGCCTGGCTTTCAGATTCAATATTTCTTTTTTACGCTGATTTATAAAGTATAAGCTGAAAAAGGGTATGAGGAATCCGTGAGACCAGCTCGGGTCCGAAATCCACTCTACAACGATTCGGTCGATCTCATCTCGAAAAATCCACCAGAATAAGCCCCCGATTATTAATACCTTTATGTAACTGTGCAAGCCGAGGGCAAGCCAGCTCGTCCGAGCCGTATTTGCTTGCTTGCTCTGTGAATCAACCGTTTCAAAAGTCTCTGCCATAATCCGAGCATTATATCAAAATTTCCCGCCTTTTAAAAGGCAAAAGGCCACAATCGCTTTTCAAAACCTAAATCCCAAAAGCCGAAATTGCAGTCATAAATAAAGCTAAATCCATAAGTTGCATAAAAAGTGCTTCGTAATTGGGAACGCCATGCTAAAGACAACTGTGCTTTCTGCAACAGAATAATCAAATTTGTACAATATGCACCATAACCAGGTAATATTGTTTTACCACTCAATATCCCAATGATCTGGATTTATGGGGTTGTACGTTCCATAATCCTTGTTTGAAAAGTTGCGGTCATAAATGAAGCCAAATCCATAATAGGTTCGGAAAGCCTGTCGCAATTGTAACCGCCAATAAGACGTCGGATGGGTACCCACATTAATTAAATCATGCGGCTTTATAAAGAAATCCGGTTGTTCGCCTCTGGCAATTTTATCCAGGTTTACCATTACGGTTTCTTCTTTATTTTTTCCGATACGCCTTGTTACTTCACAATGTTTTGGCCAGGCCAGCGGAGCAAGACCTCCCGCCGTTGCTATTGCCATCTTTAACGTTAAAGGCCGGCCGGTTATTACAAAAGCTCCAACCCGGTTGACATTGCCCATAACATAAAACTCTCCGATAAGGTCCACCGGAATATGAATTACATCTCCTTCCCGAATCACAACGTTATATTTGGGATCGCCGGCCATCAATTTATCTGTCGGAATCTTAAGAAGTCTCACCTTAGGTTCTCGTGGTACTTCGGCTTTCCATTCAAACTCATAAGGCAGGACCGGCTCTTCTGCCATCCTTACGATTCCTTCAGTCCTCCTGCCGACCTCAACCGGAACCCACTTTCCACCCCTGAATAACCATTCAATCCGCCCAGGTTCTTCTGGTTGCCCTAAACCGGATTCAAAGCCTGAAACCTCACTCAATAAATCAATTCCTCCGGGTGATACCGCTCCAAGAAGTTCCCGGTCAGTTACCATTTCTGAAGAAGTCATAACAAAATCATCAGCTTTGCCTTTGTCATCCTCGCTCCTCGGCATTATCATTCTAAGCATATCCTCTTCCGGCATATACATTTCTTCTATGTCGATGGGCCCGAGCAATTCTTCGTCTATGGGTTGAGTTAATCCTCGTACGTCCTTAGCCCGCCGGGAAACATAAACATAGCTGACATTAAACTGACCTACACCACCGGCCTGGGCAATAGCATCGCGCAGGCGGTAATCATAACGAGGAATTGCAAACCTGCCGGGAGTACTTACTCCCTGTCCGGTAACGGAAAATGAACGCTTCTGCGAGCTCAATAAAGTCACATTCACCAGCGGCTCCGTTAATATTCTCGGTTTCAGAATATTAGCTATCTCCTCCTCGAGCTGTCTTTCAGTCAAACCTGCTGCCTCTATCACACCAACTTCCATTATATGTATCTTGCCGGTTTCGCTTACCAGATAATCTTGTGTAAAAGTCATATTATCCGCAAGCAATTCATGGATTTGTACTCTTAAAACATCTCCCGAAGCAAACGTATAGTCAATCTCATTTACAACAATATCAGATGGAATGGGTTCTTCAGCTCCCTCAAAAAGCGACGGATCCTCATCTTCAACACCCAACGAATCAAGTATTACATTTACTGCCGGCACCGGGCGAAATCTGCCTATCTGCGTCGGATCAAGAATCCGGTTGTTATGGTCACAACCAGAAAGGAAAACACATAAAATTACAAAAATAAGACAGTACCTAAAAACATTTCGTAAAACCGTATCACCAGCCGATACAAACGATATATTCTGTATCTTTTCCATAATCCCAAACTTCCTTGTAATTCTTTTCAGGACCTGTCCCGAAACAGCAGGACAAATCCAAAATCTCTTATTTACCGCTACTCGATAATTTTTTATCGGTTTAACACAAGCCCTCCTTAACCTTTAACTCCATAAACTTAAGACAAAATTCGAATCCGGTTTTACGCCATTTTTCTCAAATCCATAAGACCGATAATTTTTTAATTGGCAATACAGATAAAAGAGTCAGGGGCAAATAAGGATTGACACACTTCGACAATCAAAATCATTCAGGTAAAAATAATTACGTCCAAAAAATATGCGATAATTTCACAAAAAAAAGCCTCTGAAATCCGCTGAGGCTTAATTATTGCTTTTTACCCCCCACCGTCCAGAAATCTCGAATCTGCTCCTGTTACCAGTTATATTCTATTTTAGCAAGCCGTTTTTGCAAAACACCGTCGGAACTTGCCCTGAATATCTCTACCCTGCCAGGCAACACGACACCGCCCTCTTTGATCCGAGAATAATTATAACCCCGGACGGTCAATAGACTATCAGAGCCTTCACCACTGTACCATATAACATCAAAAAGAGAGCTTTGCTGATTCTGGCAGAAAATTACTCCCTCTTCGGCACTATCACTTTGCTCTGTCTTCATAGTTCTTATCACAGGCCGATAAATCCGACCATCTATTTTTGTGAGCTGCTGTTTCTCTGAATACACCGCTGACTTATCTAAAAAGCGAACAGGCGCTGTCATAATATCAAGCACTGCCCTGGCAAAGGTCTCTGCTTCTATCTCAACAGGCAAAGTCCAATCCTTTTCAGCCGTTTCTAATACGCTGAATTTTCCCCTCGACAATTGGTAAACTAACCTTTCCCCCGGCTCATCAGCCGAAATACGAATCGAATTCGTCCAGGGATAAATCTGGTGAACCTGCTCGGTCAAATACAAACTCTTGTCCGGTTTGTAGAATGTCACCACGCATTCAACCGACATCTCTTTAACTTCCATCCAGGCCTTCAAACCACCCGTTGCCTTGATTGCTCCTGAAACAAATCCTCCTTTCAGAAAAATTGAATCATTCTCGGCTCCTACAGCCAGTGGTTCGGTAACTGGTTTTGACTCAACCTGCCGTCCACACCCGACAGCTAAGAGCAAAACTAAAATCCCTGCAGTTATTTTCATAAATAACCGTGTCATATTAACACTCCTCCAGAATCATTTATTAAACCAGCTTCAACTCTTCGATTTCTCTTCGCCGCCGTCGCATTTTAAATTCGCAAGCTGCTCAATAAGCTTGTACTTTTCAGCCACATCCTTTTTGGCAAGCTCGATAAGTCTGGCCGCTTCTTCCGGCTTGGACTGTTTCAATGTGCGATAGCGATTCTCGCCGTATGCATACTCCACAAAATCCAGGCTCGGCGCTTTGGAATCAAGCTGCAGCGGATTTTTGCCCTGCTCTTTCAGCAGCGGATTAAACCTGTACAGCGGCCAATAACCACAATCAACCGCTTTTTTCTGCTCGCCGAATCCTGTCGTCATATTAATTCCGTGTGCTATACAATGCGAATACGCAACAATCAGCGACGGTCCCGGATAGGCCTCCGC
The DNA here is from genome assembly GCA_964464635.1 of uncultured Pirellulales bacterium. GTDB lineage: Bacteria > Planctomycetota > Phycisphaerae > Sedimentisphaerales > Anaerobacaceae > CAYLMG01. Next base: position 9,892 of record CAYXGT010000027.1, on the reverse strand, counting down.
TTCTACAAATGCTTTAACCATCTGATTCGGATTTGCACCGAGTGCCACCTTCGCAACATATATATTACCGTAAGTCATCGCGAGCAATCCGAGCTCTTTTTTAGGCATTGGCTTACCGGCTGCTGCAAACTTAGCTACTGCCGCTCTCGGCGTTGACTTGGACATCTGGCCGCCAGTATTCGAATAGACCTCGGTATCAAGAACGAGCACATTAACATCCGCTCCGCTTGCCAGAACGTGGTCAAGGCCGCCATAGCCTATATCATACGCCCAGCCGTCGCCTCCAAGCGCCCAGATGCTTTTACGAACCAGATAATCAGCAACGTCCAGCAATAATGTGCACTCGTCGCATTTGCTTTTCTCGCACTGCTTTTTCAATTCAGCTACCTGCTCCCTGTGCTGTTCAATCGCCTGCTGAGCAGCGTCATTAGCCAAGGCAACCTTTTTAATCTCTTCAGCAAGACCCTTTTCTACACAGCCTTTAGCCGTAACCTTCTCAAGCAGCTCAAGAGCAAACTGCTTAAACTTATTAACTGTCAGCCGCATACCCATTGCAAACTCAGCACTGTCCTCGAACAGGCTGTTACTCCAGGTCGGCCCTCTTCCATCCTCTCTTTTTGTATAGGGCGTTGTCGGCAGGTTACCGCCGTAAATGGATGAACATCCGGTTGCGTTTCCAATCATCGCCCTGTCACCGAACAATTGTGTCAGCAGCTTCACATAGGGTGTCTCGCCGCAGCCGGCACAGGCGCCCGAAAACTCAAACAAAGACTGAACCAACTGGCTGCCCTTAACGCTATCCGGCTTAAAGAGCTTCGGGTCTGTATTCGGTATCGAAAGAAAATACGCAAAATTCTCTCTCTCCTGGGCTCGTAGCGGCTCCTGAAGGTGCATATTTATCGCCTTCTTGCCGGTCGGCTGCTTGTTTTCATCTTTCTGCTCGGCAGGGCAGAAAAGCACACACGCCCCGCAGCCGGTACAATCTTCAGGTGCTACCTGAACGGTGAACTTCATACCCGCAAATTCCTTGCCCTTGGCATCTATGCTCTTGAAGGTCTTCGGCGCCTTTTCAAGATGCCCGGCATCATAAGCCTTAATTCTTATAGCTGCGTGCGGACAGACAAGCGAACACCGCCCGCACTGAATGCACACATCCGGCTCCCAGACAGGGATATTGACGGCGACATTGCGCTTCTCGAACCGCGTAGTTCCCGTGAGAAATTTACCATCACAGGGCAGTTTGCTTACCGGTACCTTATCGCCCCGCCTTGCCATTATCTCCGCCGTTACCTCTTTGACAAATTCCGGAGCATCATCGGGCACCACAGGCGGCATCTTAATCTTGCTTGTCACCTTGTTCGGATACTTTACCTCGTACACCTTGTCGAGTGAACTGTCAACAGCAGCATAATTCATATTGACAACCTTCTCGCCCTTTTTGCCGTAAGTCTTCTTAATCGCACCCTTAATCGCCTCAACAGCCTCTTCAATAGGTATGATATTGCTGATTTTGAAAAAGGCTGTCTGCATAATCACATTAATTCGGGCCCCAAGCCCAAGCTCCCCAGCCAGTGAAATTGCATCTATCACATAGAACTTGAGTTTCTTGTCTATTATCTGCTTCTGCACTTCCTGCGGCAGTGTATCCCAGACCTCATCAGGTGAGTGCAGAGTCGTCATAAGAAACGTGGCACCTTCTTTTGCGGAGGACAGCATATCATACTTCTCAAGAAAGCTCGGGTTATGACAGGCCACAAAATCTGCTCGCGTAACAAGATAAGGCTTGCGAATAAGGTCTTTGCCGAATCTCAGATGCGAGATAGTTACCGCACCGGCCTTTTTAGAGTCGTATTCAAAATAACCCTGGGCATAATTTTTCGTCAGCTCGCCGATTATCTTGATTGAGTTCTTGTTTGCACCAACCGTGCCGTCCGAGCCGAGACCGAAAAACATCGCAGAATATACGCCCGTACTTTCGACATCGAATGACTCGTCAACGTCAAGGCTCGTATTGGTAACATCATCGATAATTCCGACGGTAAAGCCGCTTTTGGGTTCCGCCGCATCGAGATTATCAAAAACAGCCTTGACCATAGCAGGAGTAAATTCTTTCGAGCCGAGACCGTACCGTCCTCCCACTATGACCGGATAATCCTTAAAAGGAGACTGCCCTGCCCCCATCGCCTCCCCAACAGCAGTCCTGACATCCAGATATAAAGGCTCACCGATTGAGCCCGGTTCCTTTGTTCTGTCAAGGGCCGCAATCTTCCTGGTCGTCTTCGGCAAGGCGGCAATGAAATCTTTTGTGCTGAAAGGCCGGTAAAGTCTAATCTTTACAACGCCAACCTTTTGGCCCTGCCTATTGAGGTATTCCACCGTTTCGTGAACGGTTTCAGAACCAGAGCCCATAATAATTATGACCTTCTCCGCATCTGCTGCACCGACATAATCAAACAAATGATACTGCCTGCCGGCAAGAGAAGCGAATTTATCCATAGTCTTTTGAACAATCGCAGGCACCACCAGGTAATATTTATTTACCGTCTCTCTGCCCTGGAAATAAATATCCGGATTTTGCGCAGTACCGCTTATCATCGGCCTGTCAGGAGACAATGCACGCCTCTTGTGCTCTGCCACAAACTTGTCGTCAATCATAGCACGCATATCTTCTTTCGTAAGCTGCTCGACCCTCTGAATCTCGTGGCTGCTGCGGAATCCGTCAAAGAAATTTAAAAATGGCACCTTCGATTCCAGCGTCGCCTGCTGCGAAATCAGGGCAAAATCCATAATCTCCTGGATGCTGCCCGCACAGACTAAGGAAAATCCTATCTGACGCACTGCCATTACGTCCGAATGGTCGCCGAAAATCGACAGTGCCTGGCACGCAATAGAGCGGGCTGAAACATGAAAAACGGTGGGCAAAAGCTCACCGGCTATCTTGTACATATTGGGAATCATCAGTAACAGCCCCTGAGATGCGGTAAATGTCGTTGCCAGCGACCCGCTGGCAAGCGCTCCGTGTATTGCCGCCGACGCCCCGCCCTCGGACTGCATCTCTGTTACCGATGGGATAGTGCCCCATATATTAGCCTCGCCCGCTGCCGATAAGGAATCCGCAAGCTCACCCATTGACGAGCTCGGCGTTATCGGATAAATAGCAATTACTTCATTCGTCGCATGGGCAACCGTTGCAGCCGCTGTATTACCATCAATTTCAACCATTTCACGTCCCATAACCTCTGGCCTTTCCAAGATAAAAACCACATTCAAATTCGTTTTCCTGAACTAAAAAGAAACCTTGTTTATACAGCTTTTTGCTCTATTCAGCAATGCAAATTTCTTTAAAAATGCTTCAATGCTCAAACAAAAAAACAAAAATCCCCTTCAAGCCTTTTCATACGCATAACACCGTTTTAAAAATACCGCCAATAATTAATATTTTGTTCGATTTTTCTTGACGGACAAACTCAAATCGGTTTTATTTAACAATCAGGATTTTACAAAAGGCAAAATCGGCTGACAACAACCGTTACAAAATAGATATAATGCTTTAGCCATAAAGGCTAAAAATTATTTAACAAGGCCATAAGAAAAAGCTAAGGATTCAAAAAATAATTGGAAAGGACTGAGCAATGAGACCTCTTAAACTTTCAGCAGTATTATTAACTGTATGCATATCTGTTGCGACCCTGACCGGTTGTGCAAACGACCTCAGAATCCAGAATGAAAGGCAGCGTAAAGAAATCGCAGACCTCGGAAGTAAACTGCAAACAAATAAACTGAAAACTATTCAGATGCAAAGACAGCTAAACGACGCCGACGATTCCTGCAAGGTCAAAACCGACTCTCTTCAGCAGACACTAAACGCCCTCGAGCAAAACGTTGAAGAAAAGAACAAGCTCATCGGCACGATGAGCAATCAATTGCTTCAGGGTGGTATGGCACTGCCCATCGAGCTCAGCACAATGCTGGAAGATTTCGCTAATGCTTCGGATATGGTGACATATGATGCGGACCGCGGCATCGTAAAATTCAAAAGTGATTTGCTCTTTGAAAAGGGAAGCGACCAGCTAACCGCAAGTGCCGCAGCTTCTATTAAGGCCCTCTGCGCTATATTGAATTCTGAAGAGGGTAATAATTTTGATATAATCATCGCCGGGCACACCGACGACATCCCCATTGGAAAACCTGAAACCCGGGCAAAGCACCCAACCAACTGGCATCTTTCGGTTCATAGAGCTATATCTGTACTGAATATGATGAAAAGCAGCGAAATCGACTTTGAACGCATGAGCGTCAGAGGTTTCGGCGAATACAGACCCCTTGAGCCGAACGCACCCGACAAAAAAGGTAATCCGCAAAACAGGCGAGTCGAAATCTATATCGTGCCGAAAGGAGTGTAAATACCCTTAAGTTTGAAAATTTAAACTTGACTTAAACCCGAAAATATGGTTTAATAATATTATGAAGCAAAATTACCGTAAAAATACAAACAATTGGTGGTGGCCTGAAGGAGGATATCCGACGGGCAAACGGTAATTTGCTTTAAACAAACGAAAAAAAGATTTATTAAAAGCGGCCTGTCGGAAAAACAGGCCGCTTTTTTTATTTGTATTTGAAGAAATTTTAGGATAAAAAGCATAAATTTAAGGTTACCCTTATGGAAGATTACAAACAAATAATACAGAATGCCGAACCAGGCCAAATTATTCCAATTGTAAAGCAGATTGATATTGCCGACCCGATGGACTTTTTTGCGAAAATCAGCGATTACGGCCGAACCCCGAACTGCTGTCTCTTCGAATCAAAAGAATACCTCGCCGGCACAAGTGCACTAAGCTTCGGCACCGCAAGGCCGGCACTCTACCTTACCGGCACAGCCAGTGATTTCTCAATAAAGGCACTGACAAAACCCGGCAAAAGAATGATAAAATACCTGGTCGCAGACGAGAAAAGATTCGCCTTTTGCGAATCAGTTGAATCAACAGACAATGCGATTACAGGAAAAATTAAAAAAATCGATAAGCTTGTTGACGAGCAGACAAGGCTCAAAACCACAAATCAAATGGACGTACTGCGTGCCGTCGCATTCGCATTCAAGCTGGCCAGCAAGCCCTTCCGGGTAACCTGCGGCCTGCTCGGTGCTTTAAGCTACGACTTCATCGACCAGTTCGAAAAGCTGCCCGCAAACGAAGAAGACCTGCTCGGCAATCCAGACTACGAGCTTTATTTCGCCGACAACATCTTCATTATGGACCATCAGAATAAACAGGGTTACATTGTCGTAAACGTTGTCATAACAAACGGCGACCGCCAATATGCTATCGAAGAAGCGCAGGACTGCTTCGATTATTATGCAAATATCGCACGCTTTGATACACCAAAACCAAAAAAACTCACCACCCCCCTGCCCGAACCATCCACAGACACGATTCAGCCGGAATACGAGCAAATGGTCAAAACCGCAAAGAAGCATATTATTGATGGTGACATCTTCCAGGTAGTCCTAAGCAGAACGAAAATTGAGCCCTGCCCCGATGAGCCGCTCGACGTTTACAGAAGACTGCGTGATTTGAATCCCTCTCCGTATATGTTCTACATAAATACACCGACAACAACCTTGCTCGGCTCAAGTCCCGAATTAAATCTGCGCGTAAGCGGCACTGAAAACCGTCAGGTCGAAATCCGCCCCATCGCCGGAACAAAGCCCAGAGGCCGTACAGACGGCAAAATCGACCCCGACACAGATTTCAGATACGAGGCCGAGCTGAAAATCGACCGCAAAGAGCTCGCAGAGCATATGATGCTCGTCGACTTAGCCAGAAACGACATCGCACGCGTCGCAAAGCCCGGTAGCAGAGTTGTTACCGAGCTTCTAATCGTCGAAAAATACGCATCGGTTCAGCACCTTGTCAGCAACGTCAAAGGAACACTCGCCGACGGCCTCGATGCCCTTAGCGCTTATCTTGCAACAATGAATATGGGCACGCTTACCGGCGCTCCGAAAATTGAAGCTATGAAAATCATACGCAGCCTCGAAAAGACAAAACGCGGCTATTACGGCGGCGCTGTCTGCTATTTAACCGTTGACGGCCAGTTCGACAGTTGTATCACAATAAGAAGCCTGCAGGTCAAAGACCACAAAGCCTATATCAGGGTCGGTGCAGGTATCGTGCACGATTCCGTACCAAAAACAGAATTCGAAGAAACCGAGCACAAGGCAAATTCCTGTATGCGGGCGATTCGAGAAAAATAAATCTAAAAAGGCATATACTATGGAAACGAAAAAAAGAAAAGTAATGTTTATCGATAACTTCGATTCCTTCACATATAACCTTGTTGACGATTTCAGCAAACGTAATTGCGACACGCTTGTTTATCGCTCCGATACCAAAATCGAACGGCTGAAAGAGCTGGCAGATGATTTCGGCCCGGATTTGCTCGTAATCTCGCCCGGCCCCGGCACACCGGATACAGCAGGCGTATCACTGCAGGCTGTGGGCTACTTCAAGGACAAGCTGCCGATATTCGGCGTTTGTCTGGGTCATCAGGTAATAGTTCAGTATTTCGGCGGCAAAGTCGGCCATGCACCGAAGCCTATGCACGGCAAACCATCAAGAGTAAGCCATAATCAAAAAGGGATTTTCGAGGGCGTCGAGAATCCGCTGCAGGCCGGACGCTATCACAGCCTCTGTGCCATCCCACAATCACTGCCGGACTGCCTCGAAAAAACTGCCGAGTTCGAGAACATCATTATGGCCGTCGAGCATAAAACTCTGCCAATCTTCGGCGTACAGTTCCACCCCGAAAGCATACTAACGCCCGCCGGCGGTAAAATAATCGAGAATATCCTTAATATAGCACAAAAACAAAAAGTATAAAAGGAAGCTGCGAATATGGCGAAGATAACCGAATATCTCGAAATCCTTCTCGAAGGCAATGACCTCTCTTTCGAGCAGGCCAAAAAACTCCTGGACACAATATTCGAAGGCGAGGTTCCCGACGTCCAGATTGCCGCATTTCTGGCTGCTATGCGGGCCAAATATGCATCCGTTTCCGAGCTTGCCGGCCTTGCAACCTCTCTGCGTGAGCACGCCGTAAAAGTCGATACAGGCCTGAAAAACTTAGTCGATACCTGTGGAACGGGCGGTGCAAAGCTCAAAACCTTTAACATATCAACCGCCTCTGCTCTGCTCGCAGCAGGCGCCGGAGCTTACATTGCCAAGCATGGCAACCGCGGTATCACAAGTAAATGCGGCTCAGCAGATGTCCTTGCAGAGCTCGGTGTTAATATCGAAGCCGAGCCGCAAATCATTGCAGAATGTATAAAGCAGGCGCACATCGGCTTTATGTTCGCACCGCGGTTTCACCCGGCGATGAAACACGTCCAGCCGGTAAGAAAAGCACTCGATTTCAGAACTGCTTTCAATATTCTCGGGCCCCTCGCAAACCCCGCAGGTGCAACCGCGCAGCTAATGGGTGTACCGCAGGAAGACTTTATGCCCAGAATCGCAGAAACACTCAAAATGCTCGGTACAAAACGTGCTATGGTCGTTCACAGTAACGGCCTCGATGAAATAAGTACTATGGGTACAACAAAAATTCTCGAACTGAAAAACGAAACGATTTCCCCCATGCAAATCAACCCATCAGATTTCAAATTTAAAAAGGCCGACTTTGAATCCTTAAAAGGCGGCGATGCTAAAACAAATGCTAAAATTGTAACCGACATCCTGAACGGCAAAGACAAAAGCCCTCGCAGGGACATTGTCGTATTAAATGCAGCCGCTGCAATAATCGTCGCTAATCTTGTTGACGATTTCGAATCTGCAATTAAGATGGCAAACAAATCAATCGATGATGGCAAAGCTTCGCAATGTCTCGAACAACTGATTATAATTTCAAACAGTTGAGAACCGGTGATTAATTTATGCTGATAGTAAAAGTTAAAATCTGCGGCCTTACAAATTATGAGGATGCTGCAGCCGCTCTTGACCTGGGCGCTGACATACTCGGTTTTAACTTTTACGAAAAAAGCCCCAGGTTCATCAAGCCCGAAGATGCAGTCCGTATAATCGACAGGCTCCCAGCCTTTATCGACACAGCCGGTGTCTTTGTCAATGCCTCTCTCGACCAAATCCATAAAATAATAAGCACCTGCCAGCTCAACTGGGTACAGCTCCACGGCGATGAAACTGCTCAATTCTGTGACCTGCTGCGCTCTCTGAATGTAAAAACAATGAAGGCAATAAGAGTAAAGAGTCAGAGTGACATTCGAAAAGCCGAGGAATATTTCACCGATGCAATCCTCCTCGATGCTTTCGACCCCGAAAAATACGGCGGAACTGGACTGACCTTCGACTGGAACATAATCGGTCACATAAGAAAACGCATCTTTTTAGCCGGCGGAATAAATCCCGACAATGTCGTCGAGGCCGTCGAACACGGAGTCTATGGCATCGACATCTGCAGCGGTATCGAAGAAAGCCCCGGCAAAAAAGACCATAAAAAAATGAAACAATTGTTCGAAAACATACATTACCTGAGAGGCTAAAATATTATAGTGACGTTTTTAAAATGAAAATTTAACTTTTATGTCATTCCCGCGGAAGCGGGAATCCAGTTTCTCAAAATATGGATTCCGCACCCGATGCCAAATGACAAATTAGGAAAATGTGACTTATTTAATAGAAAAGGCAATAGGAATAAATTATGAAACAAAAAGGAAGATTCGGCGATTACGGCGGCTTTTATGTCCCCGAGGTTCTCATTCCCGCTCTCGAAGAGCTCGAGCAGGCCTTTTACCGCTTCCATCAGGACCCCAAGTTCGTCAACGAGCTCAATAACCTTCTCAAAAATTATGCTGGCCGCCCCACACCATTATACTATGCACAAAGATTCAGCGAATCTGTCGGCTTCAAAGTATATCTGAAAAGGGAAGACCTGCTGCACGGCGGTGCACACAAGGCAAACAACACCCTCGGCCAGGGCCTTCTTGCGAAATATATGGGCAAAACAAAACTTATTGCCGAAACAGGTGCCGGCCAGCACGGCCTGGCAACCGCTATGATAGGCGCACTGCTTGGTATGCAGACCAAAATCTTTATGGGCACCACGGATATCGAGCGTCAAAGTGTAAACGTACATAAAATGAAGCTCTGCGGCGCAGAAGTCATACCAGTCGAAGGCGGCACAGGCACCCTGAAAGATGCGATAAACGATGCCCTGCGCTACTGGACGGCAAATGTCACCGACACCTTTTATCTTTTCGGCTCTGCCTGCGGCCCGCATCCGTACCCGACTATCGTAAAACATTTCCAGAGCTGTATCGGCAAAGAGGCCAGACAGCAATCTCTTGATATCATCGGACGCCTGCCCGACATCGTCATCGCCTGCGTCGGCGGCGGCAGCAACGCGATAGGCATCTTCTCTGCTTTTGTTGAAGACAAAAACGTAAAACTAATCGGCGTCGAAGCGGGCGGCAGAAGCCTGGCCGAAAACCAGCACGCTGCCACCTTAGTCGCCGGAAAAATCGGTATCCTGCACGGAGCAAAGGCATATCTGCTGCAGGATAGCGAAGGCCAAATCTGCGAAACAGAATCCGTAAGTGCCGGCCTGGACTACCCCGCCGTCGGCCCCGAACACTGTCTGCTCAAAGATAAAGGCAGAGCAGAATATGTCTCCGCAAGCGACGAAGAAGTGCTCGATGCATTCGAGCTGCTCACCAAAACCGAAGGCATCCTGCCCGCCCTGGAAAGCGCACACGCTTTAGCCTGGCTTATGAATCAAAAAGGAAAACTCGATGCGAATACAAACGTAATACTGAACCTTTCAGGCCGCGGTGACAAAGACGTTTCAATTGTTGAAAAATATCGGCCGGTAAAATAAGAGA
>CAYXGT010000026.1:0-29428 GCA_964464635.1 uncultured Pirellulales bacterium | reverse complement strand
TACAGACACATCTGCTATCTGAAAGATCACATATCTCGAATACCTTACCACTTTTACGTCGATCTTTGTCAGTTTCTCTTTGAGCGTTCTGAGCGGCCTATCGACTATTCGCTCTGGCAAATGGGCAGCATCTGTTATTGAGCAAATAATTTTCAAGTATTTTCTGCAGATGTGTCGATTTGTAAATGTACTGCCCGTATCCTTTGCGGTTAAATTGGTATCAACGCTTCGGCGCTGATAGACAAGATTAAAATGAATAATTTTTGGATTTCACGCAAAGGTACGGGTGGTTTTTTTATGACCGGTTAAAAAGCATAGCTGTGCAGGCCTATAAATCTTTGCGAAAGATTTACCCAGAGCAGGGTAATAACGATGACGGCGAAACCGGCAAGGGCGATGGAGCTGTTGATTTTCGGTTTTTCTCTGCCGTACATAAATCTGAAATGGAAGTAAATGACGTAAACGAGCCAGCCTGCCAGTGACCACATTTCCTTCGGGTCGAAGTTCCAAAAATTTCCCCAGGCGAATTTGCCCCAGATACTACCAAGGATAAGGCCGAGTGTTAGAACAGGAAACCCGGCACAAATCAACAGGTATGTTTTTTGTTCAGCGTCGGCAGAGTCCGGTTTCATTTTGTTTTTGGAACTGAAAATTTGCAGCACAGCCTGAAAAGCAGCCTTGGCCATAAAAATGTAAGCGAGCATATACGCCGCGACGTGCGGGGCAAACAACGGGCTTTGCAGCGCTGGCGGCAGATTTCTCGCCAGGTCGTCGAAGACGAAACCTGCGGGAAAAAGTACAATTACAGCAATCAGCATATCGAAGGCTGAGTCAGCGGTTTTTAATATCTTTTGAGAAAAAAGTGAAATAGGGTAAACGGCCAGGCCCGTAAACAAAAAGACCTCGAAAAGATTTTGCAGGGGCAGGTGTTTTACATAATACCACCTGTAGCCGAAGGCGGCGGCGGAGGCCAGAAAAGCTGTAAAGAAAAGTGCGTGAGCAGTTTTTTTCAGGCGCAGGCAGGCTGCAAGAAAAGCGAGAATATATAAACCAATGGCGGTATAAATCAATAGTCCAAGTGTGTTATATTTAACTTCAATCATTTTCTCTTTTACCTTTTATTACGGAACGTTGTGCGGATGAAGGCAGCTCTTTGAGCCAGAGTCGCCAGAAGATGCCGATGCAAAGCAGGATAAAGCCGCAATATTTTATGTATAAGCCTGTATCGGATACCATTGCGAGTATGGTGAACCTCTGATTTTCCGCGTCATAATTATACTGATAGAAGTGATAGCCGCTGAAATGGAGCGGTTTGTTTAATTCGATAGTTTCTTTTTTGACGATTTCATCGTCCTTGATAATCATTATGTCACTGTAAAAATCTTTTATGTCGGGGATATAATCGACGTAGATATTGTCTGTTTCGAAAACGGGATTCGGGAATTTGCTGAAGATGAATTTTCTGACGGGCGGTCCGATTTTGGGATTATACTGGAGCCAGACAGCGGGATTCGTGCCGGGCTCGTTGGAATCGTAGCCGAGTGTTTTACCGTTTTCGTATTTTGTTCTGAAATTTTTATAGACGTTCAGGATTTTTATTGAGCCTGTATTCGGGTCGAGGGGATACTCATATCCCGGCCTGGCGGCAAGCTGCCATTCCTGTTCCTCGGGTGTCCGGACAAGAAGCCAGCCGGTTTTGTAGTATTCGATGCGAAAGTTCCACAGCCTGAGGGCGAAGGGCAATTGCCTTGTATAAAAGGTCGGAAGCTGCGGGGGCGGGTTGTCTTTTCTTATGAACACTTCATTTTGGTTTTGTCCGACGTAAATGGTAATTTCGGCCGAGCGGAATTTGTCCCTTCCGAGAAGGCGGTTTATAAGATTGTGTCCCCGAACCGAGCCGGCAAAAAAGCCGAGTAAGATAATTATGCAGGCCAGATATATCAGCGGCAGGTCTATCGAACGAATCACTTTACGCGAGCGGGCGAGAGCTGCGAAAAGCAATATTAGTAACGTGCACCAGCAGGCTGTAACCGGAATGGTATTAAAGAAAATAGCAGCTCTGTATGGGCCGATAAATGCTCCATAAACGGTCATACAGAAAAGAGCCAGAAACATAATTAACGCGGCCAAGGCTGGTATTGACGGGTGTTTTTTCATCCGAATCCCTTCAGAAAGCAACGTATCTGCTGAAATTATAGCTTATTTTGATATTTATGACAGGCCTCGAGACTTAATTTTTTTTTATGAACGTTTTTTACAGGACCCTGCTGCAAACGCTCTGGTTAATAGTGTATTCGAAATCGTCGATTATTTCAATAGGCGGAAAAAAACTCAAATTCGGGAATGGAGAATCCGGGGGGCAAAAATGGAACATGAATTTTTGATGCCGGGTAAGTTTTTTATAACGGATAAGTCCGTTATCATTGAGACGGTTGTGGGCTCCTGTGTTAGTGTGTGTTTGTATAATGTTGAGAGCGGTGAAGCTGCGATAAACCACTTTCTTCAGGATGTTCCGCTGGCAAAAGAGAAGGTTGATATCGGCCAGTACGGCCTGACGAGCACGGAGCACATAGTAAATGTATTAACAGCCAGGGACCCTGTGCCGGACCATTATGTTGCACAGGTTTTTGGTGGAGCAGACCTTGTTGAAGAGGGTCAGGCAGGCGGTGACATAGGCGGCAGGAACGTTCAGATTGCCCGCCAGATACTTAATGTCCACAGGATAAGGATTATAAGAGAAGAGGTTGGAGGTAAACGCGGCAGGTGCATAAGGTTCAACACGGCGACGAATACCGTTTTCTGTGAGTTTACCGACCGGCTTGAACATCAAAACTGTGCGCAGTGAAGATAGTATCAGAGGCGGAGCTTGCTTTTTTAGCAGGGAATTGTTACAGATTGTATTTGTAAGGCGGTTTTATTTAAGTTTAAGTTTTTTTTGGGGGGCTTGTGTGCTTGACAGAGGAGTTTGATTAAAGGATAATAGGTAACAGGACGAGGGCCTGAGTGTAGGGAGAAACCAATGCGTTTGGTGGTGAAAAAGAACGGCAGGGAAATCAGCGATTATAAGTTTACGAAGGGCCCGATTCATATAGGCAGGCATGCCGATAGTCATATCTTTTTGTCCGACAGGGCGGTATCACGGCATCACGCGGTTATATTTGAAACCGATGATGGTAAATGGATGCTTGAGGACCTGGACTCGGCAAATAAGACATATCTCGATGATGAAGAGGTGCACAGGAGTGAGGTTGGCAAGGATAGTGTTATTCGGATAGCGGATTTTATTATCGAGATAAGTATGGAGGACGTTTCTGAAGATGATAAGGATATCGACCTTGAGGATACACTTGAAAAGACCGCTTATGATTTTGATGATACTTCATTCGGCCGGCAGCCTCAGGTTATAACAAGGAGGACAGATTTTAAGCATGCCCCAGAGATGAGATTTCCTGCCAGAAGGGCGAGAGATTTTATAAAAGCTGCCGAAGGGATTTGCAAAGCCGACAGCGAAGATGAAATAATCGCTACCCTGCTTGAGATAGCGAACAGCCAGTTCGACGCGTATCACAGCTGGTGTGCATTGAGGGGTACGCCTGCAGGTTCGATGACATCTCATTCGGGCAGGTGCAGGGACGGCTCGAGAGTGCAGTTTAACCAGATAAAACTGAACGACAAGATTACCGAGGCTATTGAGAAAAAGCAGTTCCTGCTTATACCGCGGGCTCCTGTTGAGATGCGTGAAGAGATGGGGATAAACTCGGTGATGATTGGGCCGATTATCAGCAAAGACGGCTGTTACGGAGTCTTGTATGTGGATAATGATATGTCACATGACCATTACAGCCTCAGTGACCTGGATTATATGATGCTGCTTTCAATTCATACCGCCGCAATCCTGAGAAACTTTTAATATTCAAGTCAGCCGCAGCAATATCTTTTGGTAAAGCGTTTTCAGCAGCAGCTATGTTCTTTTGTATTTTCCCATAAGTTGTCCTTCAGCGAGGATGTGGCCGGCCATAGCCTTGAGCAGGGTCTCCTTGTCCGCGATAGAGACGATGTCGACTGGAATATCGAGGGCGTAAATCCTGAAAAAGTATCGATGTGTCCCGCTGGGGGGACAAGGCCCGCCGTAGCCGGTTGAGACGAAATCGGTGACTCCCTGTCTTGTGTCGTCGGGCAGTGTTTCGTCGTCGGGGACATTCTCAGCAAGCTCTCTTTTTTCAGCCGGCAGGTTGAAAAGAACCCAGTGGACCCAGGTGCCCATCGGAGCGTCGGGGTCGTCACAGATGACAGCTATGCTTTCTGTTTTTCCAGGGACATTATCCCAGGTTAGCGGCGGTGAGATATCCCGGCCGTCACAGGTGTATTTTGAAGGAATCATCCCGCCTTCTTCGAAGGCCGAACTTGTAAGTTTGATATCCATTTCAGGCTCCTTTATGTTATGATAAGGAACAATACGGATAAAACGAAGATTATCCACATAGTAATTTTTATCTCTTTAGCCTTTCCGCATAGTAATTGAATAATCGTATAGGAGATGAAGCCGAAAGCCAGGCCTGTACTGATGCTGTAGCTTAAGGCTATCATAACCATAATAATAAAGGCAGGGAAGGCCTGCTCTATGTTTGCAAGGTCTATTTTTTTAATCTCTTTAATCATAAACAGGCCCACCATAATAAGTGCCGGTGCTGTTGCATATTCTGGTACGATACTAACCAGCGGTACAAGCAGTATCGCCAGCAGAAAACAGACTCCGGTGACTATCGAGGTAAGGCCCGTACGTCCGCCCTGCTCGATGCCGGCGACTGATTCGATGTATGCGGTTGTTGTTGAAGTGCCGAAAAGTGCGCCGATAACGGTGGCTGCGGCGTCGATACCGAGAAGCTGGTCAAGGCCTTTTATTTTCTTTTGCTCGTCAACGATGTTTGCCTGGTTGCAACATGCAACGAGTGTGCCGATACTATCGAACATATCCATAAATGTCATAGTGAAAATGGTCGCAAAGAAAGACCATTTCAGAGCGCTGAAAATATCCAATTGAAAAGCAACGGGGCTGATATCGAAGCTTAATGGTTTCGGCTGATAAGAGATGCCCAGTTTTTTTGCAAACAGACAGGCCAGTACCGTCGATGCGATGATACCTGCGACGAGCCCGCCCTTTATCTTTTTTATTTCGAACAGCAGCATTATAATCAGGCCGAACAGGCCGATTAGAACTTCGAGCTTTATCGGCCCGGCTTTTACGAGTGTATGCTCATCGGCTATTATGATTCCGAGTTTTTTCAGGCCTATGAAGGTTATAAACAAACCGATGCCGACGGCAATAGCGGAAATTAGTGAAGATGGTATTGCCTCGACGATTTTCTTTCTCAGGCCGAGAAGAGTAAATATTAAAAAAAGCACGCCCGAGAGAAAGACAACGCCGAGAGCGGTCTGCCAGTTCATTTTTCCGGTAGCTACGAGAAATGCGAAAAAGGCATTAAGTCCCATACCCGGTGCCATAGCAATCGGGGCATTTGCGAGAAGTCCTACCGTGAGAGTTGCCAGGCCGCTGACCAGGCAGGTTACGATTATCAAGGCGTTTTTGTCCATTCCGGTGTCGCCAAGTATCATAGGATTGGCGAAGATGATATAGGCCATAGTAAGGAAAGTGGTGATGCCTGCGACGATTTCGACCCTTATGCTTGTCTGCTTTTGCCGGAGCTGAAAATATTTGTTAATCATTTTCTATTTCCCTTGAGCCACAGCCTGAGCTCCTGTATCTAATAGTTTACAGTTAAATTCCTTCATTTCAAGAATTGTTTTTTTAATCAAATCCAGGTTAAACTGTGTCCCTCTGCTGATTGAAAATATGTCGATAATCCTGCGGATAACAATAAATTATACCATATATTGCCTTTTGAAAGCATAAGCAAGAAGTATCTGCTTGAAGGGCTCATTCGTGCGGCTGCTGGTCTTATAGATCTATATCAAACTAAAAAAATTATAAAATGAAGAGTCTTATTATCAAGAAGGTTGATGTTTTTGCCGACAGAAGAAGTGTTGTTTGCACAATATTCGCGGGAAGCGTTATTTAGGGGAGATAAAAATGTTAAAAGCACGGGATATAATGACCAAAAACGTTATAACAGTGCAGGAGGACACTCCCATTGATAAAGCCGTCGAGCTGCTTGCGGAGATGGACATTACGGGAATGCCTGTGGTTGATAAAAATAAAAAACTGCTCGGCATAATTACCGAGCAGGATTTGATGCATATGTTCCATGATGAATCGAGCCTGCTCTACGGCAATCCGGAAGAGCAGGACAAGAAGGTCAGCGATTTTATGAGTACACCCGTTATCTACTTCGATGAGAGTGAAAGCGTAATGGATGTTTGTCGCTGCCTGAAAGACTATCATTTCAGAAGGGTGCCGGTCACTTCGAAAGGGAAAGTCGTAGGCTTAATCAGCCGACAGGACATAATCAAGTATGTGCTCCAGAAAAGACGAGAGGGAACTTCGGCAGAGGAAAAAGTCCTTGAAGCATAAGCGGCCTGTCTTTTTTTAAATGAACAACTGCGAGTGATAGGCCTCGAACCTACACGTACCTGAGAACACAAAGACCTGAACTTTTTTTGAGGTTGATTTTCAACGGTTTAGTAAGTCATTTAATTGCTGTCACATCTTAATCTTAAATACCACTGCAATATCTGACGGTTTTTTAGTTGCAGGCTGGATCGTCAAAGCCTGCTCGTCCTGTGACCACTTAATCTCTTCAGAACTGCCCAGAAGCCTGACATCCTTAATCGGCTTATCGACAAGTCCCGAAGCAGTGCCGAGAGATTTGATATGCAGCTCTTTCGCCGGCCAGCCGAGCACTATCGCATAGAGAGTATCGTCTTTTGTCGTAAAGCGAATATCTTCAGCGCTGAAAGGTTTGCCTTTGCCCTCATTGAATCCCTGAGCACTTAGCTCGGCGGCCTCTTCCATCGCTGGGCCTTCACCGAAAACCTTCCAGGGACGTGTGCTGAAAATACTCTCGCGATTAATATCCATCCATTCTGCCATACCTTCCAGAAAAGCTGCCTCGTCATCGTCAATCGTGCCGTCACCTCTGACTGGAATGCTCAGGAGCATACTGCCGTTCTTGCTGACGACATCGGCCAGCATATGCACGACATCCTTAACTTTTTTGTATCGATGCCTGTCGTAGATGCCTCGGTCGTAGTGCCAGCTTCCGATGCAGGTACAGGTCTGCCAGACATAAGGCTCTATTTTATTGCTCCGGCCTCGTTCGATATCCCATATCAGGCATTGACGCTGCTGTTCATTGAGGATTTTGCCGGTTAGAACTGCTTCGAGCCTGCCCTTGTTCCACTTCATGCTGCTGTTGTAGAAATGTGCCGCGATACGCATTCCAACATCGCTGATAGGATAAAGCGGCAGGACGGTATCATCAAAGTAAATTGCATCCGGCTTATATTTATTAATAAGGTAGATTGTCCGGTTGTAAAACTTTTCGCAATAGGCTTCATCCGGGATGCTGCAGCCTTTGCTTTCATCCCAGTGCCAGGTTTCATGGATATTACTATTACTGCCTGGTTTATGATTCTGTGCATACAAATCCTGCGGGTCAAGGCCCTCCCACCATTTTCCTTTTCCATCCTCCTTGGTCAGCTTTCCATCATAGGGTACTCCTGCATATGGTCCGGCTTTGTCGGCGCCTTGTGAAGTTTCGTACCATGTCCACGCGTGGGCGGCATGCGCACTGACGCCGAAACGCAAACCGTATTTACGAGCAGTCTTTGCCCAGATGCCGATGATATCTTTCTTCGGCCCGATATTCACGGAATTCCACGGCTGGTACCTGCTGTCATAATTGTCGAAGTTGTCATGATGATTGGCCAGTGCGAAAAAGTATTGAGCACCTGCCCGTTTGTATAACTGCATCAGCTTATCCGGTTCCCAGTTCTCAGCCTTCCATTCATTGATGACATCCTTGAATCCGAACTGCGAAGGATGTCCGTAATTGTCCCGATGGAATCTGGCTTGCCAGCCGCTTTCGGAGTACATATTTCTTGCATACCAGTCGCCTCGTTCCGGCTCGCACTGTGGTCCCCAGTGCGCCCAGATACCGAATTTTGCATCCCTGAACCATTCCGGGCATTCGTACTGCTTCAGCGATTCCCAGGTCGCTTCGAACCTGCCTTTCTGCATAGGTTCAGACTTTTCTCTTGTTGGGATGATTTCCGAAGAATACTGACGGCAGCAGCCTGAAAAGAAGTTGACAGCAGCAAGCATAATTACTGCTGCTATCCTTGGGTACTGCCTCTTTAATGCTAATCGGATTGAAAAAAGGTCTTTCATTGTGTATTTCCTTAAAACATCCATTTCAGAGCGACTGCGAGCGATAGGAGTCGAACCTACACTTCCCTAAGGAAATTAGAGTTTAAACCTGCCTTCCGGGAGACCAGACTAAATCAGTCGCCTACTAAATATATAGAAATTGTTTTCACTTTGCAAATTTATTTTAGGGGGATAGTTAGAGACAGGTATATCAGGCTTTAGCAGACAATAATTATATCTTACTATATTTGAATATTACTTTGATAAAATAAAGACTTGACTTGTTTGCAATATTTCGGTATAAATATGGAATATACCACCTTTCCTAATATATAAGATGTGAATGGAGGATTTAATAATGAAACGGGATAACAGGCCAATCAATAATACAATCGTGGTTTTTTTAGCTGCATCTCTTTCAATTATATCTTTTTGCATAGACGACATTATGGCATCACCTGATTCCAATTCCTTTAGATGTGCTCTTGGGCAGGCTTTTCTCGCAAAAGCCGAACTTTCCTTTTTGAAAGGACAAAATAATCTTGGGAAAGTCTATTTGGCTGCCGCCTTTGAATCAGACCCTGGCATCCCACAATTAAAAGTCAAAGCTATGGATATGATGCACAGGGATTTTCCTTATGTCGAATATATAGAGCCACGTTATACACGTGGGCCTTGTGCCGTTTCTGATAACCAACAATTTGTTTTTTATCGAAATGGCAATAATATTATAAGGCTTGACCTTATCACATTTGAAACCAAAAGCGTTTCTATTCGTGAAAGCACAACAAGACCTTTTGATATAAATGCCTCTGCAAATGGAAAATACGCTGTTTTGTCAGATAATATAGGAAATATGGAACTGATTGATATTGAATCAGAGAAAATTGTCGGGAATTTTTCTTTCCGAAAAGAAAAACCGGAAACGCTATACCCCATAAAGATGAGTTTTTCCCCCGATGAAACTACTATTGCTGCATATTACGAGAATAGCGATGAGCCCGGTTTATACTTTCTGAATACCAGTGATTTATCTTTAATTAAGACTGTGCCGATAAAAGGGCACGTCAGGCCGATACGTTACTTGAAGAATAATGAACTTATGCTTGGCATGGACGGAAATATAAAGATAATAAACCCATCAACAATGAAGGAGATAAAAACAATTGCACCCGAGACCGGATGGGATGCCGACTACCTTCCCCAGAAAAATCTTATCGCTGTTGGTATGTATGAATCAATTAAAATTTTCAATACAGAGACTCTTCAAAAGGTGAATGAGTTTCATGGAGCTGCTCATAATAATGTTTTAGTTAGATTTCTCGCAGATGGAAGATATTTAGTTTATGCCAGCCCAAAGAGAGAATCAGGAATTATTGATTGTAAATCCGGAAAAATTATACAGAAATTCCCCTTTGGAAGGGATGCTGCAGTCTCGACATACAGATATGTTCTGTTTACAGAAGGAAAAATAATCGAACTTGATAAACTCAGGCCATATAGCGAAAAAATCAATTATTTTAAAACAAAGACAAAATCAACAGCACCTTATGCAGTACAAAAAGCTCTTAAATTTACCTCCGGGGAAGCGATGAGCCGTACCGGTGGTATTATAAGTGCCACAACAAAGAATGACAAAGGTGATCTGGAAGCGTTTGGAACGAATGACGGAAGGATATTCATTTATGATAACTTGAAATCGGAAAAGGAAAGTTTCAATGGTAGTTATTACACTTTAACCAGCAAAGTTAAGCTTCTTACGTCAAACCGCTATAGGAGAACAATTGATATTGAATTTATTGATAACGGCGCTTACTTATTAAGATCGGCCGTTTCCGGAAACGGACAGATAGGAGGCATTGAATCTTATTGCATTAAAAGCGGGGAATTAAAGACTCTTGAACTTTCTGCCCCCCCGACAAAGATGCAAATTGCACAAAATCTCAATTGTATTTTCATACTTGACTGTCAAAACAGGGTACTCCTTTCAGAAATACCATTGTTCGAAACAACTATCGAGCTGCTGGCGGCTTCGCAGGAAAAAAGAGACATTTATATAGATAATAACTTTAATAAACTTATTGTTAGAACGGCAGAGCAAATTGATTCTTATGATATTGACCGGCTTAAAAATACATCCGGTATTCTCAGCTTTCGTCAGGCAGCCGGGAGGTTTAATGTCTCACTTGAAACCGCAGATAAAGATTTATGGTTTTTGTTCAATCAATTATTAGATAAGGCGCTCAATCGGGATGATTTCCCGGCTAACCTTCAAGATGTCCTCGACAAGAGGTCCGCGGAATTAAAAACAGACGGAGGCGTATTCATCGCGGGCAGGGTCACAATGAGCGATGAAGCACCTATCAACGGTGGGAAGGATGTAATGGTAAACTTTTGTTGTGGTATTGACAAGCCTTTTAGGATATATGAGAACGGATGGTTCATACTGGACAGAATACTTACTTCACATTATGCGGGACAAAGAGGCAAATTAGTTCTTCGAGCTTTTGGGTACGAACCTAATGATGTACCCGTTGCCATTCTAAAAGGAGAAGTAACATACCTGCAGTTCACAATGCAGAAGCAATCTGATGAATATTTAGCAACGGTTAACGGTGTAGTAGTAAATGATCAAAATGAACCGTTTGAGGGGGCAGAAGTCAGCCTTTCATTTCCATTTGCCAGCTATGGAATACGTAATCAGCCTTACAGGTCATACGTTACGGGCGGGGATGGAGAGTTTTCCTTCGAAGGCTTATCTTCAGCCGAGCATTCACTTGTAGCATCAGCATCAGGTTGTGCATACCATTCCATTAAGTTTACACCCGCTACGGGAGAAACGGTGAAAAAAGAGCTGAAACTTTACCGAAAGCGCAGCATCATCATCGACTATGTATATCAGACAGATGGCAGCAGCAGTTTTACCAATGGAGATTTACGAAAGGGCACAATCGAATGGACTGTTGGCGAAGGAGGGATTGATTTCTCGGATGCAGAGGTGGAAGGGTACGAACCAGGTTCGCTGCGGGATATCGAGATGATACAAGACCAGAATAATTTGGAATTTCGGGTTTTTTATTGCCAGGGACGAAACGGCTTCTACGATGCAGGGGATGTGTGTTTCGAATCCGTTAAAAAAGTTGCTGAAGACGGCTACTACAAAACCAAAAAACCGTGCGTAATCGGACATACTTATATTGTTCGGACCTACGAAAATAAATACGCTAAATTTATAGTGAGAAGAATTTTCAGAGCCGAAAAACCAGCTGTTGATAGCCCTCACAAATAAGCAAAAGACAATGCAGAATTTGACAGGCGGATTAAGAGTCATTGAATTTTTTCACTGGAAAGTTCACCAGAGAGTATTCAGCAGGGGGGTAGTAAAACTGTCATAATTGTCATAAGTCTTTATAAATAAAGCAATGCGAGCGATAGGAGTCGAACCTACACGTCCATAAGGACACAAGGACCTAAACCTTGCGCGTCTGCCAGTTCCGCCACGCTCGCGAATATTACTCTTCGATTTTTACCGCAGGGGCCGCTGAGCTCGCAGAGTTATATTTTTAAATTTAATTTTATCCGCGTTCTTTGCGCTCTCTGCGTTTAATCCTTTTCTTTCGTTATCTTCTCAATCCGTTCCTCAGCCTTTTTCAGTATGCTCCTGCAGTGGTTTATCAGCTCCATTCCCTTTTCGTACTGCTCAAGGCTTTGCTGCAGCGGAATCTCGCCCAGCTCGATTTTGCCGACGATTTCCGTAAGCTGCTTTATCGCCTGCTCGAACGTTAACTCGCCTCGATTTCCGCCTCGGCTTGCCGTCCTCGGCGAGACGGGCGGCGAAGCGGGTTTGCTTGTATCTTTATCCTGTTTATTATTAGCCATAAATCGTCTTTCCTTTTTCGTTTTTACTTTTTTGTCACCTTACTTTCAATCAAATTTTCCTTTGCGAGCTCGGTAATCATTATATCGCCTATTTCGATATCGTCAGCCTTTTTTATTACCTTGCCCGCCTTGCTGGTTGTTATGCTGTAGCCCCGCTTGAGAACCGATTTCGGGTTCAGGGCGGTGAGCTTGCCGGCAAAGCCGGTCAGTTGAAGATTGAGTTTATTGAGTATATTTTTAGAAGCGGCAAGGTTTCTATTCTGCAGATTATTCAATTCGATTGCTTTGGCAGCCAAAAGTCTGTGCGGCTCGAGCTTTCTTATCTGCTCGAAGGCAAGATGCAGCCTTTCCTTCACAGCGGCAAGCAATTGTTTCAGGCTGCTAATAAGTGACAGATGCAATTCGTCGAGCTGCTGCTCCTTGTTCAGGACCATAACCAGAGGATTTTTGAATATATGGCCTGCAAGGATTGTCAGCAGGCTCTGTTTGGCAAGCTGCAGGGAGGCTTTTGCGTTTTGTGAAAGTCTTTTTTCCAAACCTTTGATATTTGCCAGCACTTCAGTAATGTCGGGCACGGCTATGACGCCCGCCTTTGTCGGTGTCGATGCCCTGGCATCTGCGACGAGGTCGGCGATAGTGACATCGACCTCGTGGCCGACAGCGCTTATGACCGGAATCTGCGATGCAAAGATTGCGCGGGCAACAGCCTCTTCGTTGAATGCCCATAAATCCTCGAGCGAGCCGCCGCCTCTTCCGACGATAAGGATATCGAGTTTCAGTTTGTTGTTTCTGCTGTTGATTTTCTTTATCGCGTCCGCGATATCTTCTGCAGCGCCTTCACCCTGAACCAGAACCGGATAAAGGAAAAGTTTTGCGCAGGGCCAGCGGTTTTGAATACTGTCGGTAATATCGTGGACAGCCGCTCCGGATTCGCTTGTTACGATACCTATTCGCGCAGGGTAAGCCGGCAGGGGCTTTTTGTATTTTTCGTCGAAAAGGCCCTCGGCTTCGAGTCTTTTTCGCATCTGCTCGAATGCAAGCTGAAGCGCGCCGACGCCTGCAGGCTCAAGTTTTTCAACATATAGCTGATATTTTCCCTGCGGCGGGTAAACGTCTATGAAACCTTTTGCCAGAACCGCCAGGCCGTCTTCAGGTTTGAATTTGACGTTTTTAAAGCTGCTTGCCCACATCACGCAGGGCAGGACTGCACCTTCGTCCTTTAGTGAAAAATAGCAGTGGCCGCTGCTGTGGATTTTCCAGCCGCTTATTTCGCCTGAGACGATGATTTTAGAAGGCAGTGTTTCTTCCAGAGCTACCTTAATCAGCGTTGTAATCTGGCTTACCGTATAGATTGAAGGCTGTTTTTTTGCCATACACAGGCATTATAAATTTATTTAGGAATTTAGCAATTCAGTTGCTCAAAATAAAAAAGGCTGTAAGTTAACACTCACAGCCTTTTTGTTCGCGAATAGCTGCTACTGTATTTATTATGTGCCTCTTAGCCACTCATTTGCGAGAATTGCAAGGTCCTCGAAATTAACTTTGCCGTCGCAATTCAAATCGGGGTCCTCTGAGCAGCTTGTATCGGGCTTGAAGTAGTAATCTTCCGTTTCGCCATACTCGTATCCGCTCTGCGGTCCTGAGCCGCCGTTACCGACCATATCAGGATTGTCACCACCTCTCCAGGCTCTCTCTGAAAGGGTGATTCTCATCCATATCTCTTCCGGGCCGTCATCAGGATGCCACGATAAGAACGCAGGTGTGGTAATGGTATTAATTCCGGTATTCAGATTGATAAGCAATTGATTTTGCACAGCCCATTCGGGTGCAGCTACGGCTTCACTATTATTGCAATCATTACAATCATTGCTGTCGTCCCAGTCACCGTCACGGTTCCAGTCAAACCAGACATTAACATACAGGTCAACACTGGTGTCAACAACATTAACGTCGTATTTGAATGTTGTCCAACGACAATGTGGCAGATTGAGCGGGGTATCAACGCCGTCATCATCGCCGTCCTGGTTCGGGTCGTTGTTTGGAGGGTCGATATTGTTGTTCGGGTCCTCGTCCGGCCCGATATCAGCCTCGACTTCGAGCGACACGTCCTTGCCCAGATATGCGACTGCCTTAGGCTGCCGGTGGAGCGGCCCATAGGGAGGTGAACCACCCGTGTAAACAGTTGGATAATTGGCCTGGATTCCGGGGTAAGCCTCCATATCCTCATTATGACTGTTTGTACTGTCAGGCGCATCGCCGAGGTCCATACCAGCCTCTCTGTGGCCAATAATGGCGAATGCCAGGTCGATTGAGTCGTACTGGAACTCATGGTTTGGTGGATATGTTAACGGCAGCCATCCTTCCATCCAATCCCGATAGACGCCATCGTCACCCCACCAGGGGAATACCGCTGTCTTCCAGCCGAATTTGTAGCCTTCAGGGGGCGTGATGTCTTCGACTCCAAGCCAGTAAATTACAGGATTCCACGGGTCGCCTTGCTGCTCGAATGCCTCGCTCGGGTCGATATAGAAAGTGTACTGATAAGCGTCGTTGTGGTCGTCGTTATGCCATACGCCCGCCAGAGGGTCGAACCAGTCTTCAGGGCCTTCGTAAACCTTGTGAACCGTGTATTCGCCCGGCCCGAATTCCTGGCTCCAGAGCTCCATTCCGGGTTTGCTCCAGTCTCCCGGCATCATGGCAGGAATGTTATCGAAGAATTTTAACCTGAATGACAGGCTGCCTGAACCATCTTCCGGCAGCTCATCATTGAAGAATGAACCCCAGATGCGGATGACCTCGATGGGGCCGGTCTCGGTACAATTGAAATCGTCCGCCAGGGAAACCTGGGACATATCAATATCCATTCCATAAGGCTCCAAAGCCGGCAGCTGTTCCCACTTGACATTGGGGTCTGCGCGTTCGCCATCCTCGTACTCGACTACGAGGTAGGGTGCGTAAGTCCAGTTGTTTTCCCTGCTGTCGAGTATGGCCCAGCGGTGGTCCCAGCCCTCGCCGGTACAATCGAAGACCACACTAAGGATACCATCCTCGTCCATGGCCTTTTGGGCATCTTCGGTGAGGCACCAGCAATTACAACACGATTGCATTCGCGGCAGCTTATGGCGGTCTGTGCAGCTGTTCTTATATGCAGGTGCGTTGTTCCAGGTAATACCATACTCCGTCCATGAATCATCGTCGCAATAGTGAGCTTCCACGATGATGTCCGGCGGGCTCGGGCCTGACCCTGAGTTGCCTATATAGAGCCTCGCCGAGCTAACGACCGTACCTGTACGTCGACCTGATGGCGTCATCACCGTACTGCGGGGAATGCTCGACAGGTCAAACTTCAGATAGCTTCGCCAGCTTTGAATCGGATCATTTTGGTACACGTCGCCGACACTGAGCATGGTGGAGCCGCCGTAATTGCTGTTGGGGAAAGCATCTCCGACGCAGGAGTCCTCCGAGACGGTGATTGTTACCTTTTCAGTTGCCTTCGCCGTGCCGGCTGCCACAAGGCAGCCTACAAGCATACAAATAATTAACAGCTTCAGTTTCAAATCTCTCATAGTCTAATCCTCCTTAAAATTTTTCTTTTCTAAAGCAAAAATGCTTAACTATATATGAATTTATCCTGCGGCAACGACCGCAGGTCTTCTTTACTGCTTAGCTTCTATGATAAAATTAATGAGGGGGGGGGTCTTTTTTAGCGGAAAAACGAAATAGATAAATCATCCTTTCTCCTCGCGAAATCCTAATAATAATGTGCTAAATCTATCAGACTGTTAAGCCAAAATCAAGAAAATTATCGGACGCTGCGAAGTTTTTTAAACGGATTATTGTTGGCCATATACAGCCGTTTCACGTTTATTGAGAAATTTGGAGGCTCAGTTGCCCAAAATAAAATCGGCACCACGACAAAAGTTATGCCGTGGTGCCGATTTTCTGATGTTATTTTTATTCATACAGATGGGTAGCTTCAGTTTCCTGAACAGGTCTTTCTAACTGGTCGGTATTCATTATCACCTTGAATCTGACATCGCCTGCCTTTACTGACTTAACAACGACGCGCCAGACGGCTTTTTGCTTCGGCGCAAGTTTTGGAAGAGGTGCGAATGTCACTTTGTTTTCGGCGGACTTTCCAAGTGATGCTCCGGTTGACGAGACATATTGCATATTCTCCTCGAGCTCGCAAACAATACTTATGTTTGTGCCGACCGAGCTGCCCTGGTTTGTAGCTGTTATGACGTATGCTGTCTGGCTGCCGACCTCGATGGGGTCGTCTATGTCGATAACCTCGAGCAGAATAGCAGGTATACCCTCGACAGAAGTTTTGGCAGATGCTTTGGTAATTTCTGCGCAGGTTGCCTTCGCCGTTGCGGTGTTTGTGATAAGGCCTTCTTTTTGAGGCATAACCGTCATAGAGACACTAACCTGTTGTCCGGGCTTCAGGCTGGCGATTCTCCAGGTGACATTGCCTGCTGCCATAGTTCCGCCTGAATCGGCGGAGACGAACGTTGCACCAGCCGGCACTCTGTCTTCAATCACGAGCCCGCTCGCGTCCGCATCACCTTTATTTTTGACTGTGATTTCATATCTGATAGGCCTGCCGAGATACCTTTTTTCAGGAGCGGTCTTTACGATTTCCAGAACAGGCTGACGTACAACAGTCGTAGTTGATGCCTCAGACTTTAACCCGCCTGCACTCGTGGCCACCGCCCTGTTTACGAACTTGCCTGTTTTCGCGGCTTTAAGTGTTACATTGAACTGTTTGGCTTCACCGGTCGATAGCGTTCCTGCATCAAGGTTAAAGCTTGTTTTCCCATCGGCTGTCTTAAGCCCATCGGGCAGGGTATCCGAAATTTTTACATTTTCGGCTGAGCCCGTGCCGGTATTAGTGACGGTGAGTTTGACAGGGATAGCGTCACAAAGCAATACCTCGTTCGGTGCGGTTTTCTGTAGCCTCAGTTTGGGCTCAACAACTTTTATGTTCGCACATGCAGGTATTTTATATGTCACTGTAGCACAGGATGTGATGCAGCCGGAACCGGTGGCGGTGCCCTTTATAACTAATTTTTTACTTTCGCCGCCTTTGAGCTGTCCGACCGTCCAGATTACGGTTTTCCCTTCAGCTTTTGCAGCAGGAGCGGTGCTGTCCAGATTGAAATTCGAAGGCAGCTGCTCGGTTACGATGATTTTGTCAACCAGCATATCAGTCAGATTCCTGACGTTAATCTCATAGCTGAAAGGAGCATTTACATGGACTTCTGCCGGCGTCTTTTTATGAAGCTCAATTACTGCACAGCTTGGGTATGTTCTTGTGACTTTGTATGGTCCGCACTCCGGAACGGCCGGCTTTGGTTTTGCAACGGTTCTTGTTACAGGTTTGGCCTTAACAACCTGTACAGGTCTGCAGTGACTATCAAAGAAAAACAATTCTTCAGTCCCAGGCTCGACCGGACCGGTATTCCAGAATGTGTGCCAGGTTCTGCAGCTGTAGCATCCGGCAAGTGACACTAAAAAAGACATCAGGATTAATACTAAAAAGATTTTCGATAAGCTTTTCATTTTCAAACCTCCTAAATATTTGTAAAAATGGATGCTTTAACAGGCTTTATTTGTCAGCCCTTATTTCACGGCCCCAAGGAGAATTGATTTAAAAGCACATTTTTGCTAACAGTGCATATTAACCCTCTCCATAGGGCTGAATAAAACGTTACTTTTACGCTTCCCATTTTATCAAATCCCGGATACAGGATTATATAACAGTTTTTTGAAAATTGGAAATATTTTTAAAAAAATTGTTTCTTTCCGGAATTTACTAATAGCTTTTTTTCGGCTAAAAACGTCGTTTTGGGAGTTTACAGCGCAGCGTTGTCAACTTACCCGGAGGCTAAGCAGATTTTCTTGAGTTCTTAATATACGGGTAGCCCTACACAAATTTATGGTTTGAAATATGCTTTTTTGCCATATAATGCAGTTTCAAATTTGTAGAGAATTTAGAAATTCACCTGCTGAAAATAAAAAAAGGCTGTAAGTTTTCACTCACAGCCTTTAATTTCGCGTTTCTTTGCTATTGCTTTTATTCTGTACCTCGAAGCCACTGATTGCACATAATTGCCATATCTTCAAAATTAACTTTGCCATCCCGGTTAAGGTCTGCGTCGGGAATACAATTGCAGCTTATATCGATAGTGCCGTCGCCGTTTGGTGTAATTGTCTCTTCGCAGAACTGGCATTCAGGGCAGGGGCCGGTACAGCCTGGAGGCAGCGGAATGCCGCCTGTCTCCATTCTTATTGTAGCAGTGGTTGTCCCTGCATAGTCTGCCAATTGTGAGTCCGGGCAGCCCTCGAATTCTATCTGGTAGGTTATGTCAAAGAAGCTGTCAACTGCGAAGTCGCCGGTGGGAAGTCGGGTCAGTGTCGTTTGTCCCGGTCCCGGCAGGCCGAAGTCAGTGCCGCCTGTGATTATAAATTCACAGAAATCAGGGTCACCGAATAATTCGCCCTGCAAACGGTAAAAGTCTGCTGGAAAAGTCTGAACAGGGTCACCGGGATCACGAGGGCCGGTGTGTACTTCACCGAAGACCGGCACGGCTAAGTGTCTGTTGAATCCTTGCAACTCTCCCGTTCCGTGCACGGTCAAATCCAGCGTTGCCTCGAAGCAGTGGCCGTGACCGCCAAGACTGCCGCCTTCTGTCTCGCACTCGCCGGGGTCGAGAGGCATTGAGCACATTTCACAGCCTTGTGGACAGCATAAGAAATCCTCAAGTATACCATCCATCTCGATGGTAGTTCCCGGCGGCAGGCCTTCAATAATTTCAAAGACCTCGTCCGGGCTGGTATATTCACAACCGATTGGCGGCAGTGTCACCGTGCCCGTGCCGTTATCCGGCTGTACACAGTCGTATTCGATATTTTCGATATCAACGTAGCACTCTTCTTCACCCTGTCATTCACATTCGAGAACGGTAGTATAACCTGTATTGGGGTCATATTTTATCGTTTTAGGTTTGCATTCATCGCCGATTTCGGGACAGGTTACATCTTTGCAGCCCAGGCCGTTCTGTGTCGGTTCACACGGCAGGGCCGGACGGCATAGTGAGATTCTCTTCTGGGTGGTAGTTATTCCTGCCATTTCAGCCAGTGGTGAATCTGGACAGCCTTCGAATTCGATTTGGTATGTGATGTCAAAAAAGCTGTCCACCGCGAAGTCACCGTCAGGCAGTTCCGTTAGCGTCATTTCTCCGGGGCTTGGCAGGCCGTTAACAGCCCCTCCGTTAATTCTGAACGTGCAGAAATCCGGGTCACCGAATAATTCACCGTCTAAGTTATAAAAAACTGTATCAAAAGTTTGTACCGGGTCGCCCGGATTACGAGGCCCTGTATGTATCTCGCAGAAGACTGGTACGGCCAGGTGCCTGTTAAAGCCTTGCAGGTCTCCGGTGCCGCGGACTACCATATCCAGAGTTGCCTCGAAGCACAGTGCTGTTCCACCAAGACTGCCACCGGCTGTTTCGCACTCGCCGGGCGGCATTGGTACAGAGCACTCGGGGCAGGGCTCTTGGCAGCAAATGAAATCTTTCAAAACCACATCCATTTCGATAGTAGTTCCCGGGGGCAGGCCATCGATAATTTCCCAGGGCTCATCGAAGCTTTGCCAGTTGCAGTCCATCGGCGGCAAATCCACGGTTCCGCTTCCATTGTCCGGCTCGATGCAGCACCTCTCCCACGCAGCATAAGCCGACAAAGTTAGAAAGATTATTATTGTCGAAACGAGCAGACCGAATTTAAAAGAGTTTTTCATTTTATTTTCCGCCTTTCTGTCCCTCAATAAAGAATTTTGTGCAGGTGCTCATAATTGTAATTCATCGGCTGTGAGAATGCAAGTAATTACATAAATGTAAATAGTTGTGTCCCAAAAAAGTATTATTTTACGCAGTTCACTTTTGGTTTTGCGTGAAATTGAGGTTTTTTCGGCGAATTTGCTTGAATATTCGGCTTGATTTGATAAAATGGTTTTATAAGGATTCAACTGGAGGAAATGGGGCTTGAGTGCGTGGACTGAGACTATATTTGTTCTTGCGGTAGCTTTTTTCGGTATCTTCCTGGGCAGATTATTTTCGCGCCTGCGAAATCCGTACTGGATGTATGGTTACTTTCTGTCTTTTGTTTTTATGGTGATACTGATTGGCTCGAGGTTCAGCAGTTTTTTTGTTTTTGAGAAGCCGTTTTGCTGGATAATAGCCGGTCGGGCCAGGTATGTTTTATTCTGCCTGGCGGTAACAGTTGGACTTATGAGCCCTCTTTCACGGCTTCCGAGAAGGGGACAGAAGATTTTGACCTGTGTATTGATGGGTATTTTTGTAATTTGGTTTTCTGTTCTTCCCTTTCTTGTACCTGCATTGATTAAAAAAAACCTGTTGAATCTTCCGACCCGGCTGGATTCCGACGGCGTGTGTTTACAATCGACGGATTTTACCTGCGGTCCAGCAGCGGCGGTGACGGCTCTTGGAAAATTGGGTTTTCAGGCAAGCGAAGGCCAGCTGGCGGTTCTCTCTCATACAAATCCTATAGCAGGTACAATGCAGAAGTGTCTTTCCGATGCACTGCGTCGTCTTTATGAAAAGCAGGGGCTTCAGTGTCAATTTCGTCATTTCGATTCCGTCGAACAGCTTAAAAGTGCGGACATTACGCTTGTTGTAATAAAGGCTTCGTTTCTTACCGACCATTGCGTTGTCGTACTTGAGGTCTCGGACCAGGCAGTGTGCATTGCAGACCCCTCTTTTGGGAAGATTTTGATGGAACGCGCCGAATTTGAGAAGTTATGGCGGTTTTCAGGAATCTCGCTTAATCGTCTGCCGGGCAGGATTTGATAATCATATCTTTCGACCATCGATACGGTTTTTCAGCCGATATCCGCTTTTTAAATCCTCAGTTTCCCGCTTTTTCAGTTTTTTTAGCTTCAGTGACATAGCGCTGTCACTGTATCGATAATATAGTTTACATATTCTTCGTTCTTTTCGATACTTTACATAGGAATGAGGAAAGTTCCGTTCACTGAGAGCACCCACATCCATATAAATGGATGGCCCAGCCGGCGATTTTTAGGGGGGCCGGCTGGGCTACTATTAAATGATTTCAATGCGTGATAAACCTGTTTTGATTTTGCCGCCGGTTACTGCTCAATTCGTTTTCTGTACAGTCTTGTTTCGAGGGTTTTCTGCCAGCTCGTCCAGTCGGAATCGGGATTCTCATTGTCGATTGCCGCTGTCACCTGGTTAATCTTTGCGTCAAGGTCGTCTATGTAGTTGACCAGAAAAGCCTCGGGCGTGGCAGGCAGTTTTGGTGAGCCGAATTCGTACCGGCCGTGATGTGAAAGAATAATATGATTGAGAGAGTCCATCGTATTCTGGTCGATTTTTTTACCTTTGTCTTCGAGACGGTCGGCTTTTTGTTTTATCATAAGCAGGCCCTGTGCGATATGGCCTAAAAGCTGGCCGGTGTTTGTATATGAAAAGGATATATCGTATGTCAGCTCCTCGGTTTTACCGATATCGTGAAGGAAAATTGCCGCAAGGACAAGCTCATCCTGAACCTGTGGATAAAATGGCAGTATCGCGGCCGCAACGTTTAATGTGTTGTGAGTGTGCTCCAGCAGGCCTCCGAGATAATTATGGTGGACTCTCATGGCGGCTGGGGCGGTTTTGAATTTTTTCATAAGCTCATCGTCAGCGAGAAATTCATCTACAAGGGCCTTTAACTGTGAATTTTTTATTCTGCTCAGGATGTCTTTTACTTCCTTGAATAATTTTTCCGTGTCTTTTGTCGTGCGGGGCAGAAAATCATCAAGGCTGACTTTTGAGGTATCAACGATGCTGATATTGTTCACGATGATTTGCAGGTTATTCTGATAGATTTCGCTTCTGCCCTGAATATGTACGAAGCCGGGTTTCGGCAGGGCGTTATAAATTGTCTCGGTAGCCTGCCACATTCGCCCGTTGAGCTGCCCCGTCCGGTCGCAAAGGTACATCGCAATATACAAATCTCCCCGTGTAGTGCTCCTGAGAATCGGCTCTTTTACCAGAAAGATGTCATCCACTGCCTGTCCCGGCCCGATCTGTTCGATGAATGTATGTGCCATTATATCTCCATTTTAAATATATCAATGACGTATGTTTGACATCATATGTTATTAGTAAATCTTTGCAAGTTAAATTGCTGGAATAGCCGGATATATAGTACTTATAAAAACTTGCATAAATGACTGTATTAGGCTATAAGTTTTCACAGTGTTTTAATGTTTTTTAAAGGAACATTTATGAGATACAGTAAGTATTTTATCCCCACGGTTAAGGAAGTCCCTGCAGATGCCGAGATACCCAGCCATCGGTTGATGGTTCGGGCAGGACTTATGCGTCGTCTGGCGAGCGGTACATATAGTTATCTCCCGCTCGGCCTTAAGTGTCTGCAAAAAGTTATGAATATTGTTCGAGAGGAAATGAACCGCTCCGGCGCGCTCGAGATAGTTGTGCCGATTATTCAGCCGGTAGAGCTATGGGACAAAAGCGGCAGAAGCGCCGATTACGGCGAGAACCTGTTTCATCTTTTCGACCGTCACGGCAGGGAGATGGTCCTTGTCCCGACGGCTGAAGAGGTTTTTACTTCTCTTGCTGCCGCTGAGATAAAATCCTACAAGCAGATGCCCCTTAATCTTTACCAGATGCATTCGAAATTCCGCGATGAGTTTCGGCCTCGTTTCGGCGTGCTCCGCAGCAGAGAATTCATTATGAAAGACGCATATACCTACGACGTCGATGCCGACGGCCTGCAAAAAAGTTATATGAATATGTATGATACGTATTGCAGGATTTTCAAGCGTTGCGGCCTGGATTACGTCATCGTCGAGGCCGAGTCCGGCGAAATCGGGGGCTCCGGCTCGCATCAGTTCACCGTGCCCTGCGAGTTCGGCGAGGATGTGATTGTCTATTTCGAGGACGGCTCACGCGCCTGGAATCTCGAAAAAGCACCCGTTGACCCCTTACCAAAGGAAAAGACGAAAGGCAAAATCGCTCAGGTAGAAAAAGTGCACACGCCCGGAATCGGGAGCGTCGAGGATGTCTGCGATTTTCTCAAATGCCGACCGGAAGATTTAATTAAGACCCTGATTTATTCTGCAGGAGACGAAACCATAGCGGCTCTGGTGCGCGGCGACCATGAGCTTAATCAGGAAAAGCTCACACAGGCTATCGGCGGCAAGCATATCGAGCTGGCTGACGAGGCAACAATCGTGAAAGTTACCACAGCAGCGGTCGGTTTTGCTGGGCCCGTCGGTCTTGCTGATAAAGTCTCGAAAATGTTTATCGACCACGCCGTCGCTGCAATGGCTGTTGGTATCACAGGAGCCAATAAAACCGGTTACCATATCAAAAATGTTGTGCCCGGCAGAGATTTTCCTCTCGAAGGCGGCAATATTGAGGTTACCGATTTGCGTATTGCACAGGAGGGTGACAGCTTCGAAGGAAAAAAACTTTTATTCAAAAAAGGTATCGAGGTAGGCCAGATATTTAAATTATGGACCAAGTACAGCGACAGGCTCGGCGCAAAGTTTCTCGACGAGAAAGGCGCGGAGAAAAGCTGTCTTATGGGCTGCTACGGTATAGGTATTAACCGCATAGCCGCTGCCGCGATTGAGACAGGCTATGATAAGGATGGAATTATCTGGCCTGTAAGTATCGCGCCGTTTGAGGTCATAGTGACATCGATTAATCAGGAAGATTCTCAGGTCGCCGGAACAGCGGAAAAAATTTACAGCGAGCTTATCGACAAGGGCCTTGACGTCCTGCTTGATGACAGGGTTATGCGGGGCGGTGTAAAATTCAAGGACGCCGATTTAATCGGCATACCGGTCAGGGTATCGGTCGGCAAAATTTCAGTTGCCGCCGGCAATGTCGAGATTAAGCTGCGCTCGCAAAAAGAAAGTATAAGTATCCCCATCGACCAGGCCGCCGGCAAAGTTATTGAAATTGTAGATTCCCTCAAAGAGAAACTGAAAGTTTAACAATTTTTTTGGGCTGTGTATGTGGGAATTAAAGGAGCCCGGTCAGGTTAAACTCATAATCGGCGTACTCGCTGCCGACGGGAATTGCTTAAAGAAAGCTGCTGAAGCGATAGAAGCTGAGTTTGGTAACATCGATTTTGTAAGTGACACCTGGCCGTTTAATCAGACCGATTACTATGAAAAACAAACGGGTGAGAATATCTTAAGACAATTTGTCGGTATTGAAAAACTTATTGACCCGGGCGAGCTTGCGGATATAAAGCACAGGACAAATGCAATTGAGCAGGGACTGGCAAAAGCCCTTGCCGTCGATTTGCCCCGGCCGGTAAATCTCGACCCGGGTATTATCGAGCCGTCGAAACTGATTTTAGCGACAACAAAAAATTATTCGCACCGTATATATATCGGCAAAAAAATGTATGCCGAGGTAACGTTGATTTTTGATAATGGAAAGTGGCAGCAGATGCCTTATACTTATCCCGATTATGCTCAGCAGTGCTACCACGATTTTTTCAGTAAAGTAAGAAAGAGATTACTGGAGCAGTTAAAATCGAAACCATAATTGCAATATCAGCTGGATTAGTTGCAGGCTCATTTTTTCTTTCGGCAGTACTGACTGCCGTTATAAGAAAACGGGTTTTGTTGGCCGGCTTCGTCTCTCATCCGAGAGCCGACCGCTTCGCCGACAGAGCTGTCCCCCTCGGCGGCGGCATTGCAATATTCGCAACGCTGGCGATTATCATTATAGCCGCATCTGTATTTTTCAGATTGGTTTTCATCCCCGGTCACTTCGCTTCACTTACAGAAAAATTTGGAATCGACCCTGCAGATTTTTTAACCAAGTTTAACCAATTGGTTATAGTCCTGATATGCATCTTTGTTTTATTTGCATTGGGCTTATGGGATGACAAAAGTCATCTCGGCCCGTTCTTTAAGCTCATTGTGCAGTTTATTGTTGCCGTTGTCGCTGCCGGCTTTGCCGAAATCAGGGTCGAGCTTTTCATTCAAAATATATATGTAACGACTCTGCTGTCGGCCTTCTGGATTGTATTGATTATTAATGTGTTTAACTTCCTCGACAATATGGACGGCGCTGCAGCAGGTATTGCCGTTATAGCAGCCGGTATCCTGTTTGTCGCAGCGGCGAACAACGGCCAGGTTTTTGTCGGCGGCCTGGCGCTCGTATTTGTCGGGACGCTGCTCGGTTTTCTTATCTTTAATTTTCCGCCTGCTAAGATTTTCGCCGGTGATGCAGGTTCGCTTGTCGTGGGATTTTTTGTCGCGCTTCTTACTTTGCGAACCACGTATTATCAGCAGGCGCAGAGCGGCCGATGGTACGCTGTACTTATGCCTTTGATTGTAATGGCTGTGCCGTTATATGATTTTGTAAGCGTCTCTTTTTTAAGGCTCAGGCAGGGCAAAAGCCCCTTTGTCGGCGACACACAGCATTTCTCGCACCGTCTGCAGAGAAGGGGCCTGTCCGTAACGCAGACGGTTCTGACCTTATATCTTGCAACACTTTGCACCGGCCTGGGCGCAGCTTTTCTTTATCAGGTTAATATTATTGGTGCAATTCTTGTATTTATTGAAACGGTTATGATTCTCGCCATAATCGGCATCTTTGAATCCACCGCTGACTAATCTTGTCGCTCGTGGCTCGTATTCCGTATCGAGCCCGTCTAAAGATAGGTCTTCGACATCGAGCATCCAGTATCGAGTATCAATTCTCTGCCTGCCCTGCGTAGCCCGAAGGGCGTAGAAGGGTGTTCTCTGCCTGTCCTGAGCGTAGTCGAAGGATGAGCTTTGCGGTTTAAAAAATTTTGGAATTTTCTTGTAGTTTTACCGATGTTTTGTTATAATACTTGTCAATTATATAGGAGATGCGATAATGCGGTATAAATATATCATAATCTTACTCGTTATTTTATTAATTTTCCTATCACCGGCACAGCTAATGGCTGAGAAGTCCGGCAAAATCATCGGCTGGGGAACTCAGGTCATCGGCGTTGATTTGAGTAGCGATTTTGTGGCCATTGCCGCTGGGGGAGCTCATTCTCTTGGTCTAAAATCCGACGGCTCTATCGTTGCATGGGGAGGAAACTTCAGCGGCCAGTCCAATATCCCTTCCCCCAATACAGGCTTTGTGGCCATTGCGGCAGGCGGGTATCATTCTCTCGGCCTGAAGGCCGATGGCTCTGTCGTCGCCTGGGGATACAACTCTTCCGGCCAGTGCAATGTCCCTTCTCCCAATTCAGGCTTTATCGCCATTGCGGCAGGCGTGTATCATTCTCTCGGATTAAAAGCCGACGGCTCTATCGTCGCATGGGGACGTAACGATTATGGCCAATGCGATGTCCCTGACCCCAATACAGACTTTATCGCCATTGCAGCAGGCGAGGATCATTCTCTTGGATTAAAATCCAATGGCTCTATAGTCGCTTGGGGAAGAAATGACTATGGCCAGTGCAATGTCCCTTTGCCAGATACAGGCTTTATCACGGTTGTGGCAGGCTATGAACATAATCTCGGTCTGAAGGCCGATGGCTCTATCGTGGCCTGGGGAAGAAACGACGAGGGCCAGTGCGATGTCTCTGACCCCAATACAGGCTTTATCGCCGTTGCTGCAGGCGGGTATCATAGTCTCGGATTGGCCGCCGATGGCTCTATTGTCGCCTGGGGAAGTAATAATAATCCATTCGGAAACTATGCTGGTCAATGTGACGTCCCCGAGCCTAATTCAGGCTTTGTGGCCATCGTCGCAGGTAGGTATCATTCTCTCGGCCTGAATGCCAACGGCTCTATCGTCGCCTGGGGAGATAACGATTCGGGCCAGTGCAATATCCCTTCTCCAAATTCAGGCTTTGTGGCCACCGCCGCTGGCGATTGGCATTCTCTCGGATTAAAATCCAATGGCTCTATCGTCGCTTGGGGAGGAAACTACTACGGCCTGCGCGATATCCCTGAGCCAAATACAGACTTTATCGCCATTGCCGCAGGTGGGAATCATATTCTCGGCCTGAAGGCCGATGGCTCTATAGTCGCATGGGGAGATAACGTATGGGGCCAGTGCAATGTCCCTGAGCCAAATGCAGGCTTTATTGCCGTTGCAGGGGGCTATGGTCATAGTCTGGGCCTGAAGGAAGATAGCACTATCGCCGCCTGGGGATATAACGACTTCGGACAGCGCAATGTCCCTAAGCCGAATTCCGGTTTTGTAGACATCTCTGCTGGCAGACGTCATTCTCTCGGCCTAAAAGCCGATGGCTCCGTTATCGCCTGGGGATGGAATGGCTTCGGCCAGTGCAGTGTCCCTGAACCTAATACTGGCTTTATCGCTGTCACTGCAGGCTACTATCACTCTCTGGGCCTGAAGGCCGACGGCTCTATTATCGCCTGGGGAGATAACGAAGACGGCCAGTGCAATGTCCCTGAGCCAAATTCAGACTTTGTGACCATCGCCGCAGGTTCGTATCATTCTCTCGGATTAAAAGCCGATGGCTCTGTCGTCTCTTGGGGAGCGAATTCGTACAACCAGTGCGATGTCCCTTCTCCCAATACAGGCTTTATCGCTGTTGCGGCAGGCTATGGTCATAGTCTCGGTATAAAGGCCGAATGCGGTTTTGTATTGACAGGCGATGTTAATAACGATTGTAAGGTAAATTTTGCTGACTTTGCTATGCTGGCGAACAACTGGCTTGTTGATTGTGATGCCAGTCCATCCGACCCCGCCTGCGTACCCCTATATTGAGCATTTGTGTTTGTTTCGAATTTCGGATTTAGGATTTCTTATGTCATCAGCTCATCCGGGATATCGAAGTTTGCGTAGGTGTTCTGCACGTCGTCATGGTCCTCGAAGTCATCCATAAGAGAGATTATTTTGCGGGCAAGGTCTTTGTCTTTTATCTCAATCGTATTTTGCGGCACCATTGAGATTTCAGCCATTTCGGTAGGAATTTCTTTTTCCTGCAGGGTTTGTTTTAAGGCTTCGTATGCAGCCGGCTCGCAGGTTATTTCATAAACCTTTCCCGTGTTTGTCATATCGTCTGCGCCGGCACTGAGAGCGATTTCCATCAGCGAGTCTTCGTCGATTTTTTCTTCTGAAACGGTGATAAGTCCTTTTTTGCCGAACATCCAGTTGACGCAGCCGCTTTTTCCCAGTGACCCGCCGTGCCTCTCGAATATTCTGTGAATCTCAGGTGCGGTACGGTTGCGGTTATCGGTCAGGACATCTACCATAATAGCCACGCCGCCCGGCCCGTAGCCTTCGTAGAGTATCTGCTCGAAATTGGTTGCTCCGAGCTCACCTGTGCCTTTTTTTATGGCCTTTTCAATTGTGTCCTTGGGCATATTGGAGGCCTTGGCTTTATCTATTGCGTATCGCAGAGTTAGGTTAGCCGCAGGGTCGCCTCCACCGGCCTTTGCCGCCACGATGATGACCCTTGCAAGTTTGCTCCAGATTTTGCCTCGCTTTGCGTCGAGTGCCGCCTTCTTGAATTTTATACCTGACCAGTGAGAATGACCTGACATAATCCGCTCCTGTAAAAAAGCAGCCTGTTAATTTTTATCGAAACAGAACCGCTATTATAACCTGTTTGTGTTTTTAAGACTACTGATTTTTTTTGTGAAAGACGGGCTGTTTTGTGAGTTGTTTAAAACAAAAAACGGACCGGGTTTCGCAGAAGTTGCGTAGCTAAGTACCCGGCCCGTCATTTTGCGTTGATTGCTATATATTTTTTTACCTTACCTGCGGCAAAAAAGTGCGGTTCTTTTCGACTAATAATAATAAAAAAACAGGGCCAGGCTGCGGAGGAGAGGAGAAAGAGATTTACCTGACCCTGTTGGAAGCTCCAGATTATTATACTTTTATCCTGATAATAATGTTCGCAAACCGCCCCTGCTGCATAAAAAAAGCAGGACCGAGTTGAGGAGGAGAGGAGGAAGCGAAATTACTCGGTCCTGAAGACTTCTATTTATTTGTACTTGAGAGCCGGCAAAAATGTTCGCTTCTATTTGTTATAGACGAAAAATAAGACGGAGTGTTCCTGTAAATTCATTCAAAAAAAAACAGGGATTTGAAAAACTTCTTTTTTTGTGGTAAAAACTGACTTAATTAACTGTGGTTTTTAGGTGTTTCTTATGGCGGTTCAATTTATTCTCGGCAGAAG
>CAYXGT010000025.1:0-29881 GCA_964464635.1 uncultured Pirellulales bacterium | reverse complement strand
AAAGGAGAGTATGACCGTTATACGACGAAGCCATACGCGACGTCCGAGGTTATAATTTATGATTTGCAGACGGGTGAGTACAAAAGACACCCGAATAAAGAATTAGAACACCTTTATGCCCTTTGCTGGTCGCCTGACGGGAAATGGTTTTTTGCGGCGGTGCAGGGAGCGATGGAAATCAGCGATGCATTAATAGCTTTCGAGGCTGAGGGGATGCGGGTAATCGACCTGGAGCAATGGGGGGTGCGGGGGTGCCGGCCTGACGTGAGCAGTGACGGCAAGAGGCTTGTGTGGGGAGAGACCGACTGGGTGCTGCGTGTGGGAGAATTGTCTTTCGAAGAGGGTGTGCCGAAAGTGACTAATATAAAAGGCATTGTGAACTGCCCGATGAATATGAAACTTTATCATATAGATTTGTCGCCCGACGGTAAATATGTCGCTTTCAGTTACGGGCCTTTCGAGGGAGGCCAGCAGGTTGCGGGCAGGGCACGAGGCTGGAATATACGCGTCAGTGACCTTGATGGTAACTGGGTGCAGATTACTGATGACGGTCAGGATAATAAGGAGCCCGACTGGATTCCTGTTTCCTCAGAGACTGCCGGAGCAAGCAAATAATAAATTAGACCTATCGTTGCAGAGTCCGGCTGTGAACATTTTTTGAATTTCCTTTGGTTTGCAGACATCTTTATGGTTACACGTACGAGAAAAATATTTTTGTTATGTGTTGCAGTATTTTTGTTTTTTTTGGGCTGCAAGAAAAATAGTCAAAGCGAATATAAGCCGCAGGTAATAGAAACGAACAGCGGAGTAGAGATGGTAAAGATACCGGGCGGCTGGTTCGAGATGGGCAGCGAAGAATCGGCTGATGAGGGACCTGTTCATAAGGTGCGGATTGATTCTTTTTATATGGACAAGTGCGAGGTGACACAGAAGCAGTTCAGGAGGCTTCAAATATCCGACCCGTCGCATTTCAAGGATGCTAATCGGCCTGTAGAGCAGGTGAACTGGACAGATGCGGCGATTTACTGTAATGAGAGGTCGCGGGCGGAAGGTCTGGAGGTTTGTTACAACGAGGAAAACTGGGAGTGCGACTTCGAGGCGAACGGTTACAGGCTGCCGACGGAGGCTGAATGGGAATATGCATGCCGGGCGGGGACAGAAACGAGATATTTTTTCGGAAACAATGCCAAAGAGCTCGAGAAGTACGGCTGGTATTCAAAAAATTCGGCAGCCAATACACATCCGGTGGGATTAAGAAAGCCTAACGGGTGGGGTCTTTATGATATGTGCGGGAATGTTGCGGAGTGGTGTAATGATTTTTATTCGAAGGATTATTACGGCCGGAGCCCAAGCGAGAATCCGAGAGGGCCGGCAGAGGGAAAGGAAAAGGTGATACGCGGCGGTGCGTGGAATTCGAGTGCTGATGCCTGCAGAAGCTGTTATCGGTCAAGCGATATTTCCATTGACGATACCTGCCTTGCCAATGATGCTATAGGTTTTCGATGCGTCAGAAGTGTAGGTGATGAAGATACGGAGAGACAAGCGATGGTAAAAAAAGATTCCAAGAAGGCGGTGACGGGAATTGTTTACAGTGATGTGTACCTGAAGCATACAATGCCGGCGGGTCATCCTGAGAGGCCGGAAAGGCTGACGGCGATAATCGAAAGATTGAAGCAAAAAGATTTGTATTCACAGCTTTTTTTGATTGAGCCGGCAGAGGCATCTTTAGAATGGATTACAACGATTCACACTAAAGAATATGTGGAGCGAGTCAAAGAAAGCTGCGAAAAGCAAGCAGGATATTTGGATACAGCGGACGTGCCGATATGCAGGGATTCTTTTAAGGTTGCTCTGCAGGCGGCTGGCGGTGTGCTGCGTGCCGTGGATGCGATTATGGCTGGTGATATTGAAAATGCATTTTGTGCTATTCGGCCGCCGGGCCATCACGCACTGAAGGATAGAGCGATGGGATTTTGTATTTTTAATAATATTGCAATCGCAGCAAGGTATATTCAAAAGCACTACGGACTTGAAAAGATATTGATAGTGGATTGGGACGTTCATCACGGCAACGGGACGCAGGCGGCATTTTACGATGACCCGACTGTATTATATTTCAGCGTTCACCAGTACCCATTTTATCCTATGACCGGCAGTGCAGAAGAGAGGGGGACGGGAGCAGGATTGAATTATACTATTAATGTCCCTATTGCTGCGGGCTCGAACGATGCGGATTATAAAAGAGTTTTCGAGGACGAGCTTGTGGCTGCGGCTCTTAGTTTCGAGCCGGATTTTGTTTTGATATCGGCAGGCTTCGACGCCGGCGAAGAGGATACATTAGGCGGTATGGAGGTAACGGCGGAAGGATTCGCTGAGTTGACGGGTATTGTTAAGCGGATTGCCGAGCGGTGCTGCGAGGGACGGCTGGTATCCATTCTGGAGGGAGGTTATAATCTGGAAAAGCTGGCGGAAGCGGCGGAAGCGCATATAAGAGTCTTAATGGATTCAGGTGACTGATTATAGATGCTTTTTCAAAGCTGGTCATTTTTGGTTTTCTTCATTGTCTTTTACGCCGGTTACCTGGCGTTCAAAAGGACGAGATTAAATAATCTCTGGATACTTGCGGGTTCTTATTTTTTTTACGGGTGCTGGCAGCCGTGGTTTCTTATTCTGATAGCTTACTCGACGTGCATTGATTACTTTGCTGTTGCAGCAATGGAAAGAAGCGGGCGGAAGAAGACGTGGCTTTTTGTGAGTGTTGTTAATAGTCTCGCTCTTTTAGGTTTTTTCAAATACGGCGGATTCGTTGTTGAAAATTTAAACCAGGTTCTAAGTTCGGTCGGGATGTCTATACGTTTTGCTGAGGCGGATATTTTTCTGCCGGTAGGTCTGTCATTTTATATATTCAAGTCGATAGGTTATGTAGTTGATTGCTATCGGGGAGAAGTCGAGAGGGAGAGGAATTTTATTCGGCATGCAGTTTTCGTTTCATTTTTTCCGATTTTATTGGCCGGCCCGATTGAAAGGGCCAAAAATTTATTGCCGCAGTTACGCAGACCGGCAAGGATATCGGTTCAGGATGCGGCTGATGGATTGAGTCTTTTTGTGGTTGGGCTTTTTAAGAAGCTGGCACTGGCTGATATGTTGGCAGTTTATGTAGATAAGATTTATGGTCAGCCGGGTGAGTATCAGTCGGCTGCGCTGGTTCTTGCGACTTTTGCATTCGGATGGCAATTGTATTTTGACTTCAGCGGTTACAGCGATATGGCCCGCGGGCTGGGGCGGATGATGGGATTTCGCATTATGCTGAATTTTAATAATCCATACCTTGCCGACGGGCTGGGAGATTTCTGGAGAAGATGGCATATAAGTTTGTCGAGCTGGTTCAGGGACTATCTTTATATACCCTTAGGGGGGAACCGCAGGGGCAGGTTCAATACTTACAGGAACGTTTTTATAACGATGCTGCTTATGGGATTGTGGCACGGTGCGGCGTGGACGTTTGTTATCTGGGGCGGTATTCACGCGTTAGCGAGATGTTTGACAAGGGGTCTGGAGAGCAGCTTGTTTTATAAAGAGAAGGTTCCAAGATTATTAAAGCAGATATCTGTTTTTGTGTTTGTTACGTTTGCGTGGATATTCTTTCGCGCGGAAAGCCTTTCTGACGCATCGGTGATAATCAGCAGGATATTTTCAGGTGGTTTGACAGGAGTGGGATTTCCACTGTTTTTTATCGTTATGATTTTTGCGGTGTGGATGTATCAGTTTGTTTATGAATCACGTTTCAGGCGATATATTAATTTTTCATCGGTAAGGATTTGCGGATTTGTTTTTATGATACTTTATTTGATTATCTTTGTCTCCTCGTCGGGACAGTCTTTTATTTACTTCGAATTTTGATAAGCGAGCTTTGTGCTCGAGGGATTGGCTATGCCGGTAAATAATATTACAAGAGATGAAAACAAAGCGGGCGGGGCAATTGTTTTTTCATCGAACGGGATGCGACTTAATTTTCGGGAATGGCTGATTGCTCTCGGTGTTTTGGTTGTGCTGATATATATATTGGTTTTTGTATGGGGCAAGGTCGAGAAATTCGAGGCGGGCGAAGATTACCGATTTGTTTATAAGCTGAGCGAAGACTATTGGCTTTTTGAGCGGTATTGCGAATTGGTATGTGCCGAGGGAAAGAGCCTTGTTATTGGGGATTCGGTTGTATGGGGCCAGTATGTTGAGAAGGGCGAGACTTTGTCGCACTATCTCAATGAGCTTTCAGGAGAAGAGCGATTTGTAAATTTGGGATTGGATGGCCTTCATCCTGTTGCGATGTTCGGCCTGCTGAAATACTACGGAGGTGACATTAGCGGGAGA
The DNA here is from genome assembly GCA_964464635.1 of uncultured Pirellulales bacterium. Taxonomy (GTDB): domain Bacteria; phylum Planctomycetota; class Phycisphaerae; order Sedimentisphaerales; family Anaerobacaceae; genus CAYLMG01. The sequence goes on along the minus strand of CAYXGT010000025.1, from coordinate 25,513 downwards.
GATGTTTTGGTTCATTTGAATCCGTTGTGGCTAAGCTCGGATAAGTATGATTTGCGAAGCGAAAAAGAGTTCAGCTTTAATCATCCGAGGCTCGTGCCGCAGTTTTTCCCTGCGATAGCAAGTTACAGGGCGGGGCTGTTTTCGAGAATAGGTGTAATTATTGAACGTAATCTGTTTTTTTTGGGCTGGGTAAAACACGTTAACCTTTTGTGTTTTGCGGATGATGAGCGAGGGGTGACGGATTTTTGCGGCTGGCTGGTAGAGCATCCATACGAGAATCCTTTCAGTGACATTGGGAGCAAACTTCGGAGCTGGTCGGGGGATAGTCCGGTTCGCGAAAGAGAAGCAGGGACAAAGGCAGAGAGAAGATATGATTTGCCGTGGGTCTATTTGGAGAGGTCTCTGCAATGGCATTACTTCAAAAGAGTAATAGAGCTTTTACGACAGAGGGGCAACAGGGTTTTTGTTGTTGTTGGGCCTTTTAATGAGCATATTCTTGAACCAGAGAGCCTTGCCGAATACAACGAAATCAAAAGGATTATAGGAGGCTGGCTGGTCGAAAACAAAGTAGATTTTTACATTCCTTCGGCTTTGGCTGAGGAGTATTATGCGGACGCAAGCCATCCTGACGTGGAGGGTTATGCCTTGTTAGCTGGGCAGATTTTGGAAAACGGCTTATGGGGCCAGCCTGGGGGTAATTAACAGCTTATTTTATTTATTTTTCCAGACTATCTGCAGCATTTATCAGACTCTGATTCTGTCTTCAGTTCCAACAAAAGAAAGTTTCAAATCTTTTTGAGTATATAAGTTTGTTATTAAGTGATACAAAAATATCGCCGAAAAGCATTAGTGTATTAGTATAAATTCCATTAGGGGGTAAAAGAAATGCAAAGGGGGATAAAACAGCATTAATTTTATTGTGTATCTTATATATTTTTGGTTTCAGGTATCCCGGGCAAAAGATTGTGGAAAAGAGAGGCAGCAAAAAGATTAGAATTTTTATGCAGTTCTTTTGATTTTAGGGTCGAGGACTTAAAGGAATCTGATACGTAAATGGATAATCTCAACGAAGAAATTAGAGAGCGTGCAAAGGCAGAGGAACTGCTGAGGGAATCCGAGGAGAGATACAGGAAGCTGTTTGAGTGGGCATTGGATGCTGTTTTCGTAGCCGATGCCGAAACGGGCATATTAATTGACTGTAATCCTGCAGCTACAAGATTGTTAGGCATGGAGAAATCAGAAATTGTTGGCAAACATCAGCGGAGTCTCCATCTACCGGAAAAAATCAAAGGAGAATTTAGCGGGACTTTTAAGAATCATATCGGAGAGAAACAGGACAAGACGCTGGAGACACAGGTTGTAACCAAAAGCGGAGAGATAAAAGATGTAGCAATCAAGGCAAGTTTGCTGGAAATTAATGGTAAAAAAGTATTACAGGGTATATTCAGGGACATTACTGAGCAGAAAAGGTCGGAGGAGGAATTAAAAAAATTACTCTCCCTGCATACAGCGACGCTGGAAGCCACTGCGGACGGTATTCTTGTGGTCGATTTGTATGGACGTGTTGTAAGCTACAATCAGCAGTTTTTGAAGTTGTGGAAGATTCCTCACAGCGTAGCCGGGACACGGGACGATAAGAAATTGCTTTCACATGTACTGGACCAACTAAAGGACACTGAAGGATTTTTAGCTGAGGTTGAAAGGCTTTACTCTCAGCCTGCTGAGCAGTCGCTGGATTTGCTTGAGTTCAAGGACGGGCGGGTGTTTGAAAGGTTCTCTAAACCGCAAAAGTTTGGCAACAGGATTGTAGGTCGCGTATGGAGCTTTCGAGATATCACAGAAAGAAAAAAGGCTGAGCAGCAACAGGCGAATCTCCTCGAGGAGCTTGAGAAGACTAATCAGGAACTGAAGGAGTTTGCATATATCATCTCGCATGATTTGAAAGCGCCATTACGAGGGATTACAACGATAATCGGATTTATCATGGAGGATTATGCAGATAAATTTGATGAAAACGGCAGAAAGCAGGCAGAGTTGCTTGGCAGCCGTGCGGAGAGGATGCATAATCTGATTGACGACGTGCTTCGCTATTCAAGGGTTGGAAGGGAGAATGAAGAAAAGGTGCAGGTAAATCTAAATTCGCTTGTGCCGGAAATAATTGATCTAATAACACCACCCGGGGAAATATCGATTACGATTGAGAATGAATTACCTGAAATTGTGTGCGTACGTACTCGGATTGCACAGGTTTTTCAGAATCTGATAGAAAATGCCGTCAAGTATATGGATAAACCTGACGGCAGGGTAAAAGTCGGCTGTGTCAAAGAAGCCGAATTCTTCAAGTTCAGCGTATCGGATAACGGCCCGGGGATTGAAGAAAAACATTTCGAGAAGATTTTCAAAGTCTTTCAAACCCTGAACAGGCGTGATGAGGTGGAAGGTACGGGCATCGGCCTTTCAGTTGTGAAGAAAATCGTCAGCACTTATGGTGGATGTATATGGGTGGAGTCGGAAGTAGGCCGGGGAAGCACATTTTTCTTTACACTGCCGCTGTATTTGCAGGCAACTGAGGCTTCGATGAGCGAAATGGAGGCTAAGGCCTGATGTGTCAGGCTTTCTGAAAAAGCTTTTTAGCCTCACCGATGAGGTAGAAACTGCCTGTTATGCAAATCAAATCTTCTTTTCCGACGGCACTTTTCGCAAGTCGTAAAGCCTGTCCGAGATTCGAAGAGGTCTGATACATCTTGTCGCATATTTCAGCATACATATCCGCGAGTTCCTCGGGTGATGCGGCTTTTACGGAGCTGCTGCGTGTGAATATTACCTTGTCGGCACCGTACTGCAACTGCATAAGCATTCCGTTGATATCTTTGTCGATGTTGCAGCCGAAAATAATCACCATTGAATCGTACGGTATATTCTGGCCTATAGCATGGATTAGAGCTTCTATGCTTGCCGCATTGTGAGCACCATCTATCATAATCCTTGGGTCGTCACATATCATTTCCATTCTTCCGGCGAGATAAACCTTATTCAGGCCTATGGCTACTTTTTCGTTATCAATTTTGTATCCGCTTGATTTTAGTTTATCGAGCAGGGCGAGGGCCAGTCCGCAGTTGACAGCCTGGTGTTTGCCGTGAAGGGGGACACGCAGGTGTTCGAATTTGCTGGTTGGTGTCGTCAGGCATATTTTATTATGTGGCCCATATTCACGAGAGTTCTCAAACCTGTATGAAAAACTGATATCCTGGCCGGTAACGCTAAGAGGAGCTTTGATTGCGTTTGCATGTGTCTTTAGAACGGTCATCGCTTTTGGGTGCTGTTTGATAGTGACAATCGGTACACCCTGCTTGAAGATGCCTGCCTTTTCTTTGGCAATGCTCTCGATAGTATTTCCCAATTGATGAGGGTGGTCGATGCTTATGTTTGTTATGCCAATCACTTCCGGTTTTATAAGGTTAGTACTGTCGAGCCTGCCGCCCATACCTGTCTCAATTATTGATATGTCGGTTTTGACGTCGGCAAAGTGCATAAATGCCATAGCCGTCATAATCTCGAAAAAGGTTATATCTTCGGTTTTGGATAGTTTCTCAACAGGTGCGTATATACGGTTGATGAGATTGAGAATTTCGTTTTCGGTTATCATACTGGAGTTGACCATTATACGCTCGTGAAGATGCGTAACGTGTGGTGAGGTGTATAAACCGACCTTATAATTGTTTGCCTCGAGCATTTTAGCCAGCATCGTGGCAGTAGAACCTTTACCTTTTGTTCCGGCTATATGAACAGTGCGGGTTTTTTTGTGGGGATTGCCGAGCAGGGATAGAAGCTTCTCCATCCTGTTGAGGTTAAACGTCGTTATATTATAGCTTAGACGTTTTTCCTTCTCATAGTCCGTTCTCTCAAGCAGATACTTAACAGCGTCCGAATACTTTCTAAATGTTTTTTTTGCCCTGACCAAAGATGCCTTATTTGACGCTTTTTTTGGCTGCTTTTTATGGACATTTGATTTTGTTTTTTTAGTTTTCTTCAATATTTTTGCCATAAACCATATTATTTTATCATATAATTTGATTTTGTTCAATACAAACATATATAGAAGGGCATATACTATATTTTTTGTAGTTTAAAAAGTTTATAAATAGTTGGTATAAAGGATGATACAATAATTGTGTATTATTTGTTCATTACAAAAAAAAGAAAAAGTATATTAACAAGCCTGTTGTTATAATAAGCAATACTTATGATATAAGCTTAATTATTAAGTTTTTTCCCAATATAACTTATACAATCCTAATATTCTGATTAAATACAGTTGGTTAGATAAACATTTTTTAAGAATTTATAAATAAAACTTGACGATATGAAACATATGTTTTATACTTTCGTATGAAACATATGTTTAAGGAGAACACAATGGATTATTTTAACGATAATACAGTAATAACTGATGAACATATTGAGATTCTTGAAAGAATTATGGCTGCTGCTGAAGAACTGTTTAGTGAGAAAGGCTTTTCGTCAACGACAGTTCGTGAAATCACAAAAAAAGCAAATTGTAATCTTGCAGCAATAAATTATCACTTTCAGAGTAAAGATAATTTATATGCTGAGGTGATAAAAAGAAATTTGAAAATTTTAAGAGACGTGAGAATAGCAAGCATTAATAAAGTTTTAGAAGAGAATCCCAAAAATATTAAGCTTGAACAGCTTCTTAAGGCATTTGCAGATTCTTTCATAGAGCCTCTTGTGGACAAGGGCAGAGGACAGAGGTTTATGAAGATTATGATTCATGAGATGCTGGAACCTCGTCTGCCGAAACAAACATTCGCAGATGAAGTTGCAATTCCAACAATGAAGGCATTTGGAAATGCGTTAAAAAGGATTTATCCGGATATCACTGAAAAAGAAATATTTATGAATGTTATTTCAATCATAGGCCAGCTAATGCATACGGTACACCTGAACGAGATATTTAAAGATGAAGTACATTTGCAGGAACAGATGCCAAGTATGAGAGAGATGATAGAAAATATTGTGAGGTTTTCAGCGGGGGGTATAAAGGCAACGGTAGGAACAAAATCATAAAATAATGAAACTTTGGAAGAGGCGCAGATATGAAAAGGATATGCAACAAGTGTAAAGAAATAATTTTTGCTGCGGCAATGACAATGATTTTGACAGGCTGTGTAAGCAAGGAGCAGTATTACGAGGATATAACACTATCGAGACAGCAGGCTTACCAGCAATGGCAAAGCAGAAAAAAAGCACAGAAGATGGCACAGACATCGATAAGCGGCGAGCTGAGTTTGCAGGATTGCATAAAACTTACACTCGTAAATAACAAGATGCTGCAAAGCATAGTTCAGGAAAAAGAAGTTGCCCGGGGAGAGGAGCTGAGGTCATACTCGGCGATATTGCCGTCTTTGATGTTAACGTATGATTACCTGAGGAAGGACAAGGTTGGTTCACTGGGGCCTATTACATTCGGTGACGTGGATAATTACTCAGCAGGTTTGAGAGTTAGTCAGCCGATATTTGCAGGCGGCTCGAAGATAGCTCAAATGAACGCAGCAAGGCTGTTTTCACTTATGACCGATGAGACGGTGCGGTCAACAGTACAGGATGTATTGTATTATGCAATGCACGCTTATCACGATGTTTTATTGAATCAGCACCTGCTCGAAATCAGCGAGGACGCAGTAAGGTCGTCGCAGGCCCACCTCGATAGCGTCAGGGTGAAACGAAAGGGGGGCGTCGCTTCCGATTTTGACGTATTGCGAGCGGAGGTGGAGCTGTCGAATTTCGAGGCTGAGCTGATTAAGAACAAAAACACTATCAATATTTCAAAGGCAAACCTGCTTAAAATAATGGGAGTTTCGCAGGACAGCGAGGTCAGGCTGACAGATGAGCTTGTTTATGTCACTGAAGAGATAGAAATGGAGCAGGCGGTCGCGGCGGCTTTCAGTAATCGACCCGATTTACTTTCAGGTGAGATTGATATTAAATATCAGAGGGAGCTGCTTAACATAGCTCGCAGCCAGTATTGGCCGGTCGTCAGCGGATTTTATGAGCGGTCTTTCTCAAAACCTGACCCGCATAACGGAACAATCATCGACTGGGGTTATATGTGGAACGCGGGAGTTTCGGTTTCTTTTCCGGTCTTCGACGGATTCGCAAGGGAAGGAAATATCATCCAGCAGAAAGCGAGGTTCAGACAGTCTCAGATAAACCTGGTTGATGCGGAAGAAACTGCTCTTTTCGAGATTACCAAAGCCCTGTTGAGTATTCACGACGCCGAGGAATTCGTGCAATCTCAACGGCTGAACCTGACAAGGGCCGAAGAGGGCCTGAGGCTGGCAGAAGTAGGTTATAAAGAGGGGACAAATACACAGGTTGAAATGATAGATGCGCAGTCGGCTTTGACGGAGGCAAAAGCAAATTACTATCAGTCGATATATACGCATATAATCGCCAAACTCGATTTGCAAAAGGCTATGGGTACGCTGGCGGTTGCGAGAGAGGCTGAGAGTGCGGTTACACAGCCGGGGATTTCAACGGAAAGTTCGGATGTAATATCAAATATTCAATAACCTTTGATTTGGCAGGGTACAGCGGTGCAAGAGGAAAAAAAGAAAGTTAAAAAACCGATAGAGAAACTGAAAGGGATTTTCCTGAAAGAAGGGACACCGGGTCAGGAGAAGGTTAACAAGCGGGCCGTGTATTGGTCGGCCCTTGTCGCGGCTGTAGTTATTACCTTTGTCCTGGGCAATTTTCGTCGGGGAGGCAAAGAGGATACAGGTGAAAAAGTAGTTCCCGTAGAGACTGATTTGGTACAGCGTGGTTCCATAGAAGAGACGATAGAGCTTACCGGCTGGATAAGGGCTAATAATGTTACGGAGGTTACGACAAAGGTTTCGGGCAGAATCGAATCTTTGCAGCTTGTTACCGATGGAAACAGGCCGGTTGATGTTGAAGAGGGTCTTGAGGTTACTAAGGGCCAACAGCTTGCGGTGATAGACCATGATATTTACCAGGCTCATCTGGATTCTGCGCGTGCTGCTGTTGAAGCAGCCCAGGTCGAGGTGGCGGACGCCGAGCGCGAAAGGAAGCGAATATTGGCATTGTACGAAGGAGGTTCGGCGACGGAGCAGAGCAAGGACAAGGCGTTGACAGCGGCGGAGCTGGCGGCGGCGAATTTGAATTCGGCTAAGGCGAATATGAAGCTGGCTGAAATAAATCTCAGGGAGTCAACGATACGGTCTCTCATTAATGGTATAGTAACTGCGAAACATATTGATGTTGGTAATCTGATAAACATAGGCCAGCGAATTGTTACGGTTGCGGATATGAAGACCGTTAAGCTTGTGGTTTCTGCATCGGAAAGATATGTGGGAAAGATTGCCAAAGGGACAGCAGCGAGAGTCAGGGTTGACGCATTCGGTGTGAAGGATATCGAAGCGAAGGTTTATTCGGTATATCCTGCTCTCGATGAGCAAACGCACACGATACAGGCGGAGTTACGTCTTGAAAATAAGGATTTAATGCTCAAGCCGGGGATGTTTGCGAAGGTTACACTGGTTTTGCAGCAGAAGAATGACGTTGTTGTGGTTCCCAGAGATATTGTTCTTGGCGGTAAGGTAGATGATGCTTATGTGTATATTGTGCAGGATGATGTTGCGCATAAGCGTATTGTTAAAACAGGCATTGTTCAGGCTGACCGCTGTGAGATAACCGAAGGCCTGGAGGCGGGAGAAAAAATAATTGTAAATGGGATGTACTATCTGGAAGATGGAAAGAAGGTGAAAGTGGTACGACTCGAAGAAGTTGGTCTGGAGCAGGTGGAAGAGGTTGAAGAACCCAAATAAAGGGATAGATTTGTAAGATAGAAGGTAACTATGAGATTATCAAATATTTCGGTAAACAGACCTGTAACGACGTTGATGATATTCGTAGCGATGGTTGTTTTGGGGCTTGTGTCACTTTCGATGCTGGGAATTGATTTGATGCCGGATATTGAGATACCGGCGGTGTCGGTTATTACCGCCTACAGCGGAGCCGGCCCGGAAGAGGTTGAGACGCTGCTAACCGAGCCGATTGAAGATATTCTCAGCACAATATCGGGAGTTGATGAGGTTACTTCGGTATCAAAAGAGGGGGTATCGTTAGTGACATTGAGATTCAACTGGGGTGAAAAGATTGACGAGTCTGTTAACGATGTCAGAGAAAAGCTCGACCAGGTAAAGGATTTATTGCCGGAAGAGGCAGATGAGCCTGTTGTCTTCAAGATAGACCTTGATATGATGCCCATAATGATAATAGCAATCACCGCGAGGGAGAATTACCCGAATCTGGAGGACATAGTTGACGATGCGATAGTTGACCCTCTTAAAAGAGTAAAAGGTGTTGCTGCTGCGATGGCAAGAGGGGGGCTGGAAAGACAGATACGGGTGGATGTGGACCGCGACAGGCTGATAGCTTTCGATATGTCGGTTGACCAGATAAAATGGGCGATAGCATCTCAGAATGCTTCAACTCCGGGGGGTAATATAAAAACCGGTTACAAGGATTACCTTCTAAGAACGCCAGAGGAGTTTTCAGGTCCCGAGGAGATTTCTGAGGTTGTCCTGACACAGCGCGGGGGGATACCTGTCAAGCTGGGAGATATTGCAAACGTGAGCGATTTTTTTATGGAAAGAACAATAGATGTCAGGATGAACGGCAGGCAGGCAATGGCAATATTTATACAGAAACAAAGCGGCAGCAACACCGTTGATGTTGCAAAAAGAGTCAGAGCGAAACTCGAAGAAATAAAAGGGAATTTGCCGCCCGATGTAGAGCCTAAAATCGTTATTGACAGTTCTGAGTTTATATTAGCGTCGGTGAACAATTTGAAATCCACAGTTCTCTGGGCGGTATTTTTTGTTTTTATTGTCATTCTTTTCTTTTTAAGAGATTTTCGTGCAAGCCTTATAGTTGCCGCAGCGATACCGACTTCACTTATTATTACTTTTGTGGTTTTCTGGCTTCTGGGTTATACGATTAACGATACTTCGCTTGCTTCTCTTGCGATAGCGGTCGGTCTGGTAGTGGATAATGCGATAGTTGTCATTGATAATATTCACCGTCATCGTCAGAAAGGCCAAAGACCGAAGGAAGGAGCAATTTTAGGGGCTAACGAAGTTGGTACAGCCGTTATGGCATCAACTTTAACAACAGTATCGATTTTTGTGCCGATTATGTTTGCAGGCGGGATAACGGCGATTATATTCGGCCAGTTTGCCTCGATAGTCATATTGGCTATTTTTGCTTCTTTCTTCACTGCTATTATGCTTGTGCCAATGCTCTGTTCGAAATTTTTGAAGGTCGAAAAAGAAAAGTCGAAGAAAGGCGTACTGAGTTCGTTTTATAGGCTTGGCGAACGGTCTCTGGAATATCTTGAAAAGATATACATTGATTTTTTGAACTGGTCATTGAAGAACCGAAAGACTGTGCTGATATCCTGTATGCTTTTATTTGTCTGGAGTATTGGGATGGCTAGGTTTATCGGTACGGAGTTTTTTCCTCAGCAGGACCAGAATAGAATTGTCACCAACGTTGAGCTTCCAATCGGGACACGTTATGAGAGGACCGGCAGGGTTATGGAGCAGATTCAGAAAGCTGCGGCGATACATATTCCGGAGACGAGAGACAGCTTCATACGGTGGGGTGTTTATGGCAGGGCGTCTGGCGGTATGTATGCGACGGATGAAGAAAGCTATACCGGAGTTATGTTTTTGTCTCTTGCTCCCAAAAGAGAGCGTAATGCATCTCCGAACGAGATAATAGAGCGACTTCGTAAAATTCTGGAGGATATTCCCGGAGCGGTTCTTCGCTATAGTGCGGAGGACCCGCTTGAGTCGATGATGTTCGGAGGCGGGGGCAAGCTTGCAGTTGAGCTTTACGGCCATGATATGGATAACGCCCGCAGTTACGCAGAGGCAGTTGAGGATACAATTTCGAAGATAAAAGGTGTGAAGGATATTCAGTTAAGCAGAAAAGAAGAGAAGCCTGAAATCAAGGTCGGCATTGACAGAGAGAAGGCATCAAGACTTGGTCTTGACGTTACTGCTGTCGGCAAGACGATAGAAAATCTTTTTGCGGGCAGCACAGCATCGCGATACCGTGAGGGGGGCGACGAATATGATATTGAAGTAAGGCTTAGGCCTGGTGACAGGGACAGGCTTGAGGATTTGCGTGATTCATTGTTGGCACTTCCCGGCGGCGGTGCGGTCGGACTGAGTAATATTTCGCAAATTGAAGAGGGTGTAGGTCCGACGAAGATTGAAAGAAAAGACCAGGCACGTTATATTACAGTTTCTGCAGAGGTTGCGGATAGAGACCTTGGTTCAGTTGCAAAGGATGTAAAAAAGGCACTCGATGAGTTACAGACCCCTCCCGGTTTTAGCTATAAACTGGCAGGTGCAGAGCAGGAAAGGAAAGAGACCTTCAGGCTTTTAGTGATAGCAGTTGGTCTTGGAATGGTTCTTGTTTATATGGTAATGGCTTCTCAGTTTGAGTCTTACCGTGACCCGTTTATTATATTCTTTTCGATACCGTTCGGCATTGTCGGGGTTATTTTTGCTCTGGTGCTGACCGGCCAGGCATTAAGCGTGGTCAGCTTTCTTGCGTTGATAATGCTTATTGGGATTGTGGTCAATGACGGCATCGTTTTAATTAGTTATATAGGCATCCTTCGTCACAGGGAATACGATGTGTATTCAGCTATTATGGAAGGGGGCCGAAGCAGACTTCGGCCGGTAATATGCACGAGTGTAACAACTATCCTGGCGATGACGCCGCTTGCGTTGTCAAGGGGAGAAGGGTCGGAAATCTGGGTACCGTTTGCGATTACGATTATCGGGGGGCTTATTGTAGGGACGGTGATAACGCTTGTTTTGATGCCGACTCTGTACAGCGTTTTTGAAGATTATAAGAAGAGCTTTTCTGTCAGGGGGTTGTTATGAAAGCAGTTTTAATTATGCACAACGTTGCTCTTGACAGAGATGTTAACGAAGCATTGCATTCTCTGGGCGCTGATTGTTATACCAAGTTTACGGATATACTGGGCAAGGGTAAGATAAGCGAACCGCATCTTAATTCGGATGTTTGGCCGGGAGTTAATTACGGCACCCTGGTAGTAGTCGAAGAATCCAAAGCCAAAGAAATAATGGATAAGGTGCGCTGGATGAGAGAGAAACTCGCTACCGAAGGGATAAAAGCCTTTATGTGGCAGATTGATGATATCACCTGATCTGTTTTTCAGGTTTTTTCATATTCTGTAAGTGTCTTTAACGTCAAGTCTTAGCGAAATTCTTAATGGGGGCTAAAATTTTTTTTTGCATTTACAGTAAAAATACTGGTAAAACTGATTTTCAGAACAGATAATATATAGGATGAGACAGTAATGCAGGCCGATATCTGAAAAGGGGTGAAAGGATGGGCACTGCAGCAAAATATAATGCAAAAATTGAGATCACTCCGGATTCTGGCAATCTTGCTTTCCGAGGTGTTGAGCTTTTTGTCAGAAATGCCCGGGAAGCTATTGAGAAAAGAGGTAAATTCTGTGTTGCCGTATCCGGAGGGCGGACGCCGGTTAGTTTTTTCAGACTTTTAGGAGAGCGTGCGGAATCAAAGTCACTGCCGTGGGATAAAATCCATTTGTTCTGGGTCGATGAACGAATGGTGGAACCCAATTTAAAATACAGCAATTATAAAATCGCTTCGGACACCTTTTTATCAAAGGTTGATATTCCTGAGAAAAACATTCATCGTATCCCAACAGGTTATAGCGATTTGAGAGCAGCTGCCGGCAGTTATGAAGAAACAATCAGGCAGGTATTTTGTCTCGAGCAGGAGCAGATTCCCTGTTTTGATTTGATAGTTCTGGGTATGGGTGTTGAGGGCTGCCCGGGTTCATTGTTTCCGGATTCCTTTGCGGCCTTTGATGAAGACAGTCTGGCCTGTGTTGTGTATGACCTGGCAGAGCGGCTGAGCAGAATAACACTTAGTCGAACAGTCTTACGGGCTGCCTCGCGGTTGATTGTCCTTGTTTCAGGAAAAGAGAAAGCCGATATTTTAAGGCAGGTCTTGACAAGTGAGCCCGACGAGGTCAGGTATCCGATACACTTTTTATGGCCTGTGCTTGATAAAGTTACCTGGCTGGTGGACAGCGAAGCTGCCAGCTATATAAAAGACTGAAAAAAAGTTTTTCGGCAGCGGGGGAGAATTATGGGGGAATAATCAATGTAGTGCCGGGCTTGAGCTTTAGGGGGTCCACTTTAGGATTGGCATCGCGAATTTTTGTCCATTTGTTTGCGGAGCCGTAATATCTCAGAGCTATTTCAGATAATGTTTCGTCTTTGCGAACCGTATGAAATATTGTTATGTCTTCCTTGTTCAACTGAATGTTTGTTATCTCGTCTTCTCGTAGCGGGGCTTCAGTGGGGATTTCTTTAGCCGTCTCGTTCTCGATTGTTTGATTTTGTTCAGCTCTGAGCTGTGCGTTTTTCAAATTTGAATCAGCTGCGGGTGCAATTTGCCATTCTTCAGCTTGGTTGGTTATTTTTGATTTTTGCAGATTTCCCAGGCGTGATCTGACGCTGACCGTTGGTGAAACGCAAAGCCATATCCCCGCGATTGAGACGATTACAAGACCCAAAAGCAAACCTATTTTAAAATCCTTTGTCATCTTTCGACCGCCGGCGAATGAGTATTTAAGCTGTGAAGTTTATTCGCAGTCTGTCTTTAATTATTTTTACCAGTTTTAGTTTTTGTGCCTATCAGTAAAACCGGAGCAGCTATAGCGATAGATGAGTAGGTCCCTATTATGACACCGAAACCAATCGCAAAAGTAAAGCCTCTTAGAGCCTGTCCGCCGAATATATACATTATAAGAACAACGATAAAGGTTGTAAATGACGTTAAAAGAGTTCTGGAAAGAGTCTGGTTGATGCTGTTTGTTATCGTCTGCGTCGTAAGCTGAGCCTTTCGACGGTTCTCCCTGATTCGGTCGAAAACAACAATGGTATCGTTAAGAGAGTATCCGATGAGGGTTAGAAAGGCGGCTATTATCGCCAGATTAATCTTGAAATCTCCAATTAAAAGTACCTCTCCAATCCTTGTGTTCGCGATAAATGTGCAGGCGGTAACGGCCCCGAGAGTTATACAAACATCGTGAACAAGGGCGAGAATAGCGGCGAAACCGTAACGCGCATTACCGAACCGAATCCAGATATAAGCGACGATTGCAGCGAGAGACAAAATTATTGCAATCAAAGCCCGAATCTTCGCCTCCTGGCCGATAGAGGGATTTATCTGGGTGACTCGGGGCAGAGTTTCAGAGAGCTGCATAGAGGAGAGGACCTTGGTTTTTTCGTTTTCCAAGAAACGATTCCATTCATCCTCAGGCGGCTGGCCGAAAGCAAAGTCTTCGTTAACCGATATGTAAACGAATTCATCTACGGGCTGAGAGGGTTCTAAAGACGTTAAATCTGCTCTGAAGAGCTCAAAGGGATATCTTTTAATGTCCCGCATTTCGGGTTTGAATCTGAGGTCCTGGAACCTGCTGTTGATTTCTTCCGGCGTTGCGGGCCTGGCGAGTTTGCAGGTGATTTTAATGCCGCTGATAAAATTGTTTAGCTCGGGATATTGATTTATGACGTCTTCTGTAATTTTGTCGACGGATGTTATTTGAGGCTCCAGGTTCTGCCTAAGTTGCAAATCATTCTCGAAGGCAGTCAATATTGCATCGTTGACGGTTTGCTCAAGCTGTGGCTCTGCAAGCTGAGCGTCGGGAAAAGCAGCTTCGAGAACATTTTTAACGATGGTTTTGTTGGTCTGGCTTGTACTTATCTCGAATACATTTGGATTGTCGGTCGGCTTTACGATAAGATTACTGAGCTGGTTACCGAGAGCTGAAGTAATTTTTTCTGCGGTCTGCTGGTCATTGGCCGGCAAGGTAATAGTAACTGTTATTTTGTTCGTTTCTGTGGTTTTGATTTCATATTGGCTGTATTTTTTTTCACCTTCGGTATTTTCGGTAATTGGTTTGCCCGTACTGTAAACGTTAGCTGCTACAATCGCTGGATTATTTATTTGCTCACCGACTTTGCGAATTCTGTTTTCGACGTCCATTCTGGTTAGTTCCACGCCGTCTTTTAGGTTTATAACAACCGAGGTCCCGCCCGTAAATTCGATATCGTATTTGTTCTTTGTTGTACAAAAGACCGCGAGGCCCGCTATGATAAGGGCGCTTGAGATAACCAAAAATGCGGGTCTTAATTTCATCCAGTTGATGTTGGGCTTTTCTACCAGTTGGAGCATAAATAAGTGGTCTTTGATTATTTTCTTTGAGGCAAGAATATCAAAGATTACACGTGTGACAAAAAGGGCGGTGAACATACTCGAGACAATACCGAGCATAAGGACTATTGCGAATCCCCTTATCTCTTCGGAAGCGACCCAGTAAAGAATAGCCGCGGTAATAAATGTAGTCAGGTTCGCATCGAAGATTGTTCTGAAGGCCCTTTGATATCCGTTTTTGATTGCGATAGGCAGAGATGAGCCCTTTTTCTGCTCTTCACGGATTCTTTCGAAGATGAGCACGTTTGCATCAACGCTCATACCGATTGTAAGAATAATACCTGCAATTCCCGGCAGAGTGAAAGTTGCCCTGATAAGAACCATAATCGCGAGTACAAAAAGGATATTCAAGAGCAGGGCGATGTCGGCTATTGAGCCGGCCAGCATGTAGTAGACAGCCATACAGCCAATCACTACAATCAGGCCTATGAAGCCTGCTTTTATGCCCTGGTCTCTGTTTTCGGCTCCGAGCAGAGGGCCGATGGATTTTACGGATATCGGCTGCTCGATAAGCTGGGCCGGCAGATGGCCTGCCTCGAGCTTATTGACCATGTTTTCCACTTCCTGCTGACTGAACTGGCCCTGTATCTGACCAGATGTCGATATTCTTGCCTGAATATTAGGAGCCGATATGGCAATGTCGTCAAGAATAATGCACAGGGGGCGGTACATATTTTTGCTCGTAATTGCGGCAAATATTTTGCCTGCGTGGTCGTCAAGCTCAAAGTTAATGGCTCTTCTGCCCTGTGAGTCTCTTCCCGCCGAAGCACCTTTCAGCTCCCAGGGCTCATCAGGATTATGCAGCAGGCAGTCATTCTCTTTATTGCTCGCAAGGACATAATATTTATTTGCGAACGATGCCACAATAGCAGGTTTATCATCTTTGTCTCGTACCTTAACGATTGTATTTCCCGTCTCGTCAAGACCTATCCATTCTTTGCTGTCTTCGAGCTCGAACCATGTATATTCGTCATCGGAGGCGTATTTTGGGCCTTTTGTTTTAAGGCGGTCAACGTAGCTTTGCATCTTTTCGGTATCAACGTCCGGATGGCCGAGAGTGGGAAGAATCCTGAATTCGAGTATTCCCGCGCCCTTCAGCATATTTTGAAGGTCTTTGGGGTCGTCTAATCTGCCCTGGAACTTACGATAATTCTCGAACGCTTCTACTGCGGCGCCGATTTTCTCCTTTCTGTCCGGGAATTGATCATTGATATCTTCTATCGCATTTTTTCTTTGTATGGGCCTGGGCAGTTGCAGGGCGTAGTTTATCTGCTCTTCGGAGAGGTTTAATCCGTCGAGTGCATTTTTTGCTTCTTTGTATTGGTCTGATTTTCCCGTTCCGGGTGCTGTCAGCTCTTCAGTAACTTCTATCCACTGCGAGTATTCTTTTACATAATCAAGGAGCAGCCCGAGTCGCGGGTCGGCGACGGCGTTCGGGTCGAGGGCGAGATATGTTTTGAGCTGCTCTGTCAGCTTTTGCTCGTTTAAGATGCTCCAGTTATAAGCATTTGCCTTTACCTCGTCCATCTGAAGACCCGCAGCGGTTAGTTTCAGTTCTGATTGCTCGATTTTTGCCGTCAGCTCATTGCTTTGGTTTTGCAGTTGATTGTATTCATCGTACGTCTCGGCAAGATTATTGAGGATTTCGAGTTTTTGGGTTGAATCACCGGCGACATTGGCAAAGAATTCCGCTCTTTCCACGGGCGGATTTTTAAGTGCCCGCAGGACTACCGCCGGCTTTACGTTTTCGTCGAGAAGATTATTCATTGTCTGCTCGAATTGCTGGCGTTTCTGGCGGGTTTCGGTGCTTGCAAGAGGCATTCTTATTTCAAATCGGGTATCACCCTGAGGCCACCATTCAATGTTTTGTATGTTGGCAGGGTCTATTCTTCTGCGAAGAATCCTTATCATTTTGGTTGAAAGTCCCTTGCGCTTTGAAGGCTCGATTCCCTCGGCGTCAATCTCGTAGGTCAGGCTTACACCTCCCGCGAGGTCTATTCCCGCCCTGAGTGTTTTATCCGGCGGATAAAGAGTATAAGCCGCAACTGCTGCGAGTACCATAATTACGGTAATCTTCAGTAACAGATTTTTATTCATTGCTTTTTCCCTTATTTTTCCCGTATCTGAGTTTGCTTAAAAGTGAAAGTCAGAATGCGGTTTCTGTTAAGTTTTCTCCTGAGAAAGATTTCTGCCAATTGCTGATGGAATGACCTTTATCTTGGTGTTGTTTGCTTCGTCGATTTTTAGCGTAATCTCGTCGTCTTTAATATCGACGATTGTCCCTATGATTCCGCCTATCGTCCTGACCTTGTCGTTCTTTTTGAGTGACTGAACCATCTGCTTATGTTCCTGCTGTTTTTTTCGCGGACCTCTCAGAATGAAAAAGTACATCACGGCGACCATCAGGATAATAAAGATTAAACCACTCTGACCGCTGAACAGGCTTTTTCTGCTTGTTGTTTTCGCGCCCTCGTTGACATCGGGCTGAACAGATGTCGCTTCGTGTTCCTGACCTTCTGAATGCTCCGATTCGAGCATTGTTTGTTCTCCGCTTTCAGACTGTGCCAAAATCCATATGTTTTCCATTTTTAATTCCCTTCATCTGGTAATAGGCTCATAAACAAAAAATACTTACCGACTAAAACGAGGTTGAGCCCTTTTATTTTACATTTACAATTTTTTAAAGTTTTCATTATCAATGATTAACACAATATAATCAACAATTTTTTGGATTTATGTTTTTTGGGTTTCCGAGTATCTGTCATTGTTTATTTGCTGCTCGGCCCAGTCGTTAAATTCTTTTTTCTCTATCGATTCACGGATAGCGGCCATTAGTCTTTGATAAAACCTTATATTGTGCACCGAAAGCAGTATTGCACCGAGCATCTCAGAGGCATTGAAATAGTGTCTGATAGAGCCTCTGCTGAAGTTTCTGCAGCAATAGCAGTCACAATTTCTTTCTACAGGGTCACCATCCTCGATATTAGAGCTGTTTCGAATTCGCAGTGGCCCGTCATTCGTAAAGGCATAACCGTTTCTCCCGTTTCTTGTCGGCAGCACGCAATCGAATATATCCACACCTTCTCTGACGGCGGCTATAATGTCAGCGGGCATTCCGACGCCCATAAGATACCGAGGTTTTTCTGACGGCAGAAGCCTGGTTGTGGCTGATACCGTTCTCGTCATATTAACATTGCCTTCGCCTATGCCCAGCCCGCCGATTGCGTATCCGTCGAAGTCCATTTTAACGAGCTCTTTTGCGCAATGGCTGCGAAGCTGCTCGTCCGTGCCTCCCTGGACAATCCCTAAAAGCATCTGCTCCGGATTTGAGTGTGCCTGTTTGCATTGTTCCGCCCATCGAATAGTTCTTCGCACAGCCTTTTTGAGTTTGTCGGCTTCGCAGCCGAATGCAGGGCATTCGTCAAGGCACATTATTATATCGGCGCCGAGGCGGTTCTGAATTTCGGTCGCACTTTTTGCATCGAGCTTTAATTTTTGGCCGTCTATGTGACTGGCGAATTCAACACCGTCATCATCGATTTGCATCAGCTCGCTGAGCGAGAATAGCTGAAAGCCGCCGCTATCTGTTAAGATGGGATTTTGCCAGGCCATAAACTTATGTATTCCGCCGAGCTTTTCTATTGTCTCGATTCCCGGCCGAAGCATCAGGTGATATGTGTTGGCAAGGATAAGTGAGCATCCGGTTTCTTCTAACTGCGCAGGGGTAAGTCCCTTGACCGCACCGGCAGTGCCGACAGGGCAAAATACGGGCGTCTCGACCGTGCCGTGGGCTGTTTTAAGCAGGCCTTTTCTGGCACGGCTTTTTTTGTCCTCAACAAGTATTTCAAATCCTGCTGACTTAATAGACATAATCAATCTCGGAACCCGGATAGTAATATGATAGTATCTCGAAGGCCGTTTTGCCTTCAATCCTTGCCATAGCCTGGGCACCGCACTGGCACATTCCCACGCCGTGACCCCAGCCCCTGCCCGCCAAAAATGCCCATTTCTCACCCGTACTTTTTATTTTGCAGATTGTGCTCTTTACCCTGTTACCCGTTGGATCAATAGTAATCCGCAAATCTTCTGCCCTGATATAATCGCTTTTGCCGCTTGAGCCGACGAGCTTGATAAATGTCAGCCTTGACATTAGCGACTGCTGATTGTCGGTGTTAATTTTATAATCGCTTTGCCTTTCGACAACAAGGTCCTTAATCCGCTCGAGCTTTTTTAATGTCGGATACCTTTCAATAAGTTTTTTTGAAACAGTCTCTTTATCGAACCGGACTACAGGCCAGAAAAAGCTGCTGGGTCTGGCGACGTACTGGCAGTATGGGCAGCGAACTCCCGAAAGCGGCTCGAGCTTTTCGCCGCCGAAGACGTTTTGTGAATCTTCGGTATGTCCGCCGCACATAGAGCTGTAATAAGAGCAGAATATATCTTTGCTGCCGTCGGGATAATTACAAATGAGTACCTGTCCTTTGGTTTTGTCTATCGCATCCCAAACCTGCTTTGACTCTGCGGCGAATCCGAGATAGACCTGGTTGGCCTGTGTTTTTGTAACATCCCAGGCTCTCGCCGAGCCGAAACGCCTTTTGATATAAAGACAGTACGTCCTTGCGGCGATTGCCTGGGCCTGCAGGGCTGCCGGCTCCCAGTAGTCGGGCATCTCGGCACCTATCACCCCTGCCAGATAGGCTTCGATTGGTACGGAATTGACAGCGTCGAAGCTTTTGCCGTCGGCGTTTATTAACAGCGTGAGTTTGCCGCGATAGTCACTGCCGTTCAGATTGAAGATGTGCGGAGAATCGGGAAGAATAGTGAGCTGGTTGATGTTAAAAGTTTTTTCTCCGATTGTTATTTTACCGTCGGTTAAATATACATCGGCGGCCGAGTTGAGCCGGATAAATCTTTGGCTGGCGGCGGCGGTTTCAGATTGTAAAATGCTGAAGGAAGAATCTATCCTGAGTTTCAATTCACTTACATCATCGAAGAGCAATACTCTTATCCAGAATTCCTCCCCAATATCCATCTGCGGCGTTACTTTAACCGCATGCTTTTGTCTGCAGGAGAACAGACAAAAAAGAACGATGAATAAAACAGCTAATCGAAGACATATTATAGAGCTGCGCGCAAAAGATACTCGGCCTTGGGATTTAAATTTAGCGTCTGGTGCCGATAGGCTGATTCGTGACAATATAAATTTTCCCGCTCAAATCTGTTGCGTTTTGAGTGTAAATAACAATTTAGTCCAGGTTTCGCAGTGACAGGCCGAGATTGCCAAGCGATTTTCTGATTTCGTTTAAGCTGGTAACACCGAAGTTTTTCACGCCAAGCAGCTCGGCCTCCGTTTTCCTCGTCAAATCTCCAATCGAGCGAAGATTCAGCTTCAGCAGGCACTTTCGTGCCCGAACCGATAATTGAAGGTCTTCGACGCCCTTGTTCAGGATTCCTTCGTTTTCAGCTTCCACTTCCTCTTGTACCTGCTCTGCTTCACTTTCCTGCTCCTCAAGGGCAACACCGAGATTCAGTCCCTTTATGTTCAGTATGTTTTTAATTTCCTTCAACGAAGTTTCTCCGAAGTTCTTATATGAGAGCAGCTCAGCCTCTGAAATCCTCAGCAGGTCGCCGATTGTACTGATATTCATCTTTTTCAGGCAGTTTCTGCTCCGTACGGACAGCTCAAAATCTGTAATCGGTGTCTCGAGTATCTGGCTTCGATGCGTTTTTTTCTTTTCTTTTTCCTCGTCGTAGTACATTGTTTTTGAGCCGTCGATGTCTTTTCTGAAAAGAAAGGCTCTTTGATGGTTCGGATGGTATTGCAGGATTTTGTCGATGCACCGCCCGGCCTTATCAAATTCGTCGGCATCTTCGTAAAGAACCGCCATATTTATTAAGGCATTTACATATACCGGGCTTATCGATGTAATTTGCTTATAGTAGTCTATAGCTGCCTCCTCGTCGCCGGCAAGGTCACAGCGGTACGCTAAATGAAACAGCGCTCTGTGATGTTCGGGTGATAGTTCCAGTGCAGTTTTGTAGTTTTCTACTGACTTTTCATAAAAGCCCTGTGCCCCCTGAAGTCTTGCGAGCTGATAATGGTACTCGGCACTTACGTTTTCAAAATTTGAATTTTTTTCCATTTCTTTTTCCGCAGCCTCGAAGTTGCCTGAACAGCGGTATGTTGCAACCTTTTCAAGACTTATCATTAGTGCGTCGGTTCCGTAATCGAGTGCTTTTTGAAAATTCTCAATCGCACTTTCAAAGTCGCCTGTTCTTCTCAGGGCACAGGCTGTGCATATAAATTTCTCGCTGCAGTCATTTGCCTTTTGAAGCTTTTCGATTGACTCTTCGTTTCTGCCGAGAATATAAAGCCCGATTCCTGTCTGCAGGCTTTGAAATGGTTTGGACGTGTTTTCTTCCACCTTCTCAGCGAACGCAAGTAAACGCGCCTCGCTCGAATGGGCAAAGTCGGATAGCTCTTTTATTTGCTCGATTGAAGGCAGGGTTTCCGCGAATAGGTCCACCTGGGATTCTGTCATCTGTTCCATTCAATTTTCTCCTGTAAAATCCTGGTATTTTCTCTGAAGCCTCTCTTTTCCGAAAAGCAGTATTATAATGCCAAAAGCCGGATATGCAACAGCTTTTTTACTCCCCCGGCAAAGCCGGCCTGACAGGCTTTTTCGGCGATTAGCTCTTTTCGGGATTAATATTGTTTTATTGCTGTCCAGTCGGCTTCATAGCCGTCGAGTGCGAGAATCTCGGCGCCCTGGATTAACCATTTATTGTTATATTTTCTCAGATGTAGCTTCAAATCGGTTTTCAGAAATCCTTTGCCCATCTCGAATACCCAGCCCTCCGGCTCGAAGCTCGTCCAGATAACCACTGTTATCGTTGCTTCATCGGCTTTTATATCCGTCTGCTGATGGGTCTTCCTGTTGTTTGCTATCACGGGCTCATAGAGCACTCTTTTGAAATGGCTGATTAAATCCTTCTTATTGTTATGAAACGAGTCCTCGTAGTCTTCTGCTATGGTTTTGGCAAATGCGTCAGCATCTTCCTTTTCAACTGCCAGGATGCTCTTGTCGATAACCGCCGTGATTTTTTCTCTATCGGTACCGACAAGTGCGTCTAATCCTAAAGCGAGTGCGCACAGGAAAACCGGCACGAGCCATAGATAGGCTAAGCGCTCATTTAATTGCACTATATTAACCACGAGCAGAAACGCGAATGCTGCGACAGTAGCCGGCAGTATAATCCTTAACAGCATTGTGATGGTGCGGCTGGAATCAAGCCACGTTGCTGTGATTGACAGGTAAAGCAGTACCGAGCTGAGCAGAACTGCCAGGTTCAGCCAGTACATTTTCCTGTCGAGCTGGATTATATAGATTATAATCAGCGCGACAATCGCTGCACCAAAAAGTCCCCAGGGTTTTTCAAATATGTTGAACACTTACCTTCCTTTTATTTAACAAGTTTTAATTTCGCAACGAAGTTATCGGCGAAGGGATTCTGCCCTTTCTCGCTATCAGTTTGGCACAGCCTTTTTTGGGTACTTTCATAACAACAGCGGTACCTAAAAGCCCGCCGAAGCTGACCATGTCACCTGCCTTTTTGCCGGGTACCGGAATCACTCTTACGCCCGTGGTTTTATTGTTTATAACTCCTATTGAAAGCTCGTCGGCTATTATACCGGACAATACGTCAGCCGGCGTGCTGCCGGGTACGGCGAACATATCAAGCCCGACCGAACAGACACTTGTCAGCGCCTCGAGCTTTTGCAGGTTGAGCGTGCCTGCCTTGACCGCCCTTATCATACCGGAATCCTCGCTGACCGGTATAAAGGTGCCCGACAGACCACCGACATTGCCGGATGCCATTGCTCCTCCTTTTTTTACCGCATCCATAAGAAGGGCCAAGGCCGCCGTTGTTCCCGGCAGGCCCATTTGTTCCACGCCCATCGCCTCGATGATTTCCGCGACCGAATCATGTGCCTGCGTTGTCGATGCCAGAGAGATATCAACTATGCCGAACTCCACCTTCATCAATTTCGCAATCTCCCTGCCGATAAGCTCACCTGCTCTTGTTATCTTGAATACGGTTCGCTTGATGACCTCCGATAACTGCGTAAGGTCGCAGTCGGGATTGTGCAGGACAACGTCACGCACGACTCCCGGCCCTGATATGCCGATGTTGAGCGAAAAGTCTGGCTCGCCGATACCGTGATGGGCGCCTGCCATAAACGGATTATCCTCCGGGACATTCGCAAATACAGCCAGTCTTGCACAGCCGATACCGTTCGGTGTCCGCCTGGCCAGGTCTTTGATTGTATGACCGACTTTCTCAACCGCATTCATATTAATGCCTGCCTGGGTCGATGCCAGATTTATAAAAGCGCAGACCCGCTTTGTTGATGAAAGTGCGCGCGGAATCGAATCAATCAGGACTTTGTCTGTTTTGGTCATACCCTTTTGGACCATCGCACCGAAACCGCCTATAAAATCAATTTTTGAATCCCTGGCGGCCTTGTCCATCGCGCGTGCAAGTTTGACGGCTGTCGATATTTTTCCGTCCAAAGGCTCGAGAAGAATCGATGCCGGCGTTACCGCAATACGGCGGTTCGTTATGGGGATACCGTACTTCTGCTCGGTCGCATCGGCGTATTCGTTCAGCATTTTGGCCTTGTTTGTGATTTTATTCTTTATTCTGCGCGTAAGCCTCTCGATATTCCGGTCCATACAGTCTTTCAGATTGATACCGAGCGTCACCGTCCGTATATCAAAATGATGGTCAACCGTCATACCGACAGTCTCGAAAACTTCTTCTACCGATATTCTCATAATTAAACCCTGTGCATTACCTTGAATATATTTTCATCCTGAATCGTTATAGTCAGGCCCATCTCTTTGGAAACCCTGTCGAGTTTTTTCCGTATCTGTTTGATATCGATTTTTGATTCGACGATATCAACAGCCATTGTCATAACGAAGTATTCTTCCATTACATTCTGGTTTACATCCAGGATGTTTATGTTCGCGTTGGCCATTGTCGTCGCCAGCCTGGCAATTATCCCGACCCTGTCGGCCCCGGTTACGGTGACAATGCAGATTTGCGGTTCCTTTTTCTTCGCCATCTTTTTCTCCTCAAATTTTTATTGAACACCCTGCAATTTATTCGTTGAAAATTTTTTTCAGCTTCTCTGTTTTCTTATGGTCTGTCATATCAGCCTTAAGTGATGTTACCGTTATAAAGCCCTGCGCCAGTGACGTTGTATCCGTCAGGTCAGGCGGCTCCGACGCCGTGTGGCTGTCGCTGCCGGCGAGCTGAAAGACCGTTTGTCCCTGCTCATTGTTTTGCTCGATATAGTATTCCTCGAATCCTTTATTTGACTGGGCTGCCACTCTTATACCTTTCGGTTTACCGTTTGAAAGCTGAGGTATATTTATATTGATTACATCACCTTTTTTGACGGGCATAATCTTTTTCAAAACATCGATGCAATAGCCCGCCGCCGAGTCGAAATCCATCGTCTCGTCCCTTGAAAGACTCATCGCGACAGCCGGTATCTTTAAGAACGCTGCCTCCATCGCCGCCGCCACCGTGCCGGAATAGAACACGTTTATACCCGCATTTGCTCCTCTGTTTATACCCGCTACGACAAGCTCTATAGGCTCTTGACAGAGCTGCATATATGCCAGCTTAACGCAATCCGCGGGCGAACCCTGCACGCTGAAACCGCTGAATTTTCCCTCGATTTCTATCCTGTTACAGACCAAAGGCTGCGTATATGTAATACTATGGCTTGTCCCGGATTTACTGTCAGCCGGAGCCACAACCGTTACATCACCGATTTTGATGAGCTGCTTATATATCGCTGCCAGCCCCGGTGCAAATATCCCGTCATCGTTTGTTAATAGTATCTGCATAGCCCTATAGAATACTGTAAAAATCAAAAATTAAAAGCAAAAATTAAAAGCAAAAACTTTACCCCGCACCTGTCCTTTTATTGAAAGTTGGATGTTCAAAGTTCTATGTTGAATGTTTATCTTTATTTTGTTTAGCAGTCGCCGGCCTGCCCTGAGCGAAGTCGAAGGGCACGGCGACTTTATTCTTTGCCTTTCCAATTATGACAGTAACCAAAAAATTCGAAAAAAATTCTTGCTTTTCACACAGGGAAGGGATAATAGGGGACGTTAGGGATGGATAATAGGGGACGTTTACCTATTTTGGGGATAATAGGGGACGTTTACCTATTTTTAATTTCCTTATCAACTTTTCGTTTTGTTTAGGATCAAAGAAAATATATTTCAAATTCCAACATCTTTCAATAATTCCGCCCTGTCAAAAGGTATTGGTGACCCCGACCCCGACCCAAATACTTTAATCGGACTACCTACTAATGCAGATGGCCACAACATTTTTTGATGCCGAATGGGATTTTAACGATATCTGGGCGATATGTGAGGGGACGAATTATCCTCGCCTGCAATGGCAGATTTTACCTGCAGACTTCTTATGCCCCGACGGCGTGGACTTTATTGATTACTCCTTTTTCTCGAGTCATTGGCTGATGACCGATTGCAATGATGTTAATGACTGCAACTCTACTGATTTGGACTTCTCCGGCAGCGTTGATACCAACGACCTCGATATCTTCACAACCTACTGGCTCTTCGGAAAATAAAAAATCGAATCCTCTCTTCGTTTTTCAATTCTTTTTCTGTCAGTGTAAATCTGTTTCTTAAATATCTCTGTGACCTCCATGCACTCTGTGGCTAAATTATTCTTTTGTTAATCCTTTTATTCCGTCTGAAATTTGTTCGTGTATTATCGTGTTTATTCGTGGCTGATTTTTTTTGCATTCTCTACGAACTCCGCGATTATCTTTTTACCTTTTTTGTGTCTAATATTTTCAGTGAAATCTGTGAAATCAGTGGCTAAATTTTATTCGTGTTTTTTCGTGTCAATTCGTGTTAATTCGTGGTTGATTTTTTTCTACGCGTTCTCTGCGCCCTCGGCGAAAACCGCGGTATTTTTTTTCATTTTATGTGTTTTATATTTTCAGTGAAATCTGTGAAATCAGTGGCTAAATTTTATTCGTGTTTATTCG
>CAYXGT010000024.1:0-30006 GCA_964464635.1 uncultured Pirellulales bacterium | reverse complement strand
AAAAAATGAGGTGAAAGAAATTTTATTACTTGACTTCGAGTTCTTCATAGGTGGTGAAAATTCTTTAAAAAAGCTCTTGACAATAACTTATTGTTATCGATATAGTAACTGAAAATATAGTTATAAAAAGAAATCACTGAGATTTCAGACGTTCTACCTCAAATCGCGAGTTTGTAAGTGCGGGAGCGTTTGGAAGGCTCGGTGCTCTTTGTTTCTACACAGAGAGCACCGCCAGCTTTTGACTCTTTGAGCCAAAGAAGGCGGTCAACACACTCATTGCTATAGTAAAGAGCATCGTTTGCTTTCGCGTCCTGCACGGGCTCTCGCGGGCCTGAGGTAGGCGTGATTGCGGCGGTGCTCTTTTATTGTACTCGCTATGCGAGTTTATTTTACCCTGCCGCAAATAAAGCTCTTTAGAAATTCACCGTGTTCGCTGTGGTTTAAAAAATTGTCCTCGGTGAAGCTGTTCGGTCTGACGGCTCGGGTACCCTCGGGAGCTGGTGTTTAACACACTCGAGGCCGAACAGCTCTTTTTCGAGATAATTTCCGTTCAATCCGCGTTAATCCGCGGTTTAATATAAACAAAAAACCTGCGGTAATCCGCCTTCGTTAAAAACTACGGTGGACACGAACCGCAGGCTAAATATAAAGACAGGACCGCCGAATAATCAAAAGGGTAAAATTCGGGATTGAAGAACCCCACGTGAAACGTGGGGCTAAATATACCTCGACCACCCATCCTTCGTTAATACTACGGAGGGCAGGCAGGTGTCGAGGCTAAACTATTTGAAGAAGATCATTTTCAGCGACACCAGAAAAAGTGCAACGCCAAAAACTTTTGTAAGAACTGTGTCTGAAATGTTCGTTGCGAATTTTGCTCCCAGAAGTGCGCCGAAGAAAAAGGCAATACAGATAAAAGCTGCGATTTTTATATCGACGTGACCTTGTTTGTAGTAAGCCCACGCAGCGAGCAGGCCTATCGGCGGTACCATAAGAGTGAGCGTCGTTCCCTGGGCTGTGTGCTGGGACAGGCCGAACAAAAAAACCAGTGATGGAACAATGATTATTCCGCCGCCTATACCGAGAGCGCCGCTTAGAACGCCGGCGACGAGACCGAGTAGTAAATAAGCTAATATGCTCATAATTACAAACCATCCTTTTATAATTGTTACTTAAAATCTTTTTTCTTAACCGAACAGCTCGGTGAATTTGTCTTCGATATTTTCATTTTCACAAAGCGTCTGGCCGATGAGGACCGCTCTTACACCGAGGCGGATAAGTTTCTCAATGTCGTCTTTTGTCTTTATTCCGCTTTCAGCCACGAGCTCGCTGGTGTTATCAACCAGTGCTGCAAGCCTGCTCGTGGTGTTCAGGTCAACCGCCAACGTTGAAAGATTTCTGTTGTTGATACCGAGCACGCTGTAACCTTTTTTGGGAAATCCTATCAGGCTACGCACCTTTAGCAGCATATCGGCATCGTGAACTTCGAGAAGGACGGTCAGTGTAAGCTCGGCTGCGAGTATCATCAAATCGGAGAGCTCGCCGACCTTTAAGACATCTGCTATCAGCAGTATCGCATCGGCCCCGGCCGCACGAGACTCATATACCTGCCAGGGCTCGATGATAAAATCTTTTCGCAGTATCGGCAGCTTCACCACATCTTTTATCTGCTGCATATACTCAAGTCTGCCCTGAAAATACTTTTCATCGGTAAGAACACTGATTGCATCTGCTCCGCATTTTTCATAAATTTCAGCTATATCGACGGCATTAAAATTTTCTCTTATCAGGCCTGCCGACGGCGAAGCCTTTTTAACTTCGGCGATAACATTGAGGCCGCGTTTGTTAGGTTTGGTGACAGCCTTATAAAAGTTGCGGCATTTCGGCAGTTTTGCAATCTCGGCATCAAGCTGCTCGATGCTTTTTTGCACTTTTTTTTGCGCTACTTCGCTACGCTTGTCTTTAATGATTTTATCCAGTACGCCCGTCACTTTTTTTCCGCCAGTCAATCAACAATCAGCTCTTTTTAGAATCCGAGACCTTCACATAGGCCATCCGTACCTCGTTGAGCGTGGTCTCGAGAACCTTATCTTCCTCCTCGCTCAGGTTGCCTTTTGTTTTTTCCTGCAGTGTTTCGAGCATATCGACATTGTATCTTGCGAGCTCCAGGTCCGGCTCTTTTTCTTTTTGTCCTTCGAATCTTAAGGCTCCCAGGGCAAACAGCGCCTGCGTAACGAGCATACTCACCAGCGCTGCAAAGTTTCCTTCCGGCAGCGGCTCGCGACGCGTTTTTTGTTCGGCTGGCTTTTCTTTTTCCGCCTTTTCCTGAGCTGCCAGAATTTCTTTTTCCTTCTGGGCCTGGCTCTTCCAGTCTTCATCAACGATTATCTTTTTCTCTTCTTTCTTTTTTTCCTGCTCAGCCATTATAAATCTCCCTTCTGCCTTTTTATTTTTTCCTGTATCTTTTCATATTTTTATCGATATCCTTTTTCTGCTCTCTTTCGCTTATTGACCTGCGTTTATCGTACTGCCTTTTGCCTCTTGCGAGCGCCAGCTCAATCTTCGCCAGAGACTTCTCGTTAAAATATATACGCAGCGGCACCAGTGTAAAGCCGCGATGCTCGGTTTTTTCTCTTATCTTACGTATTTGTGCCTTATGTAAAAGAAGTTTTCTTTTTCGTTTCGGCTCGTGGTTGAAAGCTCCCGCCTGCTCGTAATGTGCTATTGTCGCTCCCACCAGCCAGCACTGGTTTTCTTCGATTCTCGCATACGAGCCTTTAATGTCCGCAGCACCTGCTCGCAGCGATTTTACCTCGCTGCCTGCAAGTGAGAGACCCGCCTCGAACCGCTCGGCGATGTAAAAGTCCCTGTATGCCTTTTTATTAACAATCTCGCCAGGTTTCCTGCTGCTGTTTTTATTCGATTTAGCTGTCATCCGGTCTATAATAAGCGCAAAACCTTAATTTTGCAATAGAGCTGATATTTAGCGAATCACCACGGCCACCTTGTTAGATGTAAATTTATGGTGCGGCTCTATTTTAGCAGAAATTGATGAACGAAGGCCCCTGCAAGCCATACCGCAAAACTCGCGCACAGCACAATCCATAAAGGCATCTTCTTATAGAAACAAAAAAGTGCTGTAGCAAAAAATAAAATGCTCGGCAGAATCCCCCACACCGCACCTTTTGCATATTTTATCATAGTCTCGAAGTCGCCCGGCTTATCCTGGTACAGCCAGACCATAATGAGAAGACCTGTCAATGGCATTACCGCAATAAGGCCTGCCAGGGTAGGCTGTTTTTTACCTATGTGCAGGCACACAGCGATAACAAAAACACTAATCAGCAGCCTGACAGCAAATCGCATAAATTCACGCTGTTAATTGAAAATCCCGAACTATCCGCAGCCGTATTTACTTAATAAGCCGAATGGAAACAGGGTAACGGTACGGTTCTCCGTTGTTAGCCTTTATCGCACCCATAATGCAGAAAACCAGGTTGCAAATCCACGCAGCGAGCATAATGAAAAATCCAATGCAGGCGAAAGCTGTAATACCTCCAACTGCATAGGCGATAAGAATTGTAATCTGAAAGTTCAGGGCTTCTTTGCCGTGCTGGTCGATAAACTTATCGTCCTCTCTTTTTATCAGCCAGATTATCAACGGCCCGACAATCCAGGTTAAGATGCCGAGCAGATGACACAGCATGCCGAACATCCGGGCATCTTTACTGACCTCTGCTGTACCCTCACCGCTGCTGACTTCGGGCTTTGAACCCGGTTCCTTGCCCCCCGCGTTTTCTGCGTGTTCGTCTTTTTTGGGATTTTCGTTTGGTTCCGCCATAACTGACTCCTTCCAGTTAACTTAATTTGGAAACTAACTGCCTGACAATTCTTGTAACATACGTCACTATTTAAAGCAAGCAAAAACCCCTCATTTCGTAACTATCCGCTTTTATACCCTTAAGGGTAATAAATTCCCGCGACCGGGATTGTAAATTATTGTTTTAAGGTTACTTGCCCGCGAACAAACGGGGAAATTCAATCGTGAGCACTATACATTAGCTGCCGCAGCCGTCAGCCCGAAATCTTTGCCCTTTTCCAATACTACCCAGCTTCGCCAGTCGCTTTTTCTTATATATACCGGCTCAATCCGCTCGATATCGGTAAGCCGGACTAAAATGCCGTATCTGCTGTTAATCCTGCTTTTCCAGTATTCTTCTGTTCCGCAAATTGACTTGTTATACTGCTCTTTTATTTTTTTAATGCGGGCGGGTTGTAGGTTTTCAAATTTTTTTACCGCTGCGACTTTTGCCTTGCCGCAGACAGGCCCGCTGCTCTCTTTCAAAAATAGTATGTCACCGGCGCCGAGCCTGTCGAAAAAATAACGCCTTGTTTTTAAGAAACGAGACTCAACCGTCTTGCGTCCGCTGAAAATCAAGTCCAGATAGAATCTTTTCAAAATCACAAGGTGATAATTTGTCATAAGCTTATTTTGCACCTAAACTGTATTAACTCCCAGCCGGCCCAATTCCTTTATGAGCTGTTTTGTATTTTCGAAAACTATCCCTCGCAGACCTGCTTCTATTGCACCTGCTGCAAATTCGCTCTTGTCGTCTGTGAATACGCACTCACCTGCACCCAGACCTAATCTGCTGACGGCCAAGTCGTATATTCTTTTATCCGGTTTTTTCATACCCTCGAGGCACGAAAAGACAGCCGTGTCAAATATCTGGTCGTAACCTTTCTGATAAAAATAGCTTACTGACGGCTTCTCAGTATTTGACAGGACCGCTGTTGCATAACCGTTCTCCTGCAGCTCATCCGCGAGTGCGAACATATCCTCTCTCGGCCGATACGCCTTCTCGAAGGCTATCGACCACAGTGACTCGACTTTCGGCCTGTCTTTTTTCAGCTCACCGCATACTTTCGAGAAGAATTGCTCCTCGCTTATTTTTCCTGTGACAAAATCATCATCGAATTTGCGATGGGCTTTTATGTATTGCTGCACGGGTACATCCAGGGCCTCTGCGCAGTACCGCATCAGCTCCGCCGCCGGGTCTTCTACCAAAACCCCGCCCCAGTCGAATATGACCGCCTGTATCGTTTCCATAGCAAAAAAATAGCCTATCAGACCTCTGTCTGCAACAATTATCTAAAACCCATGATTCGCACCTTTGACTATTCTCGCACTAAAATTTATAATCGAAGTACAAATTTAAGGAAATCGGTATGCTTACGCTTTTAATTGTCAGTATTGTCATATTAGTATTGCTCACAGGTTTTGTTATTTGGCTTGGGATGTCTCTGTCGTCTTTCAGAAGAGAATCGACTGCGAATTCAGCCAATATCAATCTTCTCGCACAGGGTCTCGAAGGTCTTCGCTCCGCCCAGAATCAGACCTCGGAAGCTCTGCAGAAATCGCTCCAGCTCGGTCAATCCACTATAAGCCAATCCTTGCAGTCGAGCCATCAGACGATCGACCGGCTCAATACCCAGATAGGCGAGCTTCAGGGCACAAACAAGCAGATGCTGCAGGTCGGCTCCGAGGTCAGGCGCCTGCAGGATATCCTCAGCTCACCGAAGCTTAGAGGCCAGATGGGCGAATGGTCGTTAGAGAATCTGCTTAGCCAAATCCTGCCGAAAGATTCCTACGAGCTGCAGTACACCTTCAAAGACGGCAGGATGGTCGATGCGCTTGTAAAGATGGCTGACTACTCGGTCCCCGTCGATGCCAAATTTCCAATGCCGGCCTTCGAGGCAATCGCGAAGGCGCAGACCGATGATGAGCGCTTAAAGGCACGCAGGCAGTTCCAGAAAGATGTTACTGGCCATATCGACAAAATCGCCTCCGACTATATCAGGTCTGCCGAAGGCACAGTCGATTTTGCTCTGATGTATATCCCTGCTGAGAATATCTATTACGAAACCATCGTTAAATACAAAGACGATGCGAAAGACATCCTGCAGTACAGCTTAGATAAAAAGGTCATCCCTGTCAGCCCTAATCTGCTTTATGCGTATCTGATGACTGTCGTTATGGGGCTTCACGGCCTGCAGATTGAAAAGCAGGCCGCCGAGATAAGACAGAACCTGAAGAAACTCAATGCGTCGTTTACTGATTTTATTGAAAATTACGATGTGCTCGGCACGCATCTGCGAAATGCATTCAACAAGTACGATGAAACGAACAAAAAACTTGACCGCTTCGGCAACCAGCTCGAACAAATACAAGAGGATAACCCCCAGTAAAACTGGGGGCTAAATAAAAATACGTGGATTGTTTATGGCGAAAACGTTGGGTTATATGATTACATTTACAACTTACGGAACCTGGCTGCAGGGCGATGAAAGAAGATACGTCAAGAATGGTAAAATATACCCCGAAAATAAATCCCTTCTGAAAGCGAATAAGACTCTGCAGAAACAAGATACGATCTGGTTGACAAAAAGACAGAGGTTTTTAGCGAAAATCGCAATTCTTACGGAATCAAACAGAATTGGTCAAAAGTTGCCCGCTCTGTCGGTTGGTTCAAATCATATTCACACTGTCGCTGAATATGTCGCAAAGCCGACAGAAAGGATTGTCGCTTATTGCAAAAAGGCCGCCAGATTAGCTTTGAAGGAAACAGGACTTGAAGGTAAAGTCTGGACAGAGGGATACGATGTAAGGTATTGTTTCGACGACAAAATGTTGGAACGAAAAATTAAATATGTAAATTCTCATAATAAATAAAAAGTATTTAGCCCACGGTTTTACCGTGGGTTACTTGGACGAATAAAAATGATTTACGAAGACCTTAAGGGAAAGAGAGTATTGGTGACCGGCTCATCGAGCGGTATCGGTGCGGCGACGGCGGTTATGTTCGCAAAGCAGGGCTGCTTCGTCGGTGTGCATTTTTTCAGGACACAGCAGGGCGGCGAAGATACACTGCAGCAGGTAAGGCAATACAGTGACGGCGTTCTGCTGAAAGCGGATATGCGAAACGAGGAGCAGGTCAACAGGATGGTTGAATTCTTCGCCGGTGAAGCCGGCGGTATCGATGTCCTTGTAAATAATGCAGGTACGCTTATCGCGCGATACGATTTTGAAGATGCGCCCGTCGAATACCACGATGATATCTTCGCGACAAACTGCAAAAGTGTATTTCTGGCGACAAAGGCAGCTTTGCCTTATCTGAAAAAGAGCAAAGGCTGTATTGTAAATATCGGCTCGGTCGGCGCTTTTACCGGCGGCGGGGGCGGCTCAGGTATTTATGCCGGCGCAAAGGCGGCCGTCCAGACCGAGACTATCGCTATGGCTGCCGAGTTCGCGAAATACAACATAAGGGTAAACTGTGTTGTTCCCGGCCTTATCGAAACCCGATTCCACGAGCAGTTCAGCACACCTGAAAGAAAAAAACAAGTCGCCGAAAAGACACCTCTCGGCCGAAACGGCACCGCCGAAGATGTCGCAAAGGCGATACTGTTTCTCGCCAGCAGCGATGCCGCCGCCTTTATTACCGGAGCATACATCGCCGTCAATGGCGGCCTGTATATGAGAACATAAAGCCCCAACAGGCGTATAACTTGTAAAAAGGGCTGTGTTCTGGTAGAATACTTACCTATGAGATTTACAAAAATCGCTAATCGAATCGTGATGTACATCACCGGCTCGGTTCTCATATTCGCTGGCATACTCAAGGTTCACCAGCTTCTCACCGAGCCCATTGTATCGGAAGGTTTCTGGGAATCCTGGGCATTTTTTGTAATACAAATACCTCTCGAGCTGGGTCTTGGAATATGGCTTCTTTGCGGCCTGTTCAGAAAGGCCGCCTGGCTGCTTGCTGTTATCTCTTTCGCCGGCTTCATCGTAGTCACACTGCAAAAAGCACTCGCTGGCGAATTATACTGCGGCTGTTTCGGCACCGTGTACGTTAATCCCTGGATAACTGTTTTGGCCATCGATGTCCCGATTTTTCTTTTACTGCTTATTTTTCGACCCAAAGGCGAGAAGCTTTTGCCGCCGCCCTGGCCGTCTGCAGAACATTTCTTCGGTGTGGCGCTGCCTACATTTGTGATTCTCGCTTCGATTGTCCCTGTCCTTATTTTCAACAAGGTCGAAAGAGAGCAGCTTTGGACCCAGAACGTACCGGACTCACAGAACGATTCACAGCAGGACCCTTTGCATATTCCTGATACAAACGAAACAACGCCTGATGTAAACCAGATAATACCAGCCGAACAGCAGTGGGCGATGCTGAAGCATATCGATATCGCCGATTCACTTCGCTCCGGTGTTGCTATTGTCCTTTTTTATCACGATGACTGCCCCGATTGCAAGGAGGCCATACCGGTATATGAGCAGTATAATCAGTTATATAAAGGCAATGACCTGCATTTTGCATTTGTTAGAATCCCGCCTTACGGAACCGAAGAGGATAATCCTGTTCCGCCTGATACCACCTGCCTGACGGGCAGACTCGATACGAGCCGCAAATGGCTCATACAGACTCCTCTTGTCGTTATTATTGCCGACGGCCTTTTCATCAAATCCTGGGAGGGCGTCGCACCTGATGACATGCAGATATTCGAAGCAATTGAACAAAGGTAGAAACTTCGCTGCATTTAATCCGTTATCGGATTCGACAACATTGACAATCGGGCTTAGTTTGCTATAATAACTCGAAACCTGAAAAAAGTTTTTTATTTGAGGCCGTTATCGAATGCAATTCTCGGCAGGGATGCAGTCCGCAATGTCAAAAAGGCGAAGGACAGCTTGCAGAAAGCAATGGATAGTTAATCCTCTCAGCAAGGAGGCAGCCGCACTTGCCCGCTCACTGAATGTCTCCTCTCTTTTGGCACAAATTCTTATAAACCGGGGCGTTACTGACACGCAGCAGGGACTGGAATTCTTAAGGCCGAAACTTACCAGCCTCATCGAGCCTGAAAAGATGCCCGGCGTCAAGCCCGCGGTTGAGATTATAGCTGATGCAATCGGCAAAAAGCAGAAAATCACCGTCTATGGTGATTACGACGTCGATGGGATTACCGGCGTCTCAATCCTTTTTGAGCTGCTCACATTGCTTGGCGCTGATGTCGATTATTACATACCGCATCGAATCGATGAAGGTTACGGCCTGAACGCCGATGCCGTCCGGTCGCTCGCTAAGGCAGGGACAAAACTGCTGATAACCGTTGACTGCGGAATCTGCGCAGTGGAATCTGCCCGGCTTGCCGAAAGTCTTGGCCTGACTATTATAATAACCGACCATCATTGTCCCGGCCAGCAAATGCCAAAGGCTGCTGCCATTGTTCACCCTGTTCTCGATGCGGCTTACCGGAACCAGAATTCTTCCGGCTCGATGGTCGCCTTCAAGCTCGCCTGGGCGGTTGCAAACCATCTCGCCGCCGGCCCAAAACTCGAAGGGCGAATCCGGGAATTTATGATTAACGCCACCTCGCTGGCTGCGATAGGGACAATTGCAGATGTCGTTGACCTGCGGGGCGAGAACAGGATATTGACGAGTTTCGGTCTTAAGGCTATCCCGAGCTGTCGGCTGCCCGGTATCACAGCCCTGATTGAAACTGCCGGCCTGTCCGGACAGGGTCTCGACAGCTTTCATATCGGCTTTCGGATTGCGCCTATGCTCAACGCAGCAGGCAGAATGGGCCATGCCCGGCTCGCCGTCGAGCTGCTTACTGCGCAGAGTGACACAAAGGCCATCCAGATAGCCGGTTACCTGAAAACTCAAAACTCCCAGCGACAGCAGTGCGAGAGAAAAATCCTCGAGAGGGCCTGCGAAATAATAATTGAAAAAGGCTTGAATCATCCCGACAACAAAACCATCGTTCTTGCGGACGACAACTGGCACACGGGCGTCATTGGAATCGTTGCATCGAGGATAGTTGACAGATTCTATCGGCCGACAATTATGATTAACACCTCAGCCGACGAGCAAAAGGCACATGGCTCGGCCCGTTCTATACCGGGATTCGATATACTAAGTGCCATCAGCGCCTGCTCAAAACATCTCATCGACTTCGGTGGTCACAGGGCTGCGGCCGGCGTAACAATAAAACCCGAAAATGTAGAAAAATTTGCAGCCGACTTCGAAGCCTACGCAAACGAAAACCTCAGTGGCGAAGACCGGCTCGCAAAGCTTCACATCGACGCTGTCGCTGCTCTATCGGAATTCAAGCATCAGTTTGTAAGCCAGTTGCGGCTTCTCGAGCCTTTCGGCCAGGGTAATCCAAAACCTTTATTCGCGACGAAGGGTGTTCGTCTTTGTGCACCTCCGAGGAAAGTCGGCGCAAAAGCGGACCATCTTCAGCTCGCAATAACGGACAACTCGAACTCAATAAAATGCATTGGTTTTAGGTTTGCAAAATACGAAAAGAAAGTGCTCGACAACGAGTACTTTAACGTCGCTTATCATCCCCAGATTAACACCTATAAGGGCTCAGACAGCGTCGAGTTTGTTCTTGAGGACATCCAGTTTGACGACTGATTATTTTCAACGATTACCGTTGCCGGATACTATTATCACTTGCCGGTTTTTACTTGCAGCTTTTCTATTTCGAATCGTCCGAAGCTGCCTATCAGGGCGAAGAAATCCTCCGGGTCTCCGTTGCCGACGGCCTGTGCGATATGTCCGGCATCGAAGCCGCCGATTCCTGCGCTCTTAAACGACGCGTCCAGACCGACCCATTTTCCGCCTACATATGCCTGAACCCAGGCATGGCCGCCGAAGCATTCCTCGAATCCCTTCCACTCTTTAATGTAGGCCATCCCCATCACTACCTCCGCAGGTATCCCTGCAGCCCTGCAGAGAGCAGCTGTCAGAACAGCAAACTCGCTGCAGTCACCCTGCCTGCTTTCGGCAACTTCCACAGCCGATGCATAGCCCACTGAAAGGTCAGCTCTCGAAATATAATTTGCTACAAACTCTTCAATTTTTCTAACCGCCTCGGCCGCATCTTTGGTA
Organism: uncultured Pirellulales bacterium; assembly: GCA_964464635.1. GTDB lineage: Bacteria > Planctomycetota > Phycisphaerae > Sedimentisphaerales > Anaerobacaceae > CAYLMG01. The sequence goes on along the minus strand of CAYXGT010000024.1, from coordinate 19,042 downwards.
TCGCCGACTGCCTGTTTGGCAAGGTCGATTATCTTTGCATTATCACTCTGAATGTACATCGCCGGTTTCAATGCTTCGAGCAATCTCTCGTCATTGCCCTTATATGGAAACTTCGCACCTTTCGGCGCTTTTATCGGCCGGACAGTTATAATAATCTGGTCGTCTTCGCCGGCGCTTACAGTCTGATTATCCGTCGATGGTATCGCCTCAAGAATGATTTTTTTATTTTCTTTTAACGTATTACCCGTAGGACTGTTACTATCCTGCTTTACTTTTAAATAGTAGGTAATTGATTCAGCCTTGCTCACATTTTCAATCGGAACCGGGCTTTTTATAAATGCCTTATCTATAATCTCATACACCTCTGCGTCACTCAGGGCAAACTCCTTCTCGCATGCCAGCATCTCTATATTTATTCCTGCTACCTGGATAATCACTTTTTGCGCCTTCATTTCGTCATCGACGTACTCTGTGCTCTCAACCTCTCCAGCCATTGGTATATTGGTTTTGCTTTTAACTTCCGTTAACGTAACTACCCGCCCTAATAAATCTATCTTCTTTTTTTCTCCGATAGTGATTTCGGTCTCGAGTGCCTGCATTGCAGAGGGTACAAATACGTTTACGTCATATACCGTTCCTTTCTGCAGCCCGTGTTTTTCCTGAAGAAGTCTAACCCCCTCAGCCATAATCGCTCCCTCAGGCCACGGTATAGTGCTTTTCTGTTCACTGCCTGCAGAGCTGACTGTTAAATCTATCATACCTGCTTCATTTACGCTGCCTGTCACCTTCATCGTCATATAACTCATATCCTGAATAGATTCGAAGCCCAGAGGCTTACCATCCGGACTCTCAATATATATTTCTGTTGTGGTTACGGTTATAGCCATCCCCGCCCGGCTCATGGTCATTATAAGCTGCTCTGTGGTTTTAATTTTTTGTTCTTTCACCTCCCGGCTGCGGATTGCGTGCCCCACCTTTTTGCCGTCCATATACAAAGCGTAGTACTCCTTTTCTTCTTCAGCCGCCCGGACCAGACCGCAGGTAAAAACCAAAACCACCGTGAAAACTGCGAAGATATCCCTGATTCTCATAATTTAATCCTTTCTCGGTTTTTTTCGAAAATTCAACGGTAATTGTTATGTCCGGGATATTATAACCAACGGGCAGTAAAATTCCAGCCTTTTCGGCTTAATCATTGTTTTACTAAAAATTAAACTATCTTGAAAACCTGCCTGCTTTCGATAAAATACTCAAAGAACAACAATAATTAAACGGGTATCATTTGAATAATACGAGATTATGACTTTTGACGAATTAGTAACTTTAGTCTCTTCACGAAATTCACCAGCCGTTCGTACTAACTCGCGGGATGTCGAACCTGGCGATATCTTTGTCGCGGTAAAAGGTACTGCTCTTGATGGTCATAATTTTATTAATCAGGCTCTTAACAGCGGGGTTTCTTATGTCGTTGAAGAACAGTTGCCTGCTGATTTTAATGACACTGAAAGAAACAAACTTATTGTTGTGGAAAATTCTGCAAAGGCTGCTGCGGTCCTCGCACAGGCCCAGTATCAAAATCCCGCCTCGAAACTGATGAATCTCGCTGTCACCGGTACGAACGGAAAAACTACGGTCGCGTATTTGCTTCGCTCGATAATAAAAAACTCAGGCCAAAAGTGCGGCCTTATCGGCACTATCATCTATGATACCGGTGACGAAGCTATACCGGCAAAGCTGACAACACCCGACTGCTTCGATGTCGCCTCTCTGACCGGCCGGATGGTAAAGGCCGGCACAAAATTTATGGTGACAGAGGCCTCCAGCCATGCTCTTGACCAGGACCGCCTCGAAGCAATAAATTTTAAGGCCGCGGCCTTTACAAATCTGTCCGGCGACCACCTCGACTACCACAAAACAAAAGAACAATACCTCGCTGCAAAAGCAAAACTCTTTAGCTCACTGTCGCAGGATTCCTTCGCGATTCTCAATAAGCAGTCACCTGAAGCTCATTGGATAGCAAAGCAGACTAAGGCGAAAATCCTGTATTATGCAGTTGATGAGCCGGCTGACATTACAGCTTACATTAATTCGATGGATGTTACCGGAACGAATTTCACCCTTGAAATTGCCGGCGAAAAACAGGCCGTAAAGACTGCTCTTCTCGGAAAGTACAATGTAAGCAACTGTCTCGCTGCCGCAGGCCTTGCATATGCTGCCGGTTTTGAGCCGACAGTGATAGCCGCAGGTATATCTTGCCTTAAATCGATACCAGGCCGACTGCAGAAAATCGACCATAATGCGGATTTCACCGTCCTCGTCGATTACGCACATACAGACGACGCCCTTAAAAATGTCCTCGAAACCTTAAAACCTCTGTGCAAAGGAAATCTCGTAGTTGTGTTTGGCTGCGGCGGTGACAGGGACAGAACGAAGAGACCCCGTATGGCAAAGGTCGTTGAGAGATACGCTGACAAAATCCTCGTTACTAATGACAACCCGAGAACCGAGAATCCTGATGATATAATAAGCGATATCCTCGCCGGTTTCAAAAATCCGGATGCCGAAAATATAGCTATTCAACAGGACAGAAAAAAAGCTATCGGGCTTGCAATAGATTCAGCCGGAAAAGATGACATAATCTTAATCGCCGGCAAAGGCCACGAAACCTACCAGATTCTCGCCGACAGAACCATCGATTTTTCTGATGAGGCCGTTGCAAAACAATTCCTGCAGGAAAAAATGAAAAAATTTACTGTAAGCGAGCTCGCTGAAATAATCGGTGCCGAACTTAAGGCGATTGTGAGCCACGGGCGACAAGCCACGAGCGACGAAATCACCGGCGTAAGCATAGACTCTCGGACCGTAACAGAAGGCGACTGTTTTTTTGCAATTAAAGGTCCTAATTTTGACGGCCACGATTTTGTCGAAGAAGCACTCGCAAAAGGAGCCGCCTGCGCTGTTGTTGACAAAAACTATTCTAAGGCTGGCCGAGAACAAAAACCTGTTCTGAAAGTCGAAGATACGATAAAAGCCCTTGGTACACTCGCCCGCTGCTACCGACAAAAGTGCAATTTCAGAATCATCGCGATAACTGGCTCAGCCGGCAAGACTACCACAAGACATATAATTAATACCGTCCTGTCGGAAAATTTCCGGGTTCATCAGTCGCCGAAAAACTTCAATAATGATATCGGCCTGCCGCTTACGATTCTCGGTGCAGAATCCGACACCGAAATCGTCATAGCCGAGCTTGGCACAAATAAAGCCGGCGAAATATCGTATCTGTCGAAAATCGCCTGTCCAGACATCGCCGTGATAACGAACATTTATCCCGCTCACCTGGCCGGCTTCGGCTTTCTCGAAGCAATAGTGAAGGAAAAGGCCTCGATAACTGTCGGCCTGAAAGAAGATGGGCTGCTCATAGTAAATTCCGATTTCAAAAAAAATGTCGAACCTTACATCAACAAAAATATCAAGTCGTTGACTTTCGGTGAAAGCAGTGACGCAGATATAAAAGCTGAGAGCGTTAATCTTGTAGGAGCGATGAGTCGTTTTACAATCGATAATACAAAACTCGAGCTGCCTCTGCCCGGCAGGGCTAATTTCTATAATGCACTCGCTGCCTGGGCTGTGTGTAAACAGCTCGGTATCAAAATCAGTGATTTTGCCCGGTCAATAAAATCCTTTAAACCCATACCGATGCGGGCTGAGATTCTTCAGCTTGGAAATTTGACAATTCTTAATGACTGCTATAATGCGAATCCCGCATCTATGAAAAGTGCCCTGCAGATTCTAAGTACAATAGACCCCGCAAAAAAACGCCGACGCGTTTTTATTTGTGCCGATATGGACGAGCTTGGCGAGCTTGCTGAAACCTTCCACCGGCAGCTCGGTGATGATATTGCAAAGACGGGAATCGCTCTTTTGCTGACTGCCGGCCCGCTGTCGAAAATTGCCGCTGACTCTGCAAAGGTTTCTGCCCGGCACAAATTACAAACAAAATCTTTTCCAGATACCTGCTCAGCCTGCGATAATCTGCACAAATTTGTTAAGGATTCTGATATAATACTTCTCAAAGGCTCGCGCAGTGCTAAACTTGAGCTTGCCGTCGAGAAACTAAAACAGCTTTTCGGCTCACGGGCCTCCAGCCGAAAAAGCAAAAGATAAGAGTGACGAGATGATATACCATTTATTATGGTATCTAAGAGATGTATTTACACACAAGCTCGGCTTCTATGCCTACCAGAATGTTATGTTTCGCTCCATCGCCGCTCTTCTGACCAGTTTCCTTATCGCAATCCTTCTCGGCCCGAAGATTATTCGATGGCTGATGAAAAAGAAAATAGGTGACAAGCCCGAATTTCACCACGCCGCTCTCAATGAGCTGACGAAGGAAAAAACAAACACCCCGACTATGGGCGGCCTGATTATTATTCTTGCTACTCTTGCTGCAACCAGCCTATGGGCGAAGCTATATAATCCCTTTGCCCAGAAGGCCTTTGTGCTTGTAATATGGTTCGGAGCGCTCGGCGGCGTGGACGACTGGCTCAAGCTTACAAGTAAATTAAAACATCGTACGAGAAACGGCCTGAGGCCCTGGGAAAAGCTCGTCTTCCAGATAGGAGGCGCCGTTCTTATCGCCTCTTTTTTATACGCGGATTTTGTGAATATTCCCGACGGCCGGCAATTCTGGCTGCCGTTCTACAAACACGGCCTGCCGCTGGCAAATGCAGTCTTTGTAATCATTGCAATCTTTTATATCACTGCCACCAGTAACGCCGTAAATTTCGCAGATGGAATGGACGGGCTCGCCGCAGGTCTCGTCGGAATCGTCAGCCTGGTTCTCGCAATTCTTTGCTATGTCGCCTCGGAAACTATGACAGCTACCGGAAATGTCACCTGGGCAAGCTATCTGCTGATACCGTATATATCGGAAGCAGGCGAGCTGTCTATCTTTTATGCTGCAATTCTCGGCGCGGTCCTCGGCTTTTTGTGGTACAATTGTCACCCTGCTCAGGTCTTTATGGGTGACGTCGGCTCTCTTCCGCTCGGCGCGGCTATGGGTTACGGCGCGCTCGTTACGAGAAACGAGATTCTGCTTCTCGTTATAGGCGGCGTTTTCATTATCGAGCTGATGAGCGTCGTCCTGCAAATATCTTATTTCAGGCTCACTGGCGGCAAAAGACTTTTCAGGATGGCACCAATTCATCATCACTTTCACTTAAAAGGCTGGTCCGAGCCTCAGGTTGTCGTTCGTTTCTGGCTTTTAGCTGTAGCATTTGCCGCCCTGGCACTTGCCACACTGAAAATCAGATAGAAACACTGGAATTATTGACTGTAATTTGTTAGATTGGCGAAGGGATTTTAAATAGTAAATTGAAAGGTCAACTAATGTTAAAGGTTGCGATAATCGGTGCGAGCGGTTACACGGGTGCGGATTCTATTGAGATAATTTTGCGCCACCCGCAGGCGGAAGTTGTGTATCTGACGGCATTGCCTGAGGAGTGCGGAAGGGTCAGTGATATTTATGGCCAGTTCAGGGGCCGCTGTGAGCTGGATATCGAGCCGCTTGATTTGAACAAGCTGAGCAAAACAGCAGATGTTGCGTTGTGCTGCCTGCCGCATAAGGTCTCGATGGGCTTTGTGCCGAAACTGCTGGCAGCAGGAGTGAAAGTTGTGGACTTCAGCGCAGATTACCGGCTTAAAAGTACAGCCATTTACGAAAAGTTCTACGAGGTAAAACATACAGACACAGACAACCTTAAAAAGGCGGTTTACGGTCTGCCTGAACTTTTTCGTGATAAAATAAAGGGAAAAGACCTCGTTGCCAATCCCGGTTGTTTTCCAACTGGGGCGCTTTTGGCGCTTGCACCAGTGCTGAAAGAGGGATTGATTGAGACGGGCAATATTATTGTCAATGCGGTGACGGGGATAACCGGAGCGGGTAAAAATCCGAGCGTTAAGTTTCATTATCCCAATATGAACGAGAATATATTTGCTTACGGGGTAGGGACACATCGTCATCAGCCGGAAATGGAGCAGGTTGCTGCTGAATTGGCGGGGACTGAAGTTGGAATACTGTTTCAGCCGCACGCAGGGCCTTTCGACAGGGGGATATTGTCGAGCATTTACTGTGAGCCGAAAGGCGAGGTTACAAGTGAGCAGTTGATGAATTTGTATAGTGACTTTTACAGTGATGAGAGGTTTGTCCGGATTTGCAAGGTAAGTCCTGCGGTCAAGGATGTGGCGAAGAGCAATTACTGTCATATTTATCCAGCTTTTGTTAAAGGTAAAATCGTTATATTCAGCGCAATAGATAACCTCGTCAAGGGAGCATCGGGCCAGGCCGTTCAGAATATGAATATAATGTTCAGCCTGGAAGAATCTCTCGGCCTGGAATAATAGCCACAGAGATTTTTTTGACACGGATTTCACGGATTGACACGGATTTATTTCGCTGACTTTGGTGTTCTTAGAATTTTTTGCTTTGAAAAGCAAGCTGTTCACACAAAAAATCCTTCGGCCACAAGAATGCTCAGCATTCTTACCTTGTAAGTCAGCTAAGAAGTTAAACTTATACGCAAATGCGTAAATTTCCTCCCGAAACAAAGCCAATTTCGGGAAAAACGAACCCAATTTTGGGCCAAAATTGGGTTTGAATTGGCTTTGTTTGGCTTTGTTTTTGGGGCTTTCAAGGGCAATTAAATTGCCGTAAGTATTTGTAATACAGTCGCTTATATTAATTCGGGCGATTTTATAATTGGCTTTGTTTTGCAAAAAAATGTTTGATTTGTAGAGTTCTCTCGACAGTTGTAAAGGTGCATTTTGAAAGTTAATTGGTGAATTGGTTAATTTGTTAATTAGTTTACTGATTTTCAACCCCTGATACGTGATACACGTTTTTAGTGTCTCGTGACTCGTTTCTTGTGCCTCGTGATTATTTGACATTTGTAAGTCCTCTGCCAGGATGAACTTATGGAACAAAGTTTTACTTTGGCCGACGGGCCGATGCGTGAGGAACTGTCCTCCCTACGTGTGTTTGCTAACACACTGCCATTTTTATACCATAAATGGCCGATATTTCAAGAAAAAAATTATTGCTGCTTAGTCGTGAATAACTATAATTAAGAAAAGAAGGAATTGATGGCGTAGTACAGAATATAGCCACAGATTCCGTTAAAAAATCAGGAGAGGCAACACACATAAGGTTTAAAAAAATAAAACTAGAACAAAACCTAATCTTTTTATGTAAAGTGCTTACAATATAACTATCTTCATTTTAACCAACATGACTAGGAACACAAAATGAATTTTGAAACCTTTGATTGGAATGTCATAATAGTTGGTCGATGGAACGTTTCAATTCTCACACCAGCAAGAATAGCAGAAAGGATATTTGGATTAAGACCTCAAGAAGGAATACCTATCGAGGTGCCTCTAGACGGTTTGTCTCCATATCGCGTTATGAATCAGAAAAAAGAACTAACCATTATACCAGAAAATAATAGAATTATAATACAGTTGAATAAAATAGAACCTTCTGTTCTTAGAGAAACATTAGAAACTGGAAGAAAAATTCTTGAATGGCTCCCAGAAACACCTTGTTCTGGCGCCGGAATAAATATCAGATTTAAAACTTCAGATACTAATCAAAACCTAATTGATTTATGTAAGACAAATATAGATGACCATATACTAAACTCTGACCTTGGCGACATAATGGGACGGTCCACAACTAGAACTATTAGATATAAACAAGGAAAATTAAATATTATAGCCTCTTATGAAAACGAATCATTTAAGATAACTTTTAATTTCCATAGAGATTGCAAAAAAGCAGAGGATGCTAAGGAATGGTTTAATTTAGATCAAGAAGAAATAGAAAAAGTTTCAACAGATATAATTGAAAAAATTAAAGTTATTTAAAAGGTATGATATGCTTACATCAGACAATAATTTTAATATAGAAACAAATACTTATTCTCCAAAGGAACCGTCTGAAACAATAACACCTAATGAAGTTGAAGAAGGGCCAAAAAAAACTTCTGAAGAATCAAGCACAAAAGGAGACACCGTTCGTTCGACAAAAATGAAAGGTGGAGTTTGGCTTTTTTGTATTTCTGATATTCAAAAACACCCATCTGAATCAACAGAAACAGATTAATAACTTTATGGATTCTTCGGAATACAAACTATACCAAGAAATTAGCAACATAAATGAGGATCTCCAACAAGGTGATATCATAATCCGTAGGCCAGAGTATGATGATGATATTTGTAAAATCATAGAGGAATATTTCCCAACTTTGCCACATAAAAAATATATAGCTTATTTAGTTATTACACAATCTTGCGATTTAGCCCGAAGAGAAGAAAATGAAAATCGTTGCAAGGCTGATTACATAAATTTGGTTGGCGTGCAACGGTTAGAAGATGTTTTTTTGACCTTAGTAGATAAAATATGCGGTAAGTATAGACAAAAATATGGATACTATGCTTCGAGCGGAAAAGATTCTGCATGTGAGTTACTTCAAAGAATATGCAACCAAAACGAATGGTCTATCGGTATCTTTTTTCTCCACGATAACGCAGATTTTGGATTAAGCCATAACTCAATTGCAATGTTACAAGAAAGCTTTGCTATCAAAGCTACAGAATACTACGATTCTTTACTAAATTCGCGTTCCGGTCGATTAACTCCACAATTTCAAAATAGACTGGGCTGGCTCGTGGGAAACCTATATTCTAGAGTTGCTACTGTTGATTTTCCTGAAGACGAATATAAAGAAATAAGAGAAAAACTTTTCAAGAAAAATGGTAATAAAAATTTACCAATATGGTTACTGAAAAGACAAATAAAGAAAATTAAAAATGAAACAGGACAAGAAATTAGTGAATTAGAAAAAGATAACTTAGACGGGCTCATTGCTAGTTTTGATCCTATTTCAGAAAATATACATAAATCCTCAGAAAGAATAGTTGAAATATTGAAAGAAATAGTTGAAATATCTCAAGAACAAGAAGAAGAAATAAAAATAAGAATAAGAAATGACATCAAATATAAATCGTGTTTAGGCGATTAATCAATCAAAAAGACTCCTCTGCCGAACTAATCATATACACATAAGCTGGACGGAAATTAGGAATAATTAAAAACTCAAAAAACGAAAAAAACAATCAACAAATTAGGTTCAGTAACTATATAAAAAACAAATTCGTATCTCTATAACTTCATGGTTAAAAATAAGAAGACAAAACCTCTTGCGGTGCAAGGGGCTAAAAAAGTCGCCGTACCGGCGACTGCTAAACAATTATAATCTGTGCAAATCCGCGAAATCCGTGGTTTAATATTTTTTCTCTGTGGTTTAAAAATTATAAGGAAAGACTCTATGGCTAAAGGAATCTTAAAAGTAGCGACGTGCCAGTTTGCAGTAGGGGGCTCTATAAGGCGTAACAGCAACCGGATTTGCTTCTTTATAGAAAAGGCTGCAAAAAAGGGAGCGGATATTGTGCATTTTCCGGAATCGGCACTTAGCGGTTACGGCGGAATAGATGTACCGAATTTTGTCGATTACGACTGGGATTTACTACGAAGCGAAACTGAAAAAATTCAGCAGGCAGCGGCAAAAAATAAAATCTATGTCGTTTACGGAAGTGCACATCGAATCAATGGTTCGACCAGGCTCACCACAAGGGGAAAGGATAAGCCGCATCAGAGTCTGTACCTTATCAATCCCAAAGGCCAAATTCAGTGCAGATACGATAAGCGGTTTTGCATAAAAGCGGAGCTGAAAAGATATACGCCGGGTGACAGATTTGTTTACTTTACGATAAACGGCGTGAAATGCTCGCTGCTGATTTGTTTCGATGTTCGCTTTCCTGAAATTTACAGGCAGCTTTATAAAAAAGGTGTCAAATGTATATTCCAGTCGTTTTATAATGCGCATCAGAAGGGTGAGAGTGTGCACAGTGAGATTATGCGTCAGAGTATGCAGTGCCGGGCAGCGACGAACGCTTTCTGGGCCAGTATGAGCAATTCGAGCGGGTATTATTCGCCATATCCATCGTGTTTTATCCAGCCGGACGGCAGAATCGTAAAGCAGCTAAAAAGAAATAAACCTGGCCTGATGATAAATACAGTTGACTTATCGCAGAAGTTTTACGACCCGATGGAAGGATTTCGGGAATCGGCAGGCTGATTATGAGGGAGCTGGAGAGAAGAGCGCTGCAGGAGGGTTACGACGAGGTGATTCTTCGTGCAACGGATATATCGTGGCAATACTATCAGTTACTGGGCTATACGATAGTGGAAAAAAATTATGTAGGGGTGGAAAAGGATTCGCGATTGGATTATTATAAGATGTTAAAAGGACTCGGCGAAAGGGCGGTGCCGGCTTTGAACAAAGGCTATGAATTGAAAGAGGATAAATGGATAATAATATGATAACTTCACCGAAAGGTTTTATTGCGGCGGGTGTAAGCTGCGGATTGAAAAAATCCGGCAGGCTGGACCTGGGTTTGATAGTGTGCCCTTCAGGGGCAAGTGCGGCGGCAGTCTTTACTACAAACAAGATAGTGTCAGCCGCCGTTCAGGTCAGCAAAAATCATATTAGAAGCAAAAAAATCTTCGCTGTAGTCGTTAACAGCGGCAATGCAAATGCCTGTACCGGTGGGCGGGGATTGCAGAATGCGATAAAAATGTGCGCCCTTACGGCGTCGCTCGTCGCTCGTTACTCGTCGCTCGGGTCACGAGGCACGGGAAACGAGGCACGGAGCGTGCTTGTTGCATCAACGGGAATAATCGGTGAGCAGCTCGCGATGAAAAAGGTCACCGCAGGTATTTCAAAAGCCGCGGCAGGGCTTTCGGCTTCAGCATCGGCGGGCCTTGATTTTGCAAAGGCAATAATGACTACAGATACGAAGGTCAAAAAAGCTGTTTGCAGATTCAGTATTTCCGGCAAAAATGTCACTATAGCGGGCACAGCGAAAGGTGCAGGGATGATAGGCCCTGATATGGCAACCACTCTTTGCTTTATTACAACTGATGCAGCCATAAGCAAAGCTTTGCTTGCAAAGTCGCTAAAAGAGGCAATCGAGAATTCTCTGAACAGGCTAACGGTTGACGGCTGGCAGAGCACAAACGATACCGCGATAATTCTTGCAAGCGGCGCTGCAGGTAATCAGCCTATAATTAAACAAAGTCCTCATTATAAGAAATTCAGCAGAGAGCTGACGTTGCTGTGTCAGGATTTGGCCAGGCAGATGGCGCTTGATGCGGAGGGGGCAACGAAGAGTTTTAAGGTAGTTGTCAAATCCGCGGCGAGTAAGGCGGATGCTGTGAAGGCGGCAAAGGCTGTTGCTGGTTATAGTTTGGTTAAATGTGCGGTTCACGGCTCCGACGCGAACTGGGGCAGGATTATATGCGCGGTCGGCTCGTGCGGTGTCAAACTTAACGAACGCAAACTCACCTGTAAAATCGGCAATGTCACGGTATTCAAAAACGGCAAGCCTGCTAAATTTGACCTTAAAAAGGTCAGGAGGATTATTTCACGAAAGGAGCATACAATCACAATAGAGCTGGGTGCTGGAAAGGCAAGTGACTTTTATTACGGCTGTGACCTCAGTAAAGAATACGTGAAAATAAATGCTGATTATCACACATAATACGAATCCCGTAAATTAATTTTGTGGAACAGACCAGGCGGCGATTACCTGATTAGTTTTTCTATTGCACAGGCGACTATGTAGTCCGGCAGCTTACCTAAAGCCGGACGCGACTGATATTCAGAGATAATGCTTTTATCGGGGTAAGCTCCGAATTCTTTGATTAGCTCTTCTGTAAGCTGGTGCAATCTTTCTTCGCTCGGCTCACATTCCGCTTTGCTGTAAATCGCCTTCATCAGCGACTCGAATTCCGCACGGCTGTCATAGAAGTTTAGCTGCAGTTCAAGTTCGATTGCCTCCTTTGCCCTTATCCTGTCAAAGGTATATTGGATACCGATTGGATTATAGGTTTCGAGTCGCTCATCAACAAAGGCAAGACACGCATCAAGATATGCTGCAAACTTGTCATCGTTAAAGTTCTCAAAGCCTTGTTTTTTTATTTCGTCTGTTAGTAATTGTTTTATTATTGTCTGCAGGCTTTGCTTGTCGGATTTAAGCTTTTCATAAAGGGCTTCGTAATACGCATTAAGAAGTAGCTTTGCCTCGTTCATTTTTTTATCTGCACAAAATGAAACATTGTCTGCTGACAAGACATTACAAACTGCGGATTATGATAGCATTTTGTATATCTTTTATCAGCCCATAAATTTATTTAGTTTTATCTGCCAAAGGTGTTGACAGGGCGTTACGAAATCAGCAAACTTATAATTGTTTTATTAAAAATTTTTGGGAGGTCAAATTATGAAAGCTGACATTAAGCGTGTTGAAGTCTGGGCAGCCGGTATCAAAGACCGTCCCGGCGAATTGGCTAAAAAGCTCGAAGCTCTGGCCCAGGCAGGTGCTCGTCTTGAATTTCTTATTGCCCGCAGGCGGCCGGAAAAGCCGGGACAGGGTGTGGTATTTGTCGCACCAATCAAAACAGGCAGGCAAACAGCGGCAGCCAAAAAAGCCGGATTCAAAAAGACCAAATCTTTATTTGCCTTGCGTCTTGGGGCTGCAGACAAGGCCGGCCTCGGAGCTGCAATTGCTAAGAAAATTGCAGAAGCCGGTATCAACATCCGCGGCCTGTCCGCTGTGGCTGTTGCCAAACGTGCGGTGTTTTATTTCGCTTTTGATAGTGCTGCGGATGTCAATAAAGCTGCGCGGAACCTGAAGCAGATTTGATAATAGCTTTTATAATCTCATTTACAACACTGTCCCGGTTTTGAATTGTTAGATTGTACAGTCTGGCTGCCGGGTGTTTTTTTATCTCAGAGATAAATCCACGGCCTTTTTGGGCTACGGTTGCTATGATGGTTCTGTCTGAATCGAAGAGCCGGCGGACGGCGCTTACGAATTTGCCCGACATACACTCCATTTTTCCAATCTCATCGATTATAAAAATCTCTGCATCGGTTTCTTCTGGATTCAGTATCGGCACAATGGCTTTTTCGAACTCTTCGAGATTTACCCTATATTTACCGACCCTGTAAGCAGTTTTGATATTGGTATGTGCTAATATTCCTGTGTGCCCGTCAAGGCGATTGAAGCGAAAACCTTTGCGAGTATTGCCTTCGCGAATTTCCTGTGTATAAAAGCCGGCAGTCTTTTTGTCTTTTAATTTTTCCAGGATTTGCATTATTGTTGTCGTTTTGCCGCAGCCCGGCAGACCTGTGAGTAATATTTTCACCGCTTTTGGTGACATAATTAATTTTGCCTGCAGATATAAGATATTTTATTTCGGTCTTTTGTTTTTAACAAACTTTTGGATTTTGGATAAGGTTAAGGTGTTCAGTATATCAGTTTTTGTTGCCCAGCCTCGGCCTGCTGTTGCAATACCATATTCCATTAACCAAAAACCTTCAATGTTGTGAGCATCTGTTCCGATTGCAAGTTTCACCCCGGCTTCGACGGCCATTTTGCAGTGAATGTCTTTTAAGTCCAGCCGCCAGGGATTTGCGTTCACCTCGAGTGCTGTTCCCGTTTCAGCCGCATGTTTGATTACTGCAGCAATATCGATGTCCATCGGCTCTCTCTGGCCTAACAGCCTGCCCGTCGGATGGGCAATGCAGTTAACGTATGGATTGTCCATCGCTTTCAGTGTGCGGCTGGTGACCTTTTCTCTTGAGCTGCCCATGCCGGAATGTATCGATGCTATTACGAAATCCAAATCGGCTAACAATTTATCGTTGAAGTCGATTGAGCCGTTAGCGAGGATGTCAACTTCTGAGCCTGCCAGAATTTTGATACCCTTAATTTTCTCATTGAGCTTGTGTATCTGTTTGATTTGGTTGGCAAGTCTTTTCGCGGACAGGCCGTTTGCAATCCCCGATGACTTGGAGTGGTCGGTAATGCAGATATATTTATATCCTAACTGCCTCGCCATTTGGGCCATCTCCTTTATGCTGCAGTCGCCGTCGGAAGCGTTTGTATGCATATGCAGGTCGCCTTTTATATCCTTAAGCTGTACCAATTTTGGCAGATTATGATTCTGAGCAGCCTCTATTTCGCCTCTGTCTTCTCGCAGCAGCGGGTCAATATAATCAAGGCCAAGCCTTTCGTAGATTTCTTCTTCGCTGCTTCCTGCAATCACCTTACCTTTTTTGTCGAACAAGCCGTATTCGTTCAGTTTGAGTTTTGCCTTGACGGCAATCTCCCTCAATCGCACGTTGTGTTGTTTTGAGCCGGTGAAATATTGTGCTGCAGCGCCGAAGCTTTCTTTCGGCACGACCCGCACGTCAACATGTACCGGGCAGGTATCTGTCTGCACAATAGCAGAGCCTTTTGTCGGCCCAGCCGCGATTACCTCCCGAACAAACTGTGCACCGGTAAAGGCCTGTATGATTTTTTTGCCGTTCCTGGCTGCAACGAGTATATCAACGTCTCCGATCGTCTCAGCCATTCGTCGAACCGAGCCTGCAGGCTGTATCTTTTTAATTCCGGAAAGCTTTTCGAGAAATTCGACGACCACTTCTGCCGCTTCCAGCGCTTCATCAAGCAGAATTCGTCCCGTTGACTTTTCGAGAAATTCTATACCCTTTGTGATTGCAGCAGCTTTTTTCTCACCGAAACCGGGCAGTTCAGCAACGAAATTCTTTGAGAGAACCTTTTTCAGGTCTTTCATTGATTTGACTTGTAAGTTTTCATATAACGCTTTCACACCCTTGGGTCCCATACCGGGGATTTTTAAGAGCTCGAGCAGCTTGGTTGGTATCTTTTTTAAAAGCTGCTGATATGCCGATATTTTGCCTGTTTTTACAAACTCTTCAATTTTTGCAAGGCTTGATTTGCCGATACCCGGCGTTTTTGCAAGTTTGCCTGTTGAAAGCATCTCTTCTAAGTCGGTCGGCATTTCCCTTATGAGACGTGCAACTTTCCTGTAGCTGTTAATGCGAAAGCGGTCCTCGGCCAGGATTTCCATGATATCCGCCATCTGGTCGAAAAGCTCACTTAATGCGGCATTTTTCATATATAAGATTATAGTCTAACGGTAGCTATAATTACAATGGATTTCGTTTTTTGGTCCCGCGTGTATTAAAAAAACAACAGGCTTGTTTATAAAAAGCAACGGACTTTTAAGGGCTTTTTGTTTATATTGTTATATTCACGCCTTGGTTTTTTAATAAGTGTTTGCGTTGTTTTTCGGCAACGTAAAGGTGTAACCAATAAAATCCCCTTATTTTGAAATGGTTCAAAGTCGTTGCCGGACAGGTCTATAGATGGCTTGTAATAGCTTCTATGGTTGTGGCTAAAATAATTTTGCTCGCCTGCTAATATTGTCCTGTATGGGTATGGTTTTTGCATATTATCAAAGTTTGTCAACAGAAAGGGATTTGGTAGGATTTTTTAGTGAGGAATAAACAGGCCGAAGTAGATTATTGATATATAGTATGTTAAGTTGCGGGAAGGGAGATGAATAAGACAAAGCTGAAAAATGAGTTGAAAGAATTGGCCAGGGAGTTTAGAGGACCGGCCGGCACCGAGCGTAACAGGCTCCAAAGCTTAGCCAAAGAAGCAAAGAACAGCCAAAGAAAGCTACAGGAAACTGTTGATGGCCTGCAGGAGTCATTGGACTATCTGCGAGTGTGTATTAAGTACCAGGCCTTCGACCTTGAGGCAACCCGTAGAGAGAACGAATATCTGAAAAGGCTGCTTGAAGAATAATATATCTGACTCTTTAGCCGCTTTGTAGGCTTATAGTTTTTGGTTGCCAGGCAGGTTTTACTAAAAAAGAGCTGCGGTGTAGCTGCATACAAAAGGCCGGATACTTCGCTAAAAAGTATCCGGCCTATTTTAGCATATATTGATGAACCTGTAATTATTCGGTATTTAGCATCCGTTTTTGTCGGTGCTTAACAAATCGTCAACTGTGTTCGGCTGGCCGTCAAGCCCGCAGCTTCTTATTAAAAAGGGTGTTCCTTCTTCAGGCTCTGGCTCGTAGATAAAATCATTTCCCCAGGCGTCTTTTGGCAGTTGTGTGCTGCCGATATAGCCGCCGGCCTTATAATTTTCAACATCGGCAGGTTGTTCGATTAGCGCTCTGAGCCCTTCAGCTTTGGTTGGGTATCGGCCGGTATCAACTTTGAACTCGATTACAGCATTATGCAGCGTTTTCAGAGTTGCCTTCGTGGCGTTGCTGGTTGCCTGCATCTGCTGATTATAAATCATAATCATCTGGACGGCCTGCATTATCTCCATCAAATGCTGTTTGGGTATTGCAGCATCGAAGATGAGTTTACCTTCGCCGGTATTGGCGGCTATGACGATATTGCTTGTTGTGTCAAAATCCATTGCAGGCATAGGTATGGGCATTGGCATTATGGCCATCATATCGGGTATCGCTTTGAAAACTCTCAGCAGGTTGAAAGTCATAAATAGATCTGCATTTTCTGAACCAGGCAACAATGCCGTTGCAGCTTTTATTTCAGAACAGATTTCCTTGGAGCCCGGATTGGTTACTTCATCAATCAGTTTCTTTATTTGTGTATCAGCGTTGGCCCCCATTGAATATACGCACAGGTCATCTACGAGTGCCCATCTTGTCTCAAAGCCTTCGCCGTACATCTTCTCAATCATCTGTGCTTCGGGGGAAGTCATGTCGGTTGCCTTTATAGCAAATTTAGCGGAGCCTATTGAAAAGCCTTTATAACTATCGACGTCCGGTGTATAGACGCCTGACATATCGAGACCCATATTTTTGTAAAACTCGGTCATTCCCGAGTATTCGAGAAACGTCGCACCCTCTTTCATAACCTCATCGAATTTGGTTTTGTCTTTTATTTCGTAGATGGCTTCGCCGGCAAATAGCGGCTGGTTTTTTGGAGTTATGGTGAAGGAGCCTGCAAAGTTTCCGCTGAAAACATCTGCCCAGTTGGTGAGGTAATTGTTCATCCTGTTTTTTTGCTCTTCTGTAAAGTTCTTTCCGTATATTTTTGTGAATAAGTCTATACCGAGCTTATTGAATGTTCCTGACATTTTGCCAGTCATATTGAACATTGCACCGTCTTTGAGATAGTAGAGCAACTTGTTGTCGGTTTTTGCGGTTGATTCTTTAGTGAACAGCTCTGCCAGAGTTGTCTGCGGCAGGGCGGTAATTGTTTCGCTGATTCTTAAAACATCCGGCTTGGGTGTTAAGGATACAGTTATCGATTTTGACTGGGCAAGAAAGGCCTTGATACAATCGAAATATACCTTCATTATTTCTGCAGAGTTCTGCATAGAGGATTGCATACCGGTCGGCATCTGCTCCATCTCTTTTTGCATTTCATCGAGTGCTTTGGCAAGATGTGAACCGAAAGTTTTATTCACGAGCTCGAGATTGCAGTAAATCCAGAATGGTGCGTTTGAAGCCTCTGATTTTTGCGCCGTATCAAGTGTATCTGCGAGTGATTCGAAGTTGCCGGAAGAGAGTGATTTTTTTTCTGCAATCAGCCTATTATAAGTATCTGGTGGTTTTATCACGGCAAAGCTGCCGACCTGCATGACAAAGCCGCCGATGTTTTTTATTTCTGAAATGCCGTTTGCATCCGGCTCCGAAAGGTTGTTATTTGAATTGATAAGCTCTGAGTAGTCACTTACGGCTGCAAGTATTGTTATGGAGTCGTCGCTCAGCTCGTCACCGTCGGCTACAGCAAAAACGGCGAAGCCGCCGGCTGTGTTTAGGCCGGGAAGCGCCGGGTTTCCCAGTATCTGGGCAAGCTGCATGCGTATCATCATCTGCAGGCCGAGCGGTATGGGTGAGATGCCTGCGAGAAACTGGTCGGTCTGATTGAGTGTGTAATCGAGATTGTTAATCTGGACGTAGAAAAGTGCATTAGCCGGTGCCATTTTAAGCGGCTCATCACCAGCCTGAATCAGCGGCGTAAAAACTGATATAATCACGGCTGCTACGGTGATAACGGCGACATTTTGTAATTTTTTTGATATAGCCACTTTTTGTGCCTCCTTAAAATAAATGTTAAAAGGTTGTTTCTTATGGGTCTTAAATGTTAGCTTTATACCATAAAAGACGGCTGTTATGCGAAAAAGTTACAAAAATTTTTCTGACAAGCTTATTTTCGGAAGTTTTAAGTTATAAGATTATTGCTTTTTTACCTGTGTTACCGAAAAGATGGTCTTTGTTTTTGACGATAAAAACCATACCTGCCTGAAAAATAACGTCCGAGAACGAACATTATTCAGGTTTCTAAAATAAAAAGAAGTAGGTAAACAGAGTATCTGGAATTTTATTGTTTGCGATTTTTCGAAAGTTTTGACAATTGCGGCTATTGTGATATAATTAAGGTTTATGGCGGATTTTTCCGCATCAGTACTTGTGAAAGGGCAAAGATGTTTGAACGCTTTACGGACCGTGCACGCAAGGTAATGGCGCTGGCTAATCAGGAGGCCCAGCGTTTTAACCATGAATTCATAGGCACTGAGCACATCCTTCTTGGCCTGGTTAAGGAGGGTAGCGGTGTTGGTGCTACCGTTCTGAAAAATCTTGATGTGGATATTAAGAAGCTTCGTATCGAAGTTGAGAAGCTCGTTCACAGCGGGCCTGATATGGTTACGATGGGTAAGCTCCCCCAGACACCAAAGGCCAAAAAGGTCATTGAATATGCAATCGAAGAAGCAAGGCATCTTAATCACAATTACGTAGGTACCGAACATATTCTTCTTGGCCTGCTTCGTGAGGCCGAGGGAATAGCTGCGCAGGTGCTTATGAATCTTGGCCTAAAGCTCGAAGATGTTCGCCAGGAGGTATTGAATCTTCTCGGTGCGGGAGTTGATGAGGCAGCCGCGGGTTTTGATATGAAGATGGGCCCGTCTGTAACTCGAGCCAAACCAAAGAGCAAGACACCTGCGCTGGACAGTTTCGGCAGGGACCTTACAAAGCTGGCGGTTGATGGAGAGCTGG
>CAYXGT010000023.1:4406-30786 GCA_964464635.1 uncultured Pirellulales bacterium | reverse complement strand
TATATTCAATGAAAAAATAATAATTTTTTGGAACCACGAAGAACACGAAGTGCACAAAGAAAATTAGTCAAAAGTCAAAAAGAAAAATCTAACCACGAATACCTTGGGCATAAATTAACACGAATAAACACGAATAAATTAAGGCGATATATTCAAGGTAAAAATAAAAAAAGAATACAGAAGACAGAATACAGAAAAAGAGAAAATCAACCACGAATAAACACTAAAATACGTGAATATAATTCAACATACAAGGTCACCCGCCATTTGGCGAGGTCTCGCCTTCGGCGGACAGAGCTCACAGAGATATTTATCAGTCAGCGAAGATGCTTATAGTCTTTTTGTTTAAACAAAAGGACTACGAACCTTTTATAACGTCAGTGATAAAAACTAATACCTAAGGCATAAATTATTTAACCGCGGATTACACGGATTTGCATGGATTTTGAAACACGAAGAACACGAAAAGCACGAAGATTTTGGACAGGATAACAGGATATATTTAATAATTATTACCGCAGAGAACGCAGAGATTTAAAACCACGAATGAACACGCCAAAAGGCGAGGTCTCGCCATAGGCGGACACGAAAAAACACGAATTTATTTAACTGCGTCCGTCAAAAAACAGTGCCGTATCTGCGACTTTGCTTCGAGATTTGCACAGATTTTCCCCTTGACCGTAATATTTGGCGTTCTCTCAACCAATCGTATATCGCTCTAAAAATTATCATAATATCACCGTATTTTCTTACTGTTTATCATGAATAAAGTCTTGAATCTCAGGGACTAAATTCTTCCAGATTCTGTCAATACTATTATGGTCTGTTTGCCCAGCAAATCGTGTATTACTCATTTTTTCCATATTTTTTTTTGTTTTTGACACCGGATAACGGCCAAAGATTTCAATATAGTTCTGTAATCGTAATAGCAAATCTTTCAGTCCTTTGCTCTCTCTAAGACCTGCTTCTCGATACAAATCTACAAGATTATGATTCGTCAACTTTTTTGATAGCCTTTGAGGTCCAACAACTTTTGGATTCCTGCCCACAATTATCCCCTTGATAAGAGTTTCAAGGGCCAGACCTGCCAAGAGCATATAAACAGGCCCTCTACAAAAATCACTGTATGCAGCTTTAGCGTCTCTCGCACTTCTTTCTTTTGGCCAAAACTTTTCGCGAAACGCGTTTGCTGCTTCATATAAAGCTTCGGCTCTAACTAACCAAAAATATGGTCTTGTGTAATCTTTCCAGCTTTGCCTATGAAATTGTGCAAATTTGTCATTCTTATTACTTTTGGAAGTACTGGAGACATTCATCTGCTTACCTCTCGACTTTATTACAAGCTTAAATTACTTGAGCAACTTATCAGCAGTTTTATGGCTTCGACTTCCTGCCCTGCTGCCGACAGCTTGCTATTCATCCCGATAAATTATAAACCTTAAGTTATATTACCACGATTTTCTTTAATTGTCATTGATAAAGTCTGTAATGTTTATCCGACAATTGAGTATTGAAGATAATGGAAATTCCTGAATAAATACCATCCAACAAACCCCTTGCAGTGCAAGGGTCTAACAATACCCCCAACATAAAGTCCTTCGACATCGCTCAAGACAAGTTGAGGGCTAAACATTTTTTGGATTCCCGCCTCCTTCGACAAGCTCAGGACAGGTGCGCGGGAATGACAAAAAGAAATACGAGAGTGACAAATAATAAAATCTGTGTTAATCCGTAAAAATCCGCGTCCGCCTTTGGCGAGACCTCGCCTTTTGGCGGGTTAATCCGTGGTTGCATATAAACAAAAAACCTGCGGTGAAACGGCAGGCTAAATATAAAAGAATCAGTGCTAATCTGTGTCAATCCGTGTCTAATTTTTCCTTGTTACTTAGTGTCCTGGTGGTTTTAATAATTTTCGGATTGAATATTAGATTTGCATACCTGAGACTTCGGTCTCGAAGACCATCTTGCCGTCAACTACGCCCTGAATGTATGCGGTGAATTTTCTCGTGCCGAATTTTGTAATCTTGCCCAAAAGATACAGCCTCTTTCCCGGCGCAACCTGAGCACGGAACTTGGCTGATTCTATCCCAAGAAATCCTACAAAACCTTTCACCCCATAAACCTTCCTTACGAAGAAACTCAAAAGCTGCGCAGCCGATTCCACCATAATCACGCCCGGCATTACGGGTCTGCCAGGAATGTGGCCTCGCACCCAGAACTCATTATCAGTCAAATCTTTGTAACCCAAAACCAAGCGCTCTTGTTTCTCGAACCATAGAACACCATCGAGCTGCTGCATCTCGTGGTTTTGCGGATTGACACTAAGAATCTGCTGCTTATCAAAAACAGGCTCTTTGTTAAGCTCTATTTTTGATAAGTCGAAAAGCAAAGGGGCTGGCATTAATAGTCCTCAGTAACCAAATAATATACCAAAGGCCGCACCGGCATCGGCTCATTCATCTTAAATCAATACCTCTATTCCACACAGAATCCAGGAATCTCGCTCACAAACCAGATACTAATCAGCCGGTACAAGCCTTGGATGTTCAATAATGAAATAATTTCTAACAATCAGTCTTTTTCGTCGGCCGACCTGATTTCGAGTATGCGGTTACGAACGGCTTGTGCAGCCTTTTTTATATCCTGCATCTGCTTGCGGACACGCGTGCCCGCTGCCTTATTTCCACCCTCTGCCTTGCTGATGTCAGTTTCGATTTCCGCTACCAATGTCTTGAGATTTTCGTACTCTTGCATCTAATATTACCTCCATAAATCGGGTTAAACGTTGATTAAAACTTAACTGCCGCTATAAACTTTGTCAAAGAAAATCGCGTTTTTTTTGCAAAAAAAGCAATTTTTTTGCATACCAAAACTGTTCTATTTATAGCCTCGCAAAGGGTTAAAAAAACAGTTCACCTGCCTTTTTTGCCCATTTTCAGGCTAAAAACGGCCCTTTAGGCTAAGATTTGAGTTTTTTGGTTAATTCTGCAATCCTCTTGCCCCTTCGGCTGCACTGGCCTTTAACCCTGTTGTCGGGCTTGCCGACCGATACAGGCCCATAGTGGTCGCCCTGCGGGTCGCCCTGGACAATCATACCGCTAATCAGCATCGCCTCGATTATGCCCATAACCGTTGTCTCGTTGCCGCCGCCGATATTTGCAGCGCTGGAAAACGCTCCCCCAACCCTGCCGTCGAGCTTGCCGTGAAAGCTGACCGTCTTATCGAACAATTCCTTTAAAGGACCAGCCATCTGGCCGTAATAAGTCGGTGAGCCCGCAACTATCGCATCGTAAGCCTGCAAATCATCGGCTTTTACCTTCTCAACAGACTTGCAATCGGTCGATAGTCCCGCTTCATTCATTGCCTCGGCTATAATCTCTGCCATTTCCTTCGTATTTCCGCTTCTCGAATAATAAACAACTATCCCTTTTGCCATTTTTACTAACTCCTTATCTATGTTCTATTGTTATGATTACTACTGACTATCCGAAGGCGCCTGCTGCTGATTCTGCACAGGCGGCCGCGAGAGCTGCGACTGCTGCTCTCGCATATCAATAGCAAACTTGCCCCGCACCTTTTCCAGAAGCTGTGATTTTCTCTGAATGTTCCAGACAAGCAGCTCCATCGGCGGCCTTTTCATATCCTTGAAGATTATCACGATTCTGCCGAAGCCCATAAGCCTTTCAAGAAAATCCGTCGTATCCACGAGGGTATTGTAATCTTCTCTGCCGATATGCTCGCCCGACTCGGTGGGCCCCTGCTGCAGATTCATATAGTTGGGTGTGATGGTTACATAATAGAAAAGCCCTTTCACCCATGAGATAAAAATCACAAACATAGCTATTAACGCAACCAAAAAATATCCTGTTGCACTAATCGAAAGGCCGAGATGCCTGAACAACTTAAGAAACGGCACCACCCAGCCCAGAAGGTGCAGCCACAAAAACAAAAACCCTATCCCGATTACTGCTATAATCAGCACCTTAACGCTTATCTCGTACTCTTCTACAAGCAGATTCAAAAACACAATCGCCAGAAATACCCCCCCTACAACGGACTGATTGATAAAATCAAACGTCCCGATATTTTCCTTCAATAACATTAAGAGACCCGCCAAAACCGCCGCCGCTATGGAAGGCACATACAGTATCTTCAGCGTCCAGTCGAAGACAATCAGCCAGTCGTTGATATCAGGGTCGTCCCTGATGGTCTTTTCCATTCTCAGCCTTGTCCTGACGGTTTTTCTCAAGACGAGCCAGGCTATCAGCACCGCCGCCGCCACGCCGACGGTTATATAAACCGCTATCATCTCATTTGACGTCCACATAAAAAAATCCTTAAAATATTGATTTTCTTTCCAACAAACCTAAGCAGGCAACATCGCTCAAAGCTGAAAATCCCGCCGTTGCCGTATGAGATATTATGGTCGGCGATTTCCATATAGGCAAGTAAAATCCTCCGCTTGGGCGCCGTTCTGGTCGCTTACTACCGCTTTCCAGCCGGAATTGAAATTGTACTTCACCCTTTCAGCCGGCGGCTTACCAGGCTGAGCAGCTTCCTGCATACCGACACCAAAATAAAAACCGGTATGAGCAGGCTGATTATAACCAACGTTCTGCCACGCAACGCCCAGCCGATACACAGGGTCGTGCATAAAAGTACAGAACCGCCGCTTCGCCGGTATCGTAGTCGTATAAATACGCAGCTCCTTATTATCGCGCGACCTCCAGATTACCTCTTCCCGCCAGTCGCCAAGAATATCCGCACAAAGACAGGGATTGGATTTCGAGCCGTTGTTTCTGCTGCACCCCCGCGCTCTCAGAATTCTTACTGCTTCGTTGTTCTCATAATCCCACTTATAAATCGTCGTACCGTCAAGAAGCTCTCTCAGCAAATCGTCGTCCCACCAAACTGCCATATTGCACGACCGCGGCCTGTTGCCAATCCTTTCACCTTTGCAGTTATACAAGTCGCTTGAGCCGTTAGTCCAGCATTCGAAACCCTTATATCGCGGGTCGATATCGACAGCCAGTCCCCGTCCCGTGTCACCTAAAGGCAATCCCCATATAACCCTGCCCGTCGCCGCGTCACGAAGGTTCGCCCCGTTCTTATGACGCGGCATCTCGTGAATAGCAAAGACCTCGAGGCCGTCTCTTTCCGGGTCGATGTCCGACAGATGCATAGCGTCACCGTGTCCCAGACCCGTCGAATAAAGTCCCCTGCCGTCATCGTCAATCGCACATGCACCGTATATTATTTCATCCTTACCGTCACCATCCACATCAGCAACACTTAGATTATGATTGCCCTGCCCCCTGTACTTTTTATTGCCGGCTGTCCCGTCGTCACTGTCAAACGTCCAGATGTTCGTAAGCTTTCCGTCTCTGAAATTCCACGCCGCCAGCACCGTCCGCGTATAGTAACCTCTGCACATAACCAGGCTCGGCCTCCGGCCGTCAAGATATGCAATGCACGCTAAAAATCTATCCACCCGGTTACCGGTCCTGTCGCCCCAGTCATTAACATCGCCTCTCGGCGGTATATAATCGACCGTCGCAAGCTCTCTTCCGCTCAGCCCGTCAAATACGGTCAGATATTCAGGCCCCTCCAGAATAAAGCCGTCCGAATTACGATAGTCCGCATTCGCATCACCTATAACTTTTCCCTTTCCGTCAACTGTCCCGTCCGCCGTCCTGCACGCAACCTCCGCCCTGCCATCACCATCCAAATCGTAAACCATAAACTGGGTATAGTGCGCGCCCTCGCGAATATTCTTTCCCAGGTTAATCCTCCACAGGAAAGTGCCGTCCAGCTTATAAGCCTCGAGTTTTGTCTCTCCCGTCCTGCCGCGGCTCGCATTATCACGAGGCCTCATCTCCTGTTTCAATACAATCTCATACTCGCCGTCACCGTCGAGGTCCCCGACGGACGCATCGCCCGGCGTGCAGCCTTCCGGAGTCTGCAGGGGTATCGAGATATATTCTCTTACCGGCGCATCTGCCGCCAGCGTAAAAACGCCGCTCGCCCCAAGCTCCTTACTATTTATTACAGGCCTGACGAAATAAGAATTCGACTGGTTCGGGTCAACGCTTTCATCGACAAAGTTCGTTGACTCGTTTATCGGTTCTTTATTGAGCCTGACTGTCTCTGCTCCGCCGCTCGAGCGGTACAGGTTAAACGCGATTTCTTCCGGGTCGGTTGCCAGCATTCGCCAGCCGACATATACCTTTCCGCCGTCCTGGTTGACAGCGACCACGCCCCGCCCGAGTTTTTCCATCTGCCGCTGTGCGCCTGCACCACCGGCAAAAAACAATACAGTCACCACGGCGCTGATACTTATTTTTTTATACAATCTTTTCTCCCGACAGTGCGCCTTAGAAGCGCCGCTTATCAAGCTCACCTGTGTTTCTTGTTGCTAACTAATTCTTTTTCGGATAGCCCACGGTCTGTGCCAGGATTATCTTTTTGTCGTCTCGCAGCTTCATCACCTTCGCGAGTTCATCTCGTTCGACATATCCGCGAACAACGGTCGCCAATCCCTCCGATGCGCAGAAAAGGTAAACGTTCTGGCTGATAAAGCCGGTATCCGTAGCCGAATAGAATACCTTGCTCTCCTCCGGGCCGCGCATCTTCGCGAAGTCCGCAACAAAGACAAGGTTCACCGGCGCATCCTTCACAAAAAGCTGAGGCCCCGTCGCCGCACGAATATCTTCTGAAAGAATCGTAATCAGTGCGTTTTCCTTCGCATCATAAAGATACAAACCGTCTGCGGTGGCAACGTAAATATCTATTTCCTGCATATTCATTGCAGTCGGCGCCGTCCGCTTTCCCGAATCCGGCCGATTTACACCGAACGCCGCCCACAGAAGATTCGAAAGCATCTGCTCGGAAAGTTTCTCACTGCTGTACTCACGCTGAGTCTGCCTTGCCTTAAGAGCCTCCATCAAAGGCATCCCGCCTGTCATCTGAGGCTTCGGCAGCTTTATAGCCTTGGCCATCTTTTGCATCTGCTCCTCTGAAGCTAAAGCTGAGCAAATAACAATAACAGCCAGTAATAAACCTGCATACAAAAACCATCTTGACTTCATAATTTTACTCCTTAACATTCGACAATCTTTACTGCGGTTGCTGGAAAATCAATTTATATGCTTGTCTATTTATTTTCATCATCCAGTTTATTTATCTCGACCGTAAAACCTTCGGGTATTTTATATTCGAAAACCTTTCTGTCTATCGTTTTATTTAGTACTGCCTTGAGGAATTCTATCGTATATAAATCCTTCTCGGTATTTACAGCTGCTATTTTAGACGGCAAATCCATCTCTGTATCAATCCAGAAATCAATCGACACATAATCCTCTAAGTATTGCGATTCCGGTTTCGGTTTCAGGTTAAGCTGAACAAAGTCACCCGCCTTGGTCGATTTCTCCGTAAGGAGTCCATAGGACTGCTCGACGAACGTTACCTCGAAATCCTTTTCAAGCTCTTCTGCTTTATTAAAGCCGATAATCGGAAAACTTTCCCTCACAAGATCGAATGCGTCTATCTGTTCACCTTCCTTGACCTGCTCGTAACGTTTGACCTGCTCGGTCTGATAATCGATATGCGTCAGCCACCTGCCGTCGAATATATACTCGTCTCTGTAATCCTGCGGTGCCCCATCATCCTCTTTGAGCGTTTCAAAGTTTATCCTTAGAAGCGTTCCGTCCTTTTTTTTCTGATAATACAGGTTACCCTTACGCAGGCTCTTCGATTCGAACAGCGGCTGCTCGAATAAATAATCAATCCTGCACTGATAGCTCTCAAGCCCTCTCGTTTTGACGCTCAGGCGCTGCAGGTATTCAGATGCTAAGTTTTTTTTTGCAGTGCCGCCCACCGGACATCGCCAGTCAAAACCTTCTCGCTGCGTGTGCTTGAATGTATCGGCAATAAAATCCGCCAGCTCGGGGTCGTATTTCTTCAGCTCATCTCTTGTGTTTATCGTCCTTCCCTTTTCATCGGTAACTTTACCATTACAATCGAACCAGCTTTGCACCCCTTCGGCAAAATAATCCGCTGCACTCGCATCCGCAGGCGCAGCCTTCCATAATCCCTTGTCCATCGCCTTTTTATAGAGCTCTTCGAGCTGCTTTCCAAAACGCTCATCGACTCTCACAACACCGTACAGCTCATACTGCTGCTTCTCGTTAGGATTCAATTTTTCGAAATTCGGGTCCACGGGCCGGTTCGCAACATTAGTGACAATCGCCCGTGCAAACTCCCTGACAAGCATATTTTCACCACATTTTTCCGGCATCAGAATATAATCCTGCCCTATAACAATTCGAAATTCCGGCTTATCAATCTTGAGGCACCGCTCGGTTGTGCTCAGCACAGCACACTCAGGGACAACGTTTATGTTTTCACCGTCCGCAAGAATCACAACCCGCAGACCGTCATCTATCATCTTCTTCAATATATCATGTCGATAAGTGAACATATCTCTTATCATCTGGTTTGCCCTCAGCATCGCCTCGTCGTTTGCCTTTGCAGAGCCCATAACCGGCAGACTCCTGCAGTCAACATATTTAGTATAGAACTTATTTGCCTTCAGTTTCGCCGGCGGCTTCGTCACCGCAGGCTGCTTTGCCATCGGCTTATAGCTCCAGTCCTGTTCTTTTGAAAGCTTGAAAGCATCAGCTACTAATTTGCATAAATTCGGGTCATATGCCTGCAGCTCCGCCCGAGTATTGACATAATTATGATTCCAGTTGTTCTGACGGTTGCAGTCGAAATATGACTGAACAGCTTCAGCCCAGTACTCCGCTACGTTCGAGCCCGCGTATGTATCCTTATATAATCTTCTCTTTATCGCATCTCTATAAAGCCGCCTCAACTGCCTGCCGAACTCCCGGTCCATCTGCCTTAACATCCTGTCAACGCAATGGCCGCCGAACTCGTGAACCATAATATTTTCATCATCGTATCTATCGATGGGCAGGCACAGTAAATTCTCCTCGCCGAAGCTTGTCATCTTTCCGCCGAAACCTCTCGCCCTCTCATTGGTATATGCTCGCCTTACCGGGTCAGCCTCATAATACTCCGGGACGTCAGTAGTCTCTTCCTCAGACGCGATGATAGTCAGCCGCACATTATCTCTTATCATCATCCGCCTGACGTCTTCTCTGCCTGCAAGAAGATGATTGGCGATTTCATTAGCCCGCAAAAGCGCCCTGTCTTCGAGGTTCTTCGAGCCCATTATCGGCAGCCCGCCGCAGTTTATCATCTTCGCATAGTAATTCGGGTTAAGGTCGTATTTTTCTATTATGGACTTCGGAACAGCTATGACTTTTCCCTCCGGTATCTGTTCGGCCTCATACTCACTTTTTTTCCCTTCCACGTATTCCTTATTCCTGTCGATATATCTTGAATATCGCCACTCATCTTTCCCGAGCGTCTCTTCTATAAGTGCCGCCAGATTCGGGTCATACTCCTGCAGCTCCTCTCTGGTATCAACGTGGTTATGAATTCCGTCCACTTTTCCTCCTCTGCCCTGCTTATTGCAGTCCCAGAAATCCTGAACTCCCTCCGCCCAATATTCAGCCGCGTTGCTGCCCGCATAAGTATTGTCCCACAATCCTCTTTTTCTTGCGTCCCTGTAGAGCCTGCTGAGCTTCCTTCGAAAATCCTGGTCAATTCCGCGGATATGATTATCGATACAGTGTGCAAACTCGTGAAGGAATATATTTTCACCGATATATCTGTCATTCGAATAGTTAAGAAGGTTTTCCTCGCCGCAGCTTGTCAAAGTCGGGCTGCCGTAACCCCTCACTCGCCTGTTTTGATACGCCGCCCTCTCCTCGTCCTCTATATAATACTCGGGTACTTGCGAAACTTCTTCTTTGGCAGCGATAATAACGATGCGCGTCCCGCCTTCAGCCATTGACTGCCATATATCAGGCCGATGCGCAAGCGCCTTGCCAATCAGGTACCTCACTTCGTACAGCGCCTCATCAGCAACCTTATCAGAGCTTGTAATCGCAATGCCGTTGGCATCCAGATACTTTTTATAAAACGCATCGAGATTATACTTTTCGACAATCGATGCCGGCGGCGCAGTTATCTTATCGCCCTGCTCTTTTATCTGCCCGCTTTCAGCCTGAATACAGGCCGCAAAAAAACAGCTTATAAAAATCATCAATAAAATAATAACGATTTGACTTTTTGCTTTGCTATGCATCACTACTACCTCTTTCACCTTCTAAACTTTTTTATACGTGCGAACAATCTCAAGCACCTGTTCGAGCCTGTCGATTACAAAATCAGCATACTCGGCAAATTCCTCTGCTTTCTTGTGATTATTCAGCAAAACAGCGACAGCCCCTGCAGCCCTGGCACATATTATATCAAAAAGATAGTCGCCCACAACCATACTTTCACGAGGCTCAATTGTGAAATACTCACATATCTTTTTAACACCGAACGCATCCGGCTTGACCGGGCCTTGTTCTCTTCCGACCACAACATCGAATTTCAGGCCGTGTTTTTCGGCTACTGCAAACGCATTAGCCTTTGTATTACGCGTTACTATCCCGATACCGAGCCCCGCCTGACGTAGCGTATCTAATGTCTTTCTCGCTCCCGGATTGAGGCTTGATTCCGCAACCGCCTTTTGCTCGTGGTAACCTAATATCTTCTCTGCCTGACCTCGCTGCTCCGCAGACATCTTAGCCATCGCTTCCCAAACAGGCCCGGCGTCTTTAGACAGGCCCATCTCAACACGAATAGCGTCAAAGTCAAAAAAAGGCTCCGTTATCGTGCCGTCCAGGTCAAATATTATCGCCTTCAACGCCATTGATACTTTCTACTCGCAGCAGTCCTCATTCTTTTTTTCTTAAAAGCTCGATTAAATACCTCGCAGCCTGGCTCTTAATCGAATTTTTACGCAAAATTATACCTGTAGGCCTTGTGAAATGTTCGTTGGAAAAAGGTAACCCTTTTAATGTCCCGCTTTTAAACTCCTGTATCAATGCAGTCTCAGGCAATATACTTATGCCGGAATTTATTTCCACTGCCCTTTTAATAGTCTCGATATTATCAAATTCCATTACCGGCCGGACAACAATACCATAACGCTGCAGAATGTTGTCTATCCACGAACGCGTAGGAACATCGGCGTCAAAAGCGATAAAGGTTTCAAACTGAATCCGGTGAACATCTATCTCCGATTCCTTGGCAAAAGGATGCTTGGGGCTGCAAACCAGAACCAGCGGCTCATCTTCAAAGTCATAAACATCCAGTCTCTTGTCTCTTTTCGGTACGGCCACCAGACCAATATCAACACTACCCGCTAAAACAAGCTCATAAATCTTGACCGCATTGAAGTATTCGATATGAACGTTTACCTTCGGGTACTTTACCATAAATTTTTTCACGTATTCCGGTAACGTATGCATACCGATGCTGTAAATCGCTGCCACATTTATCCTGCTTTCGCCGGATGACTTCAGCGTATTTATCTCGCTTTTTAGCTGCTCGTATCTGTCGATTATATCTCTTGAGGCCCTGTAGAGTAACTGTCCCTCTTTTGTAAGCTCAATAGGTCTTTTCTTGCGGCTAACAAGCTGACAGTTATGAGTAAGCTCTAACTGCGCAAGCTGCTGGGAAACTGCCGACTGACTAAGAAAATTTTTCTCCGCTGTTTTTGAGAAACTAAGCTGCTCCGCAAGGTCACAAAATATCTTTAACGTTTCGATATGCATTATAAGCCCTTTTTATAGTTAATATTATTTTTTAAAGCTACCATAATCCAATTCAACACTATATCATATCGAATTCCGAGCTAAAAATCAGCGAGCTTGGTAATTTATATTAGTCCTACTTATTCTAATATTAAGTTTACAAAAAGAAAGTTGAAAATTATTTTTTTCGGAGATTACAGGTATGTCAACTAATAGTGCAATTCAGCAGGTTTATGAACAGGTTCTGCAGCGCAATCCAGGTGAGCCTGAATTTCACCAGGCTGTAAAAGAGGTTCTTGACTCACTCGAGCCCGTACTCGAAAAGCACCCCGAATATGTAGAGGCAAACATCCTCGAGCGCATCGTTGAGCCTGAAAGACAGCTAATTTTTCGCGTACCCTGGCAGAACGACCAGCAAGAAAACCAGGTAAACAGGGGATTCAGAATCGAATTCAACAGCGCGATTGGACCTTACAAAGGAGGGCTCCGATTCCATCCGAGTGTCAACATCGGCATTATCAAATTTTTAGGATTCGAGCAGATTTTTAAAAACTCCCTTACAGGCCTGATGATGGGAGGCGCTAAAGGCGGCGCCGATTTCAGCCCCAAGGGCAAAACCGATAACGAAGTTATGCGATTCTGCCAGAGCTTTATGAATGAGCTTTATCGTCATATCGGTCCTTCTACCGACATCCCCGCCGGCGATATCGGGGTAGGCTCGAGGGAAATAGGATACCTTTTCGGCCAATACAAAAAACTGACCAACTCTTTCACTGGTGCATTGACCTGCAAGGGACTCGAGTACGGCGGTTCAATGGTACGAACAGAGGCTACCGGTTACGGCTTGATTTATTTCGTAAGCAGGATGCTTCACGATAGGGGCACAGATTGGGACGGCAAAAAAGTATCTATTTCAGGTTCCGGAAATGTTGCAATTTATGCTGCTCAGAAAGCTCAGCAGCTTGGTGCAAAAGTAATTACAATGTCTGATAGTAATGGTTTTATTTACGACCCTGAAGGAATTAAGCTTGATACAATAAAAATGATAAAGGAGATACTGCGGGGACGAATCAGGGAATATACCGAACAGCACAAGTCGGCTCAGTTCCACGATGACTGGCAGGACGTCTGGTCAGTACCCTGTGATATAGCTCTTCCATCCGCTACGGAGAACGAAATCGATGAAGCTGCTGCCAAGACGCTTGTAAAAAACGGCTGCATAGCTGTTGGTGAAGGAGCTAATATGCCCTCGACACTCGAAGCAATAAAGGTCTTCCATGACGCCGGCGTTTCATTCGGACCAGGAAAAGCTGCAAACGCCGGTGGTGTGGCAACAAGCGGCCTCGAAATATCCCAAAATTCCATGCGGCTCAGATGGAGTTTCGATGAGGTTGATGACAAACTTAAGTCGATTATGAATAACATATATGATCACAGCATCGAAACGGCCGAAACTTACGGAGCAAAGAACAATCTTGTCATTGGTGCTAATATTGTCAGCTTTTTTAAGGTTGCTAATGCTATGATGGATCAGGGTAATCTATAAGGATTATGGAAGTATTCAACCTTTAATTGTGAAAAATCATAATTTCGAAAAGCGATTGATTTATGGCAAAATTGGAAAGTACAGGCTTAAAAGACTTAGATGAAATACTAAATCATTTGCAAAAAGGTGACAATGTCGTCTGGCAGGTGGATAAGATAGACGACTTTCGCAACTTCGTAACTCCTTTCGTTACCCAGGCAAAACAGGACGGACGGAAAGTGGTTTATATGAGGTTTGCTAAATATAAACCTCTTGTAAAACATGCCTCTAACATTAAGATTTACAACTTAGACGCTGACAGCGGTTTTGAAAAATTTTCAACACAAGTCCACAATATAATCTCCAACGAAGGCAAAGGTGTTCTTTACATCTTCGATTGTCTCTCGGATTTATTAAGCGCATGGGCAACGGACTTGATGGTTGGCAACTTTTTTATGGTTACCTGCCCATACTTGTTTGAATTAGAAACCATAGGCTATTTTGCTATCCTCAGAAACAATCATTCATTTAAGACAATAGCACGCATCCGTGAGACAACACAACTTTTGCTGGACGTCTATAATTTTGAAGATAATCTCTACGTACACCCGCTAAAAGTCTGGAAACGCTACTCTCCAAAGATGTTCTTTCCTCACCTTCAGCAAGGCGACAAGTTCCTGCCAATCACAAGTAGCGTGGATGCAGCCAGACTTATCTCATTTGTCTCCGGCAAGGGGCTCGAACCCACAAAAAGAGTCCTGGATTACTGGGACCGACTTTTCCTTAACGCTCAACAGTTCTCGCAAGACGACTCTGCACCAGCCGAGGAAAAACAAAAAACCATTGAGCATCTTTGCAA
This sequence comes from uncultured Pirellulales bacterium, assembly GCA_964464635.1. Classification (GTDB taxonomy): domain Bacteria; phylum Planctomycetota; class Phycisphaerae; order Sedimentisphaerales; family Anaerobacaceae; genus CAYLMG01. Next base: position 16,682 of record CAYXGT010000023.1, on the reverse strand, counting down.
GGTAATGATTGGTCACGAGAAAAGAATTCTGACACTGGCACAAAAAAACTTTTCGCTCGAAGATTTGCTAAATGTTAAAAGCAGATTAATAGGAACAGGATTTATCGGCGGAAAAGCTGTCGGAATGCTGCTCGCTAATAAAATCATCTCAAAGCAGGACTCTCTAAACTGGAAACAGAATTCAGAACCTCACGATTCATTCTATGTAGGCTCAGATGTCTTTTATACCTACATCGTTGAAAACGGCTGGTGGAAGTTGAGAATGGAACAGAAAACCAAGAATGGGTATTTCAAAGTTGCATCTCAATTAAAGGAAAAACTCCTCAACGGTCGATTCCCTGAAGAAATCCGCGAAAAATTCCAGGAAATGATAGAGTATTTTGGCCAATCTCCTATCATAGTCCGCTCCAGCAGTCTGCTCGAGGATGCCTTTGGAAATGCCTTCGCAGGCAAGTATGAAAGTATATTCTGTGTTAACCAGGGAAGCCCGGAAGAGCGATACATGCGCTTTGAAGAAGCTGTACGAAGAGTGTATGCAAGCACAATGAATGAAAATGCATTGACCTACAGGCTCCAGAGAGGTTTGGAACAACAGGATGAACAAATGGCACTGCTTATTCAGCGTGTCTCAGGCTCCCAGCATAAAAACTACTTCTTTCCCGACCTTGCTGGTGTCGGCATCTCCCAAAATACTTTTGTCTGGAACCCGGAACTCGACGCCGAAGCAGGTATGCTAAGATTAGTATTTGGTCTGGGAACAAGGGCTGTCAACAGAGTTGAAAATGACTACCCTCGAATTATCGCTCTCGATGCTCCTCTGTTAAGACCTCTTGCCGGACTGGATGATGTCAGAAAATATTCCCAGCACAATGTTGATTTGCTTGATATAAAAGAAAATGTTTTCAATACAATCCCTCTTCAAAAGCTCCTGAATGAAAGACTCGAACTGAAAAAACTGGACCTCATCGCTGAGCCTGATTATCAAATGTCCAGAAAGATAAGACAACTGGGTATGGAAGAAAAACAATACTGGCTTCTTACATTCGAAAAGCTGCTTTCCAACACCACCTTTGTAGATACTATGCAAAAAATACTTAAAAACCTCGAAAAGAATTATAAATATCCCGTCGACATCGAATTTACTGTTAACTTCACCGAAAACGGAAAGCCCATCATAAACTTACTGCAGTGCAGACCTCTACAGACTAAAGGCAGGCACGCAAGAGTAGAAATCCCCTCGAATATCCCGCCGGAGAAAATCCTTTTTCAATGCGAACGATATTTTATGGGAACAAGTATCTCGCAGTTCATTAAAAAAATAATCTACGTTGAGCCAAGAGGATATATCCAGTTGCATCAGCCGCAAAAATACGAAATAGCAAGACTCGTCGGTAAGCTGAATAAACAAATAAAACACAAAGAAAACGAGCCGACCATCCTTATCGGGCCCGGGAGGTGGGGTACAACAACTCCAAGCTTAGGCATCCCGGTCAACTTCCATGAAATTAATAATGTAACAATACTCGTTGAAAAGGCTTATGAAGGGGGCAACTTAATGCCAGAGCTCTCCTTCGGAACACATTTCTTTCAAGACCTTATCGAGAGTGACATCTTTTATGTGGCTCTGTTCCCGCGAGAAGAAAATGTAATCTTAAATAGAGAATGGTTTCATCAAAACCCCAATTTGCTCGCTGATTTGCTGCCCGAAAACAGCAAGTATGCCAATGTTGTTAAAGTGTTCGAAATAAAAAATGAGCAGCTGCAAATCCTATGTGACATAATATCGCAAAAAGTCGTCTGCTTTTTCTCGTAGATGTTTATTAAGCTTTAATTTATACAAAATTTTTATATCGGAGAAAATTGAAATGACAGCAAATACTTTAATAAAAACTGTTTATGAACAGGTCTTGAGACGCAATCCCGGCGAGACGGAATTCCATCAAGCGGTTAAAGAAATCCTAGAATCCCTCCAGCCTGTGCTCGAGAAACATCCGGAATATATCAAGGCTGGTATCCTCCCACTAATTGTCGAACCTGAAAGGCAGATATTTTTTCGCGTCACCTGGCAGGATGATAAAGGTAACTTAAATGTCAACCGAGGATTTCGGGTACAGTTCAGTAGCGCACTTGGGCCTTACAAGGGCGGGCTTCGTTTTCATCCGAGCGTTTATCTTGGCATTATCAAATTTCTCGGATTCGAGCAGATTTTCAAAAACTCCCTTACAGGACTAATGATGGGAGCCGCTAAAGGAGGCGCCGATTTCAGCCCCAAGGGCAAAACCGATAACGAAGTTATGCGATTCTGCCAGAGCTTTATGAATGAGCTTTATCATTACATAGGCCCGGATACGGATGTTCCCGCAGGTGACATCGGCGTCGGTGCTAGAGAGATTGGCTACCTTTTCGGCCAATATAAAAAGCTCGTTAATCGTTTTGAGGGCGTATTAACAGGTAAAGGCCTCGGCTGGGGAGGCTCAGTCATCCGCTCTGAAGCCACCGGTTATGGTGCGGTTTACTTTGTTGAGCAGATGCTCAAGGTCAACAAAGACCATCTCGACGGTAAAAACATAGTCATCTCTGGTTTCGGCAATGTGGCCTGGGGGGTGACAAAGAAAATAGCGCAACTCGGAGCAAAAGTCATAACCCTTTCAGGGCCTGATGGATTTATTTACGACCCGGACGGAGTGGTCGGCGAGAAAATCGACTATATGCTCCAGATGAGGATGAGCAATAGAGATGTCGTAAAAGACTACGCTGATAAATTCAAGGTCCGGTTCTTCCCCGGCGAAAAACCCTGGGGCATCAAAAGCGACATAATTATGCCCTGCGCTACGGAAAACGAGCTCGACGTCGAAGATGCAAAAAAAATAATCGAAAACAAAGTCAAATATGTCGCTGAAGTTGCAAATATGCCAACAACAATTGATGCGACGAATCTTCTTCTCAAAAACAACGTCCGGATAGGCCCCTCAAAAGCAGTAAATGCAGGCGGAGTCGCCGTCTCCGGGCTTGAAATGAGCCAGAATAGTATGAGAATGGCCTGGACCAGTGAGCAAGTCGATGAAAAACTAAAGGACATCATGCAAAATATTTTCGCAACCTGTTACACAACCGCCGAAGAATATAATACACACGGCAATCTTATCGTCGGCGCAAATATTGCCGGCTTCGTCAAGGTCGCAAATGCTATGATGGCCCAGGGCCTCGTGTAAAAATTGTTTTGTTTAATTCCCGGCCCGCCCGGGAATTCAGTTAGTACTGTCATTCCCGCGAAGCTTGTCCTCACGAAAGTGGGGAGCGGGAATCCAGAAGTAAAATTAGTTTGTAACATAAAAAAAGGGCGCTTTATTATCAAGCGCCATTTTTATTTTAGTTTTATTAGTTAATATTCTTCTTGCCAGTGCAGTGCCATTATCGCAAAATCCACAAAATCCACCTTGCAGTCACCGTTAATATCACCTGCAATAATAGTCTCACACGGCTCTGCACCGAAATACGACTTACTCGCTTCGACTGTCCCGCCGTATGCACCCATATTTATCCTCCCGCCGTTTGGAAATGGCTCGTAGCCGATGGGGCTAGCCATATCGCCTGCATCAATGCAGGGACTGGTAACATTATCCTTAATCCAGCTACCACTGTACGGTTCCCATCTGCCAGCCTGCGACTGCAGGTGATAATCACCATTAACCCAAATGGCATTTGGGTCATCTGGCTCAACAATTATATTAGGGTCATTTTTGTCTGCCCAATATCCCGGCATCACAAAACAAGGGTCAGAATTAATATTGCCGATACCCGGCCAGCCACCCAGGATGTTACTGTAGCGTATTGATGGTTCATCGGAATAAATTTCCACTGGTGTATTCCCCCAGATAATAGTGTCGGTAATTGTAAGGTCACAGTCATATTCGGAAATGGCGGCTCTATAATTTCCACTAAAGGTGCAGCTAATCACTTCAGCACTTGAAAGCGCATTGTGAATGCCACCCCCATATCCTCCCCACTCTCCTGTGGAGTTCCCGCTGAATAAGCAATTAGTCACATGTAGACTACTACTACTTTCGTTGCATATACCACCACCAATTACAAGAGCTGAGTTCGCATGGAAGTGACAGTTTTCAATCTTTGAGTTGCTATGATAGAGGTAAATGCCGGCACCATCTCCCGAGTCTGCACCATATGAAGATACATAGTTTTCAATAAATGTGCATCCAATTATAGTTGAGCTACTGTAGTCGCTATTCAAGCCGCCCCCATCGGTTGCCGAGTTCCCTATGAATGTGCAGTTGATAAACAAAGGTCCCGAACAATCGTTACAACCGTCTAAATCAACACCTCCACCGTACTTATATGCTGAGTTACTCATGAACTTACAATTGAGAACAATCGGGCCGCTTCTTTTACTGTACATTCCGCCTCCATAGTAGTAATGCGGCGAGTCATTACCATGGGCGTTGCCACCTGTTATCGTAAAACCATTTAACACAGTTTCATTTGTGTCTTTTACAAACACTATATGGTAGCTGTTCTCGGCTCTAGTCGGATGATCTAATAAATCATAGAGGTCGTTTACATCAATGTCATTACCATCGAGGTCACCACTTAAAATTGTTTCATATAACTCAATGTCTCTAACATTTGGGTCAGGTTGGCCAAAGCCGGCGTAGCCGCCTTTGAGAACAACACCGCTTATCAGGTTAAAGCTTGCCTCTCTGTCACCTGTGCCTTCCGGATAAACAGAGTTGCTGTCCGGCGTATAGGTACCCTGAGCGACTCGGATTTCGATTGGCTTGGGTGAAGAATTGGCATCTGCTAAAGCATCCTGAAGGTAGTTATAGGCATCAGTCCAGCTTGAACCGTTGTTCACCCCCGGCGCATTGCAATCTACGTAAATAATCTGTCCTGGGCATACCGAAACCGCTGAAATGACGACGAGCATAAAAATCGCTTTTCTCATTTTTTAATCTCCATTAATTTTCTTCCTGCTGCCAGTGAAGCGCCATTATCGCAAGGTCAACAAAATTAACTATACAGTCACCGTTAATATCACCCGCTATTATAGCCTCGCACGGCTCAGCCCCAAAATATGACTTGCTGGCCTCGACTGTCCCCCCGTAGGCGCCCATATTCACCCTTCCGCCGTTAGGAAAGGGTTCGTTACCTATAGGACTCATCCAGTCACCTGCGTCTATACACGGACTTGTATCGTCATCTATCACCCAGCTTTCACTATCCGCATCCCACCTGCCCGCTTGTGATTGCAAGTGATAATCACCATTAACCCAGAAATCATCATTCGCATCCGCCGGCGTCCCATTCGGATCCCAATAACCAGGCTCAGCAAAACACGGGTCGGCATCAATATTACCTTCACCCTCCCACCCGCCATCAATATCACTATAGGTGATTATTAAAGAATCTGAAGTGTTGTAAATCTGTGGAGATAATGTTGCAGTGTTAGCCCACAGAATGCAATTATTAACTGTTATATAATCTCCGCCAGAGTTTAGCATCCCGCCACCAAAGTAGTGTGCCCAATTACCGTTGAAGGTGCAGTTTGTCACCGCTAAATTGCTGCTTGAGTTGTCCATGCCGCCGCCATGACCCGATCCATAAGTAGCTAAAAAAGCTGTATTGCCACTGAATGTGCAGTTTGTTACTGTTGAATTGCTGTATCTGTTTGACATCCCTCCGCCGCCAAACGCAGAATTGCTTCTGAATAAACAGTCCTTAACTTCTGAGTTACTGTCTTCACAGTAAATCCCTCCGCCGTTATTAAAAGTTGTGTTGTCAATGAATGTACAATTGATTACTGTCAAGCTGTCACCGCTATTGTACAATCCACCTCCGCTATCGTCTGCAGAATTCTCCATGAATATACAATCAGTAACTTTTAGATTGCCGTTGTAGTTAAAGCAAATCCCGCCACCGCACCCTATTCCCGCCGTATTTCCGCTGAATGTACATTTGGTTACTGTTGGGCTTTCCGCACTGCTGTTATACATCCCACCGCCACTATTATCTGCCGAATTATTGCTGAAAATACATTCTGTCACAATCGGGCTGCCTCCTCTATTTTCTATCCCGCCCCCACTCCTATCAGTTGAGTTTTCACTGAACGTGCTGTTTATAATAGTCGGACTGCTTTCAAAGTTGTACATCCCACCGCCGCTACCATCTGCCAAATTACCAGTAAAAGTACATCCTGTTACAATCGGGCTGCTATAATAATTGTACATCCCACTACCATTTTGAGCTGAATTGTCACTGAACGCACAATTGATTATCGCGGGATTGCTTACGCGGTTGTACATTCCTCCACCCCGTCTCCTAGCATTTGTGGCGGTGCCGTTGGTAATTGTAAACGCCTCAAGGATTGTATTCGCATCACAGCCCTCAGATATTACGACTGAGCCGTTATCATTGCCGTCAATAATTGTAATGTTTGGGTCCTGTCCAATCAGGGCAACCCCGTTTTTAAGTATGATTTTTTCGATATATGTACCTGCTGCGACAGATATCGTATTTCCATAAACGGCAAAATCTATTGCATCCTGGATATTATTAAAATCAGCCGGGCCGTCATCATCAACGGTAATAACAGCACCTGAGCATACAGAAACCGCTGAAAAAATAACAAATAAAAGAACTGCCCTTCTCATTGCCGGTCTCCTCATAGAAAATATTCAATAGAATATATATACCACAAAACCGCTATAAAAGCAACCCGTTTTTCACACAGGCCGTTTTTTCGTTGCCTTTACAAAAAGCTTTAATACAATCTATAATTATGGATTTTAATAAGGCAGCACAACAGCACGCAGAGATGGAAAATTTCTTTTCCGGCGGCTTCGCCGCTAAGGACCCGAAAATCGCCCGCAAAAAAATCGAGCGAGAGAAAAGGGCTGAGCAGGCAAAAATCGAGCTCGAAAAGCTAAATGAAGAAGTCCGTAACTGCCGCAAATGCGAGCTCGGCAGCCTGCGAACAAATGCCGTTCCCGGCGAGGGACACCCAGCCGCTCGGATAATGTTCATCGGCGAAGCACCCGGCGCAGATGAGGACGCGCAGGGCCGGCCGTTCATCGGCAGAGCAGGCAAGCTGCTCGATAAAATTATAGACGCTATGAAGCTGAAACGCGAAGATGTGTTTATCGGCAATATCCTTAAGTGCCGCCCGCCCGAAAACAGGGACCCGAAAGCTGAAGAAATAATAAGCTGCCTTCCGCACCTGCAAAGACAGATTGAAATTATTCAGCCGGAAATTATTGTTGCAATGGGTGCACACGCAGCCAGAACGCTTCTGGAAAATACCAAATCCATCGGCCAGCTCAGAGGCCACATCCACGAATATTATCCCGGCCTGGGTAAGCCCGCGATAAGGCTTTTAGCAACGTATCATCCCGCGTATTTACTGCGCAGCTACACGCACGAGAACCGCCTGCGGGTCTGGGAAGATATGAAAAAAGTCCTCGCCGAACTCGATTTGCCCGTGCCGGAATAATTAAGAACACAGAATACAGTCCTATGGACTCCTGACTGAGAATTCAGAATAACGAGCCACGAATTTAAACCGGCGGCAAATTTGGCGGTCGTGATAGTTTTAATATGAGAAATAAAAAGGCCCCCTTTTAGGAGGCCTTTGGGTTTGTAAGCTTTAAAGCTGATTAGCCGGGTATTACGTTAGTAGCGCAGGGGCCTTTTTTGCCCTCGCCTACCTCGAACTCGACTTTCTGGCCTTCATCCAAAGATGCGTAGCCTGATGCCTTTATTTCCGAATGATGGACAAACAAATCATTGCCGCCGTCATCCGGAGTGATAAAACCAAAACCCTTACTTGCATTAAACCATTTTACTGTTCCTGTACTCACTTTTGTTCTCCTGAGCCTTTTTATAGGCCAATAAAAATATTATCTCTCACACTGTTTTTTGTTGGAGGCTTACTCTTGAGAGATGAAAGGTTAAACCGCCATTCGCAATACTATAACATAATAATCGGAATATACAGCAGGTAAAATAAAAATATTTATTATTTAACCGCGGATTTTTAAACCGCAAAGGTCCCGCCAGAAGGCGAGGTCTCGCTAAAGGCGGACGCAAAGGCCGCAGAGTGAATATATATTTAGCAAGCCATACCATAGGAATATTCGCAAATGCGAAGATTCTTTTGTCAAACAAAGCCAATTTGGGGGAAAACAAAGCCAATTTTGGGCTAAAATTGGGTTTGAATTGGCTTTGTTTGGCTTTGTTTTTGTGCTCATTTCCAGACAGGATGACAGGATAAATATTTATATAACACTCTATATGTATAGGACTTAGCAAAAGTCCACGGGCTGGAAGCCCGTGGTACAAATTGGCTTTGTTTTGCATATTTAATAGTCGCTTGTCGCTCGTCTCTCGTCGCTCGATATCGGATTCTCGATGCGGGATACACGTTTTTAGTGTCTCGTGACTCGTTTCTCGTGTCTCGTTTCTCGTGTCTCGTGATTATTTGACATTTGTTAGTCCTTCAGTATAATTTATTAATTATGATTTATGATTTATTATTGCTAAGTAACTCCTTAATAGAAAAGAAGTTATGAATATTTGACTCCCTCGACTATGCTCGGGACTAACGTTGGCCGCCGGCCGATGCTTGAGGAGCCCGCCTACGCTTCTCTCGAAGCTACGGTCGGGCATGCTTTCCTCCCTATCGTTCCGTCTTCGCTTACGCTTCCTTCTTCATCCTTCGGATTACGAAGGACAAGTCGACGGACATGGTGTTTTCTAACACACAGGGGTATTATACCAATTAAGGCGATAAATTCAATGAAAATTAAATTTTTTTATTTGACCACAATAACCCCCGATTATCGAAGGATTTCTTAAAATAAATATTTCTGGCTTTCCTGAATAATGAAACCATTTTTCCTCAGTATTTCAAGATATTCTGCCTTTGACAGCAGGATAAAATCCTTTATTTTAGCCTTGATTTCTTCATTGAAGTAATTGTCATAATCCAGCCGTTCAGGGTCAAGTTCTTTCATTAAAAGCGGACCAGCCGTCGATATGACCTCTCCCGCCTCGCCCGTCTCTATTGCGAATATATCCCCGCTCTTCTTATGTTTGTATAACGCTTTCATAGTTCCAAAGGACGTTTCCCCGTCCTCCGCAGTAGGTTCTCTCTATGAATCTGTCTCTTGGACCAGCACCCAAATTCGCTTTAATGGCAGGTCTGCTTTAAGTTCCTCAGGAAAACTCTCATAATATCGCAAGACATTTTCGACCACATCCCCCGCATCCCAAAGCCGAAGTTCAAAGAAATCCTGCCTCGCGCTGGTAATGACTGTTCGTTTGAATCCACCCCACGCCACAAGAAGTCCCTGCTCTGCCCTGAAATCCTTCATAATCCCCTTTAGTTCACGTAGAATCTTGATATCTTGTTGTATATCACCTCCCTTGACTTGTACGAGTAAGCGTGGCGGGTCAAATCCCATCGGTCCCCGGCCTGCAATTATATCCACACCGCCATCAGGCCCCGGATTTGATAACTCTGTTACATATCCCTGTGCCTCCAAAACCGCATTGACCAAATCCGCAAGTCGATGTCCGGTGAACTTCTGTGCAATCCATGAGCTAATCTGCGTACTTGCATTATCAGCAAGGTCTAACAACGATCCTATACTCTCATCTGTTACCTCTTCTGCTTCATCACCGCCTGTTATCGGCGGAGGAGTCTTGCCCTCCAATATCGCCTTAATGCGTGCTTCTGCGTTATTTCGTTGTATCCGACAAACGGTCATAAACGCACCGAGTGAATAAAGCAGGTCTTGGTCGAAACGGCTGCGTGGGATATCTTGTTGAATCCATTCTACGTCTCTTGTGTGTCTTGCATCCGGCGGACTGTCCGGCCGATACTTATAATCTCCTGTCACTTTACCAATCGCTATGGCATCTTGTCCTTTTAATGGTAGGACGACCAAATCTCCAGTCTGAATGCGTTTTGCAAAAGCCCAAAGTTGTCCTCGATAATTGTATAACCTCGCTGGCTGAGCGTCGGGGTAGGCCTTGCGCAAGCCGTCTAACATCTCCTCTCGCGTATTGAACTTAGACAAATCACCCATTTGATCCCAGCCAATGACTGCCTGGCCTTTAACAAGGGCCCATTCTTGTTGTTGGCCTCTCGCACCCGCTCTAACTAACCATATTGCCATGGCAATTTCTCCTCTGTTATTTTAGTTCATTCATTGACTTTCCTGTATTGCATTCAAAATTTATTCAACTACATTTCTTCTATCGCCTCAAGGTAGCCGTTGCGAGGATGTTAAATCCCTTCGACCTCGATAGCAATTTCTTTTGCCCGGTTTCGCAACTGAACTCTTTTTTCAATTACCCGCCGCGTTTCCTCAACGATTCGTTTACGGGTTTCAGCATTTTTGGGAATCGGCAACATAATCTCGAAAAGTCTCTTGCCAAGTGTATCGATAATATCGCGAGTGAATTGCTTAGACCTCATTTGACGACGAACAATAGGCGTATTTAAAAGGGATAGCAACAAATATGGGTCTAGTTTCTTCTTATCCTTGACTCGCAACTTATAGATGCCTCCGCAATAAAGAATCATAGTATCATGCTGAGTCAGGATACATGATGTGCCTACAAGATATGTTCCATCCCGGACGACTAAAATATCTTCAGCTTGCACGTCTTGCTTATTTTCCTCATAGATTTCATCGCTGACGTTTTGTTTCGGGTCCCCTTTAAGTTCCCAGTTGGAAATGTCCGACGTCCGAATGAAAGGAATGTAGCCCGTTCCATAAGCCATTTTGCCGATTTCAATGCCTGTAGCCCACTCAATTGCACGGCATTTTACAAGTTCTCCTAAAGAAACTATTTCATGCGATTTGGCTAAGCAATGAAGGTCTGCCGCTATTAATGGATCATAGTACTTTGGTATAAAAACATTCCCTTGAATTGCTGATACGTTACGAACAAAACCGTGATTCCCCGCTAGTTCACTTCGCCAAGACCAATCTTCTGGAAGAGATGAATCGAGGTCTGAAATTATTCCCTCGACCCACAAGGGAATCTTTCTGATTTTTTCGCGAAATGAGATACGGTCAGTTATATTAGATTGTACTTCCTTCGCGATACGGTTTTTCAAAGTAGTAGATTTTGGTATGGGGAGAACTATTTCCTTATATCGATTGCCGAGAGTATCAATAATGTCAGCCGTAAACTGTTTTGAACGGATTTGCTGCTTGACAATGGGCGCGTTAAGACATGCAAGCAAGAGGGAATTAGTAATCGGGGACGATTCAGATATCCGGAATTTTAGGATATGAGACTGATATAAACATGGCAAATCTTGCTCTGTAAGCAAACAGGTTTGCCCGATAAGATACGTTCCGTCCCTTACGAAAAAAATGTCACCAGATTGAACATCTTGTTTATTTGCATAAAACCCATAGATTTCTTCGCTAACACCTTGTTTGGGTTCGGTTATGATTTCCCAGTTACTTATATCCGAAGTTCGAACAAATGGGATATCACCTGTGCCATACGCCATTTTTCCAATTTCATCACCTGTGTCTACAGAGAGGTGTTTTTTGCTGACCAGGTCACTTATGCAAATAAGATTGTGTGTTTTTGCCAAAGAATGAAGTCGTGAGGTGATTTCAGGATTATAGTATTTAGGGATGAAAATGTTTTCCCGAAGAGAGGAGGTTTGGAGCAAAAAGCCAAGACGATCTTGAACTGCGCCTACCATGAGCCAACTATCTCCTTGAAACGGGTGGTGATCAATGGCACATCATCAAGAAGTATTTTTGTCCCATCAGGTCTTTTACGAATAGTTGGATTTGCACGTGAATCATGCCCACACCATTTGGCATCGGCCATAAAAATATTCCATTTCTCCTTAGGTTTCGGTTGTGTGTTTTCCAAGAAAAGAATACAGACTTTGGCATGTGTCCCTCCCTTACCGCTTGTCTTGAACAGCGACTCGGGCATAGATACTACACCTCTAATTTTTACACGATTCCGAAGGTAGATTACGACATATTCATACGTGGGCATCCCAAAAACGGCTTCTGGTAAAACAATACCCAGCCGACCACCGGGTTTTAACAGTTGCAAGCACCGTTCAAGGAATAAGATTTGAGGTGGCTGGTCCTCATGAAGTGTTCCAGTTTTCTCTAGTTCTTTGGTTTGTTTGTTACGTTTCCATTTAAATCCGAGTTCAAACTGAGATAATATAGGTTCACCTTTAACAACTATTTTCTTTCCAAACGGTGG
>CAYXGT010000023.1:0-4396 GCA_964464635.1 uncultured Pirellulales bacterium | reverse complement strand
TGGTTAGAACGATGTCAAATGTACCGATTTTGATTTTATCTTGCATTGTGCTGGGCCATTCTTCGGGTTTAATGAGGGAGTTGGCGCAAAAGACACCGCCACGTCCATCACCAACAAGAGCCATATAAGCCTTTGAAACCTTTGCAAGGAAAGCATCTTTATCAACACCACGAAAAGAATCGGTCGCGACCTCGACCTCCCTTTTGAACAATTGCCTTTCAGTCCAGCCTTTTTTCTTTGCTTCCTCTTTGAGGCATCCCCAAATTTGTTCAAGGGCACAAATCAGAAAACCACCAGAGCCACAAGCAGGATCAATGATTTTTTCACCTGGTTTTGGATTAAGGATTTCTACCATCATCTTGATCACATTACGAGGCGTGAAAAACTGGCCTTCAGACCCGCGAAGAGCTGGTCCAATGAAAACTTCAAAGGCGTCACCGATAGCGTCGCGGTCGGCTTCCATAATGCAGTAATTCTGGAGTTCGCCAACTACATAACAAAGGCTTTCATCATCAAGGTTAATTGTATCGTTTGTGTCGAAAACATCATCATAGGTGGCTGTTTTAACTCGTTGGAAAATATTCAAGACTCGCTTTCGAACCTCCTTTGGCTTTTCTCCGACACCTGCCCTAAAAGTAACAGTCTCATTGGGTTCGGTTTCTTGCTCGTCCAGTATTTTGCAGAAAAGGATATTTATTATTTCTTGGGCTAAAGCTTCATCACGAGTAATGCCGGTCGTCATACCTGCGAGGTGATTACGTATATCACGGAATACAGCCTTTAGATTGGATGGTTTTCTAAGGTCTTTCCTTTTGAAAAGTCCGATATCTTCAATACGCTGACCAAATCTGGGAATGTTAGGTAACGGCTCATAGGTGCGAGAACCATCTTTGTGGTGAACTTTGTGCAAGTATTTATGTTCATTCCCATTGAACCACACGCCAATCTCAGCAGGTGACATGTCTATGTAAAGCTTGAGTTGGGCAACACCGTCCTTGCGTGTTTTCTTTTTGCATTCTACAACCATAAACAAGTTGCCCTCAATCTTCTTGGACGACCGAAAAACGGCGATGTCCACGGGGTAGGACTTATCTTCGTCGGATGGATGCTTGCGCACCCTGTATTGAGGCCTAGTCTGAATATGCTCTTTTGGATAACCGTAATCCTCAACCAGTCGGCGTGCAAAAACTTGGACGGCCTCGACTTCCTCAGGTGTGGCCTTTACAGGTTGCCCACTAATATAATCAAGTATATATCCTGCCTTGAGTTCTGCTAAATGGTCAACCTTTGAATTTGATGAAGGTTTCTTTGCCATAGGCAATTAGTTTAAGCCCTTCTCAATAATTTGCAAGGGAATACGGTTATCCTTTAGCGGATGCTCCGTTGCTTCACCTCGCAGATACGCCTTGTTTATCTCCTCCAGATACTTATCAAACGCATCCTCTGCCATAATATCCTCTTGTATTTATTGCGATAACTTCATCGCCCCATTTTACCCGCAAATTAAATTCCCGCAAACATTAAAATCTCTGTGTTCTCGGTATGCTCTGTGGCAGACTAAACTTTTGATGGTTGGGTAATGCGTCTTTCGAGGTCGGAGAGGGTGGCGTTCATTTTGGGGTCGTTGTTTTTCAGGTCGTCAACTTTTCCGCAGGCGTGCATAACGGTTGTATGGTCGCGGCCGCCAAGATGGCCGCCAATCTCCTCCAGGCTGTGACGAGTCAGATTGCGGGCCAGGTACATACAAATCTGACGCGGCAGTGTGATGGACTGGCTGCGCTTCTTGCTCTGCAAATCGGCGAGTCGGACGTCGAAATGCTCGGTTACAACGTCGATGATGTCGCTGATGGAGATATGCCTTGCTGCGGATTCGAGCTGGCCGTTAAGGGCGGTCTGCGCCAGCTCGAGCGTGATTTCCGAGCCGGTAGTCGTAGCTACTGCGTAAATGGCGGTAAGAGCGCCTTCGAGCTCCCTGATATTGGATTGGGCCTTTCTTGCGATGTAGTCTGCGACGGATTCGGGGACGTCCAGGCCTCTAAGATGGGCCTTCTTGCGGACGATTGCGACCCTCGTATCATGGCTGGGCGGGTCGATTCGGGTTACAAGGCCCCAGTTGAGCCGGCTGATAAGGCGGTCTTCGAGGCCAGGGATGTCGGCTGGTGCGCGGTCGGCGCTGAGTATTATTTGCCGGCCATTGTGATAGAGGGTATTGAAGGTATGGAAGAATTCCTCCTGGCTCTGCTCGCGCTCACTGAGGAACTGGATGTCGTCGATGACGAGCATATCGACGGAGCGGAACTGGCTTTGAAAGCCGGCGAGGTTGCCCTGCTCGATTGCGCGGATGAAGCGGTTGACGAAATTTTCGCAGCTCAAAAGCTGAATTACCATTTTGCCGTTCCTGCCTTTGCTTTCTTTGCAGACGGCGTGCAGGAGGTGCGTTTTGCCGAGGCCGGAATTGCCGTAAAGAAAGAGCGGATTGTAGGTATTGCCTGGCGACTGGCTGACGGCGACGCAGGATGCGTTGGCGAGGCGATTGCTCGGGCCGACAACGAAATTAGGAAAGGTGTAATCGGGATGCAGCTTAAGCTCGCCGTTGATAGGCTGAGCCTTCTTAGCAAAACTCGCGGCAGGGAAGCTGTCGAAATCAACGGTAACGAGATGGCCTGTAACCTGCTGAGCGGCAAGGGTGAAACTGGAGCTGCAATTGTCGCGCAGGAATTCGACGGTGGCGGTATCAGGACAGGCAACCAGCAGGAGGCCGCCGTCAAAACGGGCAGGTGCGAGGTCGTCGAACCATTTGCGTGCGTTGGCAGGGTCGAGCGTCTTTGCGCGTTCGACTATATCAGCAAAAATTTCCTCAACTGCCTTCGCCGCCAAAGAACTAACCCTTCTGAATCAAAGACGCCTACAGGCATTTCCGCCGACAAGCATCCCTGCGAAATTAAAAAAACTATGAATAAAAACGCTTCACAACACCGGATTGAAAACAACATTGGAATCTAACCTTGCTGTCATATTTTGTCAAAGGAAAAAAACTGATTTGAAAATCTTTGCATACATTTTAATTTGGATAAACCGGCAAATGTCTTGAAATCTTCGTCAATACCAATATCATTAAGGCTTTACTGATAAGAAGCTTACAAAGGTGTTCAAATATGGGAATCTTCGCTAAAACGGCACAGTACATAAAGGAGCGGTTAGGCAAGACGCGAGATAAGATAAGCAGCTCGCTGACGAGCATAATAAGTCTCGGCAGAAATATCGACGACGAGCTGCTTGACGAGCTCGAGCAAACTCTGATAATCGATGATATCGGTGTTGAGACGACCGACAAGCTGATAACCGACCTGCGGGAGGCTTATAAGAAAAGGCAAATCGAGAAGACCGACGATATTGTGCCGTTTTTGAAAGAGCATATCAAAAGCTACTGGCCACAAAGGGACAGGGAGCTTCGGCTGTCACAAAATCCGCCGACGGTGATTTTAGTTGCGGGCGTGAACGGTTCGGGCAAAACGACGAGTATCGCCAAATTAGGGTATATTTTAAGCAGGAACGATAAAAAAGTGATTGTCGCTGCGTGCGATACATTCCGGGCGGCGGCGGTTGAGCAATTAACAATCTGGGCGGAAAGAATCGGCGTGCAAATAGTAAAACAAAAGAGCGGCTCGGACCCGGCGGCGGTCGCGTTCGATGCGTGCGAGGCGGCGGTCGCAAGAGATACGGATTTTCTGATACTCGATACGGCGGGCAGGCTGCATACACAAAAAGACCTTATGCGGGAGCTGACAAAAATCAGGGACGTTGTGGCAAAGAAGATTGAGGGAACACCGAACGAGGTATTATTGGTGCTCGATGCGACGACAGGTCAGAACGCAATAGCGCAGGCAAAGATGTTCACCGAAGCTATCGATGTCACCGGAATATTTTTGGCAAAGCTGGACGGGACTGCCCGCGGCGGGATTGTTATAGCGATAAAGGACCAGCTCGACATACCGGTAAAGTTCGTCGGTTTGGGAGAGAAGCCGGAAGATATAGCTGAGTTCGACCCGGAAAAATTTGTCGAAGCACTTTTTGCATAAAGATATTTACCGCAGAGTCCGCCCTTCGACTCCTTCGATTTCACTCAGGACAAGTACGCTCAGGACAGGCAGAGAACGCGGAGTAAAAGAGAAAAATTTTATTAGACAGATTTTTAAACCACCAAGGCTCAAAGACACAAAGAAATAAGTCACACGTCACAAGTCTTAAGTCACAATACAAAAGAAAATATTTGCCACAGAGCGGCTGTGTTGGATTTCAAGTATTTTTTAGAGATTTTTTTAGTGTCCATAAGGTCTGATTCCTTATCATTGTATTCAAAATAACCAGAAGCTTACGCATACAGGCGGTAAGAACT
>CAYXGT010000022.1:0-31241 GCA_964464635.1 uncultured Pirellulales bacterium | reverse complement strand
ATGCGAAAATCGGGTTGTTGCTTGGTCTGGTATTCATATTTATCATCGCTATTTTAGTCAACGGGATTCCCAAGTTAGGCAGAAGTGAGCCGACGAATGAGCTTACAACCGATACCGATATAATCCGTATGCGGAACGAGACACCGGCAATAGCCGCGAGGGAGCGGAAGATAAGCAGAGAGGTAATGGAGCCTGCGGTTCGATACAGCAGGCCCTTGAACCTGAATATGGAGCGTCAGGTTCAGCCGATGGAAGGGGCCATCGAGCCGGTCAGGTCTGAAGAGGGTGTAAAAGAGCAGAGCTTTGCCGGTGGTCAGCAGCTTGCGGATACCCGGCTCGCGCAGCCGATGCCCGCAGAGCAGAAACAAACAGTCAGGACGGAAAGAATAGAACCGCCGAAAGTCAGGGTCGAGCGGATTGAGCCGCCAAAGCCTGAAACATACGTTGTTGTGGAAGGTGACATTCTGGCGACAATTGCACAGAAGTTTTACGGGCCTGTCGAGGGGAACAGAAAGGTAAACGTTGACAAAATCTTTGCGGCGAATAAGAGCGTTCTTGAAAGCCCGGATTCGATTTACCCGGGCCAGAAGCTCGTTATACCGCCGCTTGCAGTTTCTGCAGGGAATACGGTTTCAAAGGCTTTGAACAGCCCGTTACTCGAGGAGGTTACTACCATAGGACGAAGGCACCTGGATAATGTATCGGAGAGTAAAGGAAAGGGCAGCTTATATACCGTGGTTGATGATGACAATTTGTGGAAGATAGCGGCTGAGAAGCTCGGCGACGGCAACAGGTATATGGAAATATACGAGCTGAATAAGAATATTCTGCCAAATGAGCATACTGTTTTAGTGGGGATTCGGCTGCGACTGCCAACGAGATGACATAAGAGGTAAAGGGGAATAATTTTAACAACGGAGTTGTTTGTCGTAACGGAGCGGATGTCAAAAAGTTATTTTGTTTTTGTAATATTTTGCGTAACATCGATTCTGCTTTTTGCGGTTTACCTGCGAAGTGAGCGGAATCGAATTTTTTATAAGTTCAGTATCTGCAAATCGGAGCAGAGCCGGCTCAAGCAGCAGCTCGGCAAGAAACAATTGCAATTGGAAGGGATAATAAATCCCGCGGCCATATCAGGCTCATTCGAGCAGGCTAGTGACGATTGAAGTTATTTGCGGGAAGTTGAGCTGAGACGGCCGGCGGCGGGCCGGTGAGAATTTTGCGATGGTAAATTGAAAGAATCGCGTTTTACGAACATTTTGTTTGTTCTTTTAATCGTGGCGTATTTGTCACTGATTGGGCGGTGTTTCTATCTGCAGTATGTGGAGAGGGATTATTTTTGCTCGGTGAGTGAGAAACAGCGGGAGAAATTGGTTTCCGAGAAACCGCAGCGGGGCGTGATTCTCGACAGGTGCGGCAGGGTGTTAGCGGCGAGCAATAAGATACAAACTATTTTTGTCGAGCCCCGGGCCGTAAAATCAATCGACAAGACTTCGGCGGAGCTTGCGCCGGTTATGAAGGTCGAGGCGATACAAATCTATAACCTTATTAACAGCAGCGGTAATCCCGGCTATTTAAAAATCAGGGCCGACGCAACTGGAGAGCAATGTAAAGCGGCAAGTGAGATTAACGGGGTGGGTGTGGAATCGGGCTGGCGGAGGTATTACCCAACGGGGTCTCTGGCGTCACATATCGTCGGTTTTACGGGGGTTGATAATCTCGGCCTGGAGGGGATTGAGCTGAAGTACGATGAGAAGCTAAAAGGGGATGCCGGCGGTAACGTCGTTTTTGCGGATGTGCTTCGAAGGCCGGTACGATTGAAAGAGCAGAATTCTTTTGTAACCGACGGCTGCGGAATTATTCTTACGGTTGATTCTGTGATACAGCAGTTTGCACGCGAGGAGCTTGTCCGTGTGAAGGAGGAATACGAGGCGGAATCGGCTGTTGCCGTCGTCGCAGAACCGAATTCAGGGGCGATATTAGCGATGGTTTCGTTGCCGGATTTCGAGCCGAGTCAAATCCGCTGCGAAGATGCGAATAATTTTCGCAACCGTGCTATCACGGACCAGTTCGAGCCGGGCAGTATTTTAAAACCGGTAGTTGCAGCAATCGCAATCGATGCGGGCATCGTCGATAGGAATGAAAAGATATTTTGCGAAGAGGGTGACTATCGCGGTAAAGGTTTCGGGCGAATCGGTGAGTATGGTGACCACAGTTTCGGCGAGCTCAGTGTGAGTGAAATTATTATTCATTCGAGCAATATAGGTATGGCGAAGATCGGTCAGAAGGCCGGTGCGAGAAAACTTTGCGAGGGATTGCGGCTTTTCGGTTTCGGGGAAAGAACCGGCATTGATTTGCCTGGCGAGGCGGCTGGGCTTTTACGGCTGAGCGATGAATGGAACGGATACAGCGTGACGAGAATACCTTTCGGTCAGGAAATCAGCACAACGGCTTTGCAGCTTGTTCAGGCATACTGCATTATTTCAAACGGCGGTCATTTTGTACGGCCTTACCTGGTCAGGGCGATAGTTGATAACGAAGGTAATATCGTAAAGCTGAAGCGGCCGCCACCGCCGGTTGGTTTTGTAATCAGGCCTGAGGTTGCGAGGTGGATTGTAAGGGAAGCTATGACGGGCGTTGTGAACGAGGGTACAGGCAAGAAAGCAAAACTTGAAAAGTGGCAGGTCTTCGGGAAAACCGGAACAGCACAACTGTCACTTTTAGGGCAAAAGGGATATTCGGAAAAAGATTATATAGCGTCTTTTGTGGCAGGGGCGCCGGCGGAGAGTCCTGCGGTTATCGTACTGGTTGCGGTGTGCAGGCCGAATATAAGTCTGGGCAAGGGTTATACCGGCGGGACGGTTGCGGCTCCTGTGGCGGGCAGGATAATCGAGAAGACCTTGAATTACTTAGAAGGTCATAACAGAATTGCGCAGTAGTTTCGTTTCTAAAAAAAGTGATGTTCACATTTGTATTGTCGCTGGCTTTAGCAAGAATGGAAAGGTATATAGTCGCCGTACCGGCGACTGCTAAACGGAAAAGACAAACCACCTCGCCGCAAGCGGCGAGGCTAAACGGGAAAGAGGACGGCGGGAGAGGGATATGGCTAAGATAATTTATGCTGTTGCGGGAGAGGGATTCGGACACAGCAGCAGGTCTCATCTTATCGGGCAGCGGTTAATCGATGCCGGTCACGATGTGATGTTTGTCGGCTCAAAAAAGTCACTTGTTTATCTGAAGCAGTATTTCAAGAAGCGGGTCAAGCCTGTTTTCGGTCTTTCGTTTGCATACAGCCAGGGAGGAGTTGATGCGTTCGAGACTGTGTGGCATAACCTGAGCAGGTGGGCGATAGCTGACAAGGTTAACGAGAGATTGTTTCGCAGGTATATTGAGCCGTTCGCACCGGACCTTCTGATAACGGATTTCGAGCCGTTCTGTGCGTGGTGGGCAATCCGAAATAAGGTGCCTTTCATAAGCATCGACCATCAGCATTTTCTTACGCTATGTAAGCTCAGACACCGGCCGGAAAAATGGTTCGAAAGGCTGACGGCGAGTCTTGTTACAGAGTCGTATTACGTAGCGGCTGTCGCTTATATTATTATTAATTTTTTCAAATCGACTTTGAATATCGATGCTGCGGTTCTCGCACCGCCGGTAGTAAGGAAAGCGGTGACAGAAAAATCTTGTCGGCAGGGCGATTACATACTTTTATATTTAACGGCGGCGTATGAGAAAGAACACATATTGGATATTCTGCATAAGTTCGCCGACGAGAGGTTTTATGTTTACGGTTTCGACGAGGACAGCCGAAGTGAAAACTGTATCTTTAAGAAGCGTTCCACGGAGGGCTTTTTGAATGACCTGGCCGGCTGCAGGGGCGTGGTTGCGAGTGCCGGGTTTTCACTTATAAGCGAGTGTATGTATTTCAAAAAGAAGATGCTGCTGATTGCACTTGCGGGCCAGTATGAGCAGATTGTCAACGCTGATTATGTCGAGCGGCTCGGCCTTGGTATAAATGCAAAAACTTTCGATGAGCAGAGTATGGGGCGTTTTCTTGAAGAGTTGGAGAAGCCTATGGGCAGCGGTGGTGATATTCTCTGGCCTGACAATGAAAAGTTCTTCGAGATTCTACAGGAAACGCTTAACAAACTTAAAGAACCGGTGAGCATAAAGATAAATCAAGATTGATTTTTTTGTATTATTGTTCAGCCGGCAGAGTTTTGCCGAGGTAGCCTTCGTCGATGCAGAACTGGATGATTTGTTTTGCGAGAGGTGCAGCGTCAGATGAGCCTCGCTGGCCGCCCTCGACGACAACAGCGAGGGCGATTGCTTTTGCGGAATTATCCTTTGCGAAGCCGGCAAAGCAGGCATTTTCCGGTGATTCGGTCGAGCCTGTCTTGCCGTACACAGTGACATCTTTTCGAAAGAAGTCGTTATCGCGAAAGGCAGTATAGGCCGTACCATGAATTTCATACACAACGGCGTGCATACCATCGTAAATTGTGTTTATTGTCGAGGGTGCGAGGTGCAGGTCGGTGTATTCAGGCTGTGTTTGTTCAATGAACAGCCTGGGCATCTGGAAGAGGCCTTTTCTTGCGATTGTCGCCATTGCGTTGGTTACCTGCAGCGGCGTTGCCCAGAGGTTTCCCTGGCCGATACCGAAATACCTTTTCTCTGTGGAATTAAGGGGTGGCAGGTCGTTTGGTGACTGAATGATTAAATCCGGTCTGGAGCTTGAGATTGAGCCCTGGGCCTGAAGGAAGTTTCTTTGTGCGTTCGGGTCAGAAAGAGACGAGGGGGGGAAGAGGATTTTTCTGCCGTAACCGAAATTGTAGAGCCAGAGCTGGAGTTTTTCGGTGTTGATTCTGTCTGCAAGACGTGAGAAGTAGATATTGCAGCTTCCCCTGATAGCGTTTCGTGCGATGTTTCCGCCTTCGGATTCGAACTGCATATCATGGCCGAAATAGGGATGCTGGCGGTTGAGCAAGCACTGGGGCCAGCCTTCTTCGGGTTTGTGTGCCGGGCAGCTAATTGGTATATCCGGCGTGATGGCGAAAGTTTCGAGGCCCGCGGTTAGTATAATAGGTTTGACCGATGAGCCGGGCGGATAGGTTTTGTATATGGCCCTGTTTATCATCGGTTCATTGGTATCGTTGATGAGCCGGTCATAATCGTATCTTGCCCTGTTCAAATCGAATGTTGGCAGAGAGACGAGTGCGAGTATGTCGCCGGAAGAGACGTCGATAACAACGGCGGAGATACCGGGTTTGCAGTTTGGGTCGTGTGGGTATTCGACGAGGAATTTTTCTATTGATTGCTGAAGCTGGATGTCAATTGTGAGCCGGACGTCGCGGCCGACTTCGTTTTCCGTACGGATTTCATTGCCGTCGATATCGTAAAATATCTCACCGCGTTTTCCTCGAAGTATGCTTTCACAGACGTACTCTATACCTCGCCGGCCGCAAAGCTCACCTATGAGATATCTTGAGAATTTGTCGTCTTCGAAGAGGTCTTTGTCCTGTTCGTGTGCGGGGCTGACCCAGCCTATCGTCTGTGCCGCTACGGTTGTATAGGGGTAGATTCTTTTTGCGCCCGGCACGATTTCGACGCCATCGATATTCATAAACTCGAGCTGGGCGGTGAAGATGTCGTTGTCCGTAATTAATTCTAAAAGTGAGAGGCTGTCGTGCATTTCCGCGATATCCTGCCTGGTAACAAGCAGGAGGCGGTCATCGGCGTTCGGAAAGAAGCTTTCGAAGTCGGAGGTGAAATCGGATAATTTAACGGCAAAGAGGTTGTCTTTGTGTTTTTGAAAGAGTTCGGATTTGAAACAGTTCTCTCTCCAGGCCTGAAAGAGCCGAAGGTTCCAGACCTGGTCGTTTTTCGCCTTGATTTTTTCTTCGAGCTGTTGGCGTTCGAGTCCGAAATGTACGCATTTGTCGATGATTTCCTGCAGCCTTCGTTGCTGAGCATTGATTTGCCCGGAAGCTTCCAGCAGGGCTTTTTCGGGCTCGGCTCGCTGCTCGGCTTTTAGAAGCTTCGCTTTTATGAGTCTGGGGTCGGCGTAGCTTATGAGCTCGTAGCTTATGTGCAGCTCAAACTGGGGCTCATCGTCTGCTAAAATCCGGCCTTTCCGGTCGAGGATTCTGCCCCTGACGGTCTTGAGCAGCTTGCTTCGGCCTCGCTGGCGTTTGAATTCTGCGATTTTATCCTGTATGGAGGAGTTCGGTACAAGCTGCATCTGCACGAGCCGGAAAATACAGAAGAAAAAAAACAGTGTGCTGATAATTATGAAGATTTTTAACCTTTTGTCGTACATTTTTCGTTTCTGAACTCTTATGCACAAATTGTGACAGGGCGGTTTATCTTCCTGCAAAACGACGTGTTTTTATACCCATCCACCAGGCGATTGGCAAGAAGAAAAGCGGTCCGACAATTCCGGAGAAGAGCGAATCTGCAAAAACAATCTTTAATATGTTCGGGTCGTGGGCACCTGCCTTGAGCAGGTTGAGATAGTAAATCGATATTCCGGTTAAGAAGCCGGTGACAAATATTGCTATAGCCTGATACGGTATTTTTCTAATAGAAATAAGCTGATGGAGAAAGGAGATGGCAGTACCGATAACTCCAAAGCTGATGACTCCGGGCCCCATTGCCGTGCCGATGATGTCCGATGCAAAACCTATGGTGAAAGAAGTTATGATTGCGACGTTCATATCGCAGTAAATTGAAAAGAACACGACAAGGATGACGAGCAAATCAGGTTTATAATCCAGATTTGACAGCAAGCCGTACTGCAGCAGGGTGAAGGAGACGATTATAACTGCAAATCGAAACCATCGCATTTTAATCCCCCGTCTTATTCGAGTTGATTACTATGACGTCAACGCTTGTCAGGGTCTGTATGTCGCAGGCCGGCTCGACGGTTATCTCCCAGAGCAGTGGATTGTTGGAGCTTGTTCGGTATTCGGATACAGTTCCGATGATAATGGGGGAGTACAAAAAGCCGGTCTTCGGTTTGCAAAATACCTTCTGGTCGGTTTTGACTTTGTAGCTTTTTGGAATGAGCTGTATTTTCATAGCTGTTTCATTGCCCTGTGCTATTGCATCTCTGTCGCCGAGCATAACGGCGATTTGCGAGCGCGGGTTTGTAATCAGCCTGACTTTTGAGGTATAAGCCGAGACCTCACAGACGTTACCTATAATGCTGTTGTCGCCGATGACGAACTGTCCTGCTTTTAGGCCGTGATTTTCGCCGCGATTAATTACGAGCTCATCGGCGGAGATTTTTGTGATGTTTGCAAAAACGAACTTGTCTCCGGGCCTGGGATATTCCCTGAGAAAGTTTGTCAGCTCCTGGTCCCTCTGCATAGCTTCCGCGAGCATAGCTTCGAGATTTGCATTGCGGTT
The DNA here is from genome assembly GCA_964464635.1 of uncultured Pirellulales bacterium. Classification (GTDB taxonomy): domain Bacteria; phylum Planctomycetota; class Phycisphaerae; order Sedimentisphaerales; family Anaerobacaceae; genus CAYLMG01. Next base: position 23,831 of record CAYXGT010000022.1, on the reverse strand, counting down.
TTCGAGCTGGACTTCAGTTCGGTCTGCGCGTTTTTGAGTCGGGCGGCTTGTTCTGGCGGAGAGCATAATGTCTCTGCTCATACGCAAAGGCCAGTGAAAGATATGAGCGAAAAAGAGCTGAAGTCGATTTGTCATTTGTTGCGGAGCGATGAGCAGTATGAGAGCACCCAGCATAAACCAGGTGAATAACATCCGTCTGGAGATTCTCGAACGCTTCCTTGCCATAATGGTATTGCTTGCTTTCTGTCAGGTGTCGCAGAGCGGTGCTTATTCCCAGCCTCGCTCGTTATGATCCATCGTATCCTTCCATAACTCCAGATTTTCGAGATATACGCTTGTACCTTTTGCTACGGCACTGAGTGGGTCGTCCACTCTTTCCACCCGCAGACCGGTGGCGTTTGAAAGTATCGTATCCATACCCCTGAGCAGAGAAGTTCCTCCGCAGATGTGTACGCCGTTATCTATTAAATCGGCTGCGAGCTCAGGCTCGGCTTTTTCGAGTGTTCTTGTGACGGCCTCGATAATTGCGGCTATCGGCTCGCGAAGGGATTCGCGTATTTCCTCGCTTGTAATAATAATTTTTCTTGGCAGTCCAGAGATTGTGTCTCTTCCTGCCACCTCCATTGTCAGTTCCTCTTCGAGCGGCGCTGCAGAGCCGATTTGTATTTTGACCTTCTCAGCCCTGGGCTCACCTATCAGAAGATTGTAAGTTTTTTTGAGGTGGTTGATAATCGCCTCGTCCATATCGTCTCCGCCGATACGTATCGATTCGCAGGATGCTATGTCTGCAAGACTCATAATAGCGACCTCGGTGGTGCCTCCTCCGATATCTACAATCATCGAAGCAGTGGGGTCTGTAATCGGCAGTCCTGCGCCTATGCCTGCGGCCATCGGTTCATCGACGAGATATACTCTTCTTGCCCCGGCCCGCTCGGCACTGTCTATAACTGCGCGTCTCTCAACAGCGGTGATTCCGCTTGGTACTGCTATTACGACTCGTGGTCTGATTAAACCACCGCGGCCGTGAACCTTGCGTATGAAGTAGCTGAGCATAGCCTCGGTGATTTCAAAGTCACTTATTACTCCGTCTTTTAACGGCCGGATTGCAGTTATCGAGCCGGGAGTTTTTCCGAGCATCTCCCTTGCGACCAGCCCGACGGCTTCGCCGTTGTTTAGAACTATATTTGTGCCCCTGCGCACGGCGACTACGGAAGGTTCGTTTAGTACAATTCCTTTTCCGCGAACACAGACAAGGGTTGTACAGGTACCGAGGTCGATACCCATATCCATACTAAACCAGCCTAAAATTGTGTCGAGTAGCACTTTCGAATCCCTTCTTTATTAAATTGCCTGAAAGTTTAGGCTGTTTTTATATGATGCACAGAGGATTGTCAATAGGCAATTTGGCTACGGTAAGCTAAATAATGAGCCGTACTGGCTGTAGCACTTGAAAGCGACGAAAATGGCGGTGGCAAGCACCACACCAAAGGCTAAAGCAAGCATCGCAGTGTACACATTATTGGCCGCATTCAGCTTGGCGGGTTTAATTTTTCCATCGGGGCTCATATATCTACCTCATATAAAACAGCTTTAAAGAAAGCATTTTTTCCGCAGACAGAAGTTTTATCAGCTACCAGTTTGTAGATACGTTATCTCCGGGTCTCGGCTGCTGCTGGATGAGCTCAAGCATACCGACTGACACATCGGCTGCAACATCTGATATGACTATATCGCATATATACTCGTTGCCTCTGCTGACGTGAAATCTCATTGCCTTTTTAACTCCGTGTGAGCCGCCAATCGATATCTGAGCCATTGAGTTTTTCATATCCACGCTGCTGACGAAGCCTTTCAGGCCGATCTTTGCTGTAGTTGCGGTTGCGAGCTGAGCGAGGTCGCTTTGCGGTATTAAAGGCTGTTGCGCAGCAGCTTTTGTTCCGTAAGGTCGCAGGATACTGTTTAATTTATTTTCGAGCGCTATCTTTTCTTCAGTGAGCTGCTTAACGTTTACCTCCAGCATATCTATTAAAGCCTCTTTCTCTATCAGTGTATTTGAGGTTTCGTCGAGCTTTGTTTTTTCACCGACGAGCTCGTCTTTTGTTTTGTTCAGCTCTGAAAAAGCCGTTACGTACATTTCTCTGTTTTTGTCACTTAGATTTGTGAGCTGCTGAGTAGTAGTAATCCAGCTTTCAACAGTTGCGGTAAGGCCGGCATTTTCTCGTTTAAGGTCTTTAATTTCTGTCTGCAGCTCGGTTATCTTTGCGTCAAGAGCCGCTATTTCCTTGATCTTGCTGTCCTCAAGCTGGATGCGTTTGTTTCTTTCGTCCTTCAAATTCTGGTTCAGGTTTTCTATTTCACTCTGCTTTGCATTTGCTTGTCTTTGTGCCTTTTCGAAATCATCCTTGTAGTTGCTGACGCTGGAGACGTATTGCACAACGTAGCCGCAAAGGAAAAGAGAAGATATCGTTAGTAAAATGATAAAACTCTTTGTGAGGGTACTCACAATGGGCTCCTTTCACTCGTTATAGATAAAATCCGTGTATACCCCTTCTCAGATGAATGAAAATTTATACACTTCAATTATCATAATTTTACCGTTTTAACCGAAAAAGGTCAAGCTATTTTTACTAAATTGCCTAAAACTAAGTCCTATAACAAAAATTATATCAGAAATTCAATTCTCAAGGCGTGTCATCTGACATTGAAAAACGGCTTTTGCAGCAGCTAAACGTACTAATTTTGACCTGTCCTTCAATAATTTTGGCAGGTATTTTGTCAGGTTTGCCGTCCTTATTTGTCCAGTCGCGAGTGCGGTCAGTACCTTTACTCTTTCGGCGTCATTGTTATCCATATTTTCCGTTAAATTTTTGGTAAACACTTCGAGCACCACAGGCTCTCCGTCTGTATATCCGAGCTGACCGAGCTGCTCAGCAGCGACAAGTCTGACCTCAAGCACCTCGTTCGGGTCTGAGAGAGCGGTAGTAAGCGCACCCCTGGCGAGTTCTGTTCCAAGCGCACCCATCGCCCGCAGGCCGAGAATTCTGTCGTCGGCGTTTATGTTTAATATCATAGTCCAGAGTTTTGGATATATCTTTTCATCGCCGAGCTTTGCGATGGCTTCCGCGGCCTGAAAGCGAACCTTGTCATCGGAATCATCGGCATCTTTGGCCCAGTATAAAGGTGTTAGAGAACTTTTGTCGCCGCATTTGCCGAGCAGGAATACCGCGTTCGCCCTGACAGACATATTTTTGCTGGATATTGCCTGACCGAATGCCGCGAGTTTATTTTTATCTCCGAGCTTATAAAGTGCATAAGCAGCGGCGAGGCGGGTATTGTCGTCGGGTGATTTATAAAGAGCATTCAGGGCACTTTTGGCATCCCGATATTTTGTGTCACCGACTGCCAGGGCTGCCGAGAATCGCACGGGCACTATCTTGTCCATTAATAGTCTTTCTACTATCGGCATAAACTGCATTCTGGCGGTAGTTGCAACGACCTCGACGGCAGTCGTTCTTATATAGGGGTCTTCATCAAGTAAGCCGTCGTTAACGATTTTATCTGCCTGTGGAAGGAGACCTCGCATCGATGTTTCATTCGAATACCCTTCTGTCTGAACCGTTTCATTGCAGCCGACAAGCACAAAAGCACAGAAAAGAACTAAAATCGATGTACGATAATAGGGATTGTTAGTCTGCTTCATTATCTTCTCCAGTTTTTTGCCTGAAACGACCTCGAACCTCTCTTTATTATCGCTACTGACATTATTACTGCGAAAAAGATGGCGCAGCAAATGTCGAGCCAGTTTCCATATTTACTATAAAAAGTTACTCTTTTATCTATCGGCATTTTATCGGTAAACCATCCAGTCATAGCGGTCCGTTTCATAGCCTCGAGGGGCAAATTTCCGTCGATAAAGCCGTTTTTTATCCTGCCGGCCGAGTCTATAAGGCAGCTGATGCCGGTATTGACGCTGCGGAGGACGGCAATTCTGTTCTCGACGGCCCGGAAGACACAGACGGCGGCGTGCTGGGCCAGCTCGGTGCTGGGGTAGGCCTTGTCATTTTTGAATTTTACGAACCAGCCGTCATTGCTTATATTGATGAGCCAGTCGATTTGCTTTCGGCCCTGTTCGTCGAGGGTGAATCTTCTCGCTATGGCCGGCACTGTGTCCTCGTAACATATCATCACGCTGAATTTATAGGTGTCGCTCCGGCCTGGCTTTTCCAACTCAAAGACGGTGTACTCATCACCGGCGTCCAGGCTGTAGTCGAAGTCGTAGGGAGTAAATTTCATCAGTAAATCATATAGCCAGGGCAGCTTTTTCCTGAATGGGACATACTCACCGAAGAGCACAAGATGTATTTTATTGTACTGCTGATATGCCTTGTTTCCGTGAGGAGTATATAAAAATGCGCTGTTGTATCTTGCGGCCAGGCCCTGAATGTCGAGACTGCCGACAAATTTCGGTTTGCCGCCGCTGGCGCCGACAAGAAGGTACGCGTTGTCCTTTGCGTGCTCGCGAAGACGCAGGTCAAACTGCTTGTGAGTGCTCAAAGGGTCAATCACCCTCAATATCCTTTCGTCTAAAATGGCAGGTACGACGGTTTCGGGCCAGACAATCAGCAGCGGTTCTGTATTTGCGATTTTGTTACTTTCCTGGACAAGCCCGGCAAAAGTCTGCTCATTAATTTCGTCAGAGTCCGAGCTTTTCACCGATTGCGGTATGTTTGACTGTAAAGCGGCGACGAGCGGCCCGTCTTCTATTGTTTTATCGGACTGCTCGATTCGCCATCTGCCGTAAAAGAACGTGCCGGCAAGAGCTGCGGTTACCAAAAGTGTTTTTAACAGGACTGGTACGGTGAACAGTTTTTTATGATAGGCAGCAATAAACAAATCAGCAAAGAGTGCGTTGACCATCGCTATGAGCAGAGACAGTCCTGCGGCACCGAAGATATCCGCTATCTGGATTAGTATGATATTTGCATACTGGCTGTGAGCGAGATGCTGCCAGAGGAAACCGCCGAGAACAAATCCCTGAAGCTGTTCTGCACCGACGATGAGAATTGCAGCCGACAGAAACAGGGGCAGCTTTTTTGCCCTGCAGAATCTGATTGCGACGGCAAGCAGCGGCCAGAGCAGGGCGGTATAGGCGCAAAATACAATCCAGCCGACGATGGTCACAATGTTTATCCAGTACAGATTGACGAGCCAGTAAGACAAAGCCACTATGTATGCCGATATTATCAGGGTTTTGAATCTTACCCGAGGCGAGCACGCGAGGATAAAGGGTATATAAGCAATCCAGGCAAAAGCCGATAGTCCTCTCGGCGGCTGAATAATGCTGAGAAAGACAGCAGTGACTGCGAAAGCAAAAGCGATGCCGAAATAATTTTTTATCTCCGGTTCTTTCAATTTTCCATAACCTTTAATGCCGCTGTCATATCTGAAGTGCCGTATTTTCTGCCGTTATTCATCCTTATTGAAAACTGATTTGTGAAAAGTTTCAACAGTTTTTTGTCGTTAGCGATTTTTTCAGCCGGCATCCTCATATCAGATAAGAGCTGTTTTAGCTCGTTCATCTCTCTGAAATCGAAGAAAAGATTTCGAGCATTTTGTTTTTTTAGCTCATCGAGCCGTCTTTTAGCTTTGGTGACATATTGTTTGGATATCTCAATAGCTGTAAAGTTTCTCCTTAGGAGCAGACTTGCTGCCGCGGTAGTGCCTGAGCCGCTGAAGGGGTCAAGAACCCAGTCGCCGGGATTCGAGCTTACCGAGATTATTCTTTTTAGAAGAGTCAGGGGCATCTGACAGGGATGAAAGCCGGTGCGTTCCTTAAATGTTCCGCAGACCCGCGGGAATTCGCTCCAGACATCGTCGGGCAGCTTGCCGGCCGAGTGAGCACGTCTGTCGTTGTAGATTAGCTGTCTGTCCGAAGGAACTCGCACGGCGTAATCGTTAAATGTAGAATTTTTTTTATCATTTACAAAATAGAATATGTGCGTATGGGAGCGTGCAAATTTATTTTTTGTCTGCTGGCCGAAACTATAGTGCCATATAATCCAGTTTCTCATATAAAGGCCGAGCTCATCGGCGATGATTTTAACGTTGGCTGCATAATCGTCACCGATGGCAATGTAAAATGAACCGGATGGTTTCAATACTTTTTTGCAGGCGGTCATCCATTGCCTCGTCCATGCGATATAGTTTTTGGCCTTGACCTTGTCGTTGTATTTGTCGTATTTGTAGCCGATGTTGAAAGGGGGGTCGGCGAAAATAAGGTCGGCGAAAGGCTGTTTTACCTTAGCCAGGATTTTTATGCAGTCGCCGCAGATAATTTTGTTTTTAAGGTTCTGCATAGAAACATTTTATAAGTAAAAGGCAAAAAGGCAAAAGGAAAAAAGGATTCTCGATACTAATGCCGTTTCTAAAAAAGAAACTTTAGCTTTTGTGTCATTCCCGCGGAAGCGGGAATCCAGTTTTTAGAAGATGGATTCCGCATCAAGTGCGGAATGACAAATTAAAAAAGTGAAGCTTATCTAATAAAAATGTCAGTAGATTCTCGATACTTGATGATAGGTTATGGTTCGATTATTTTTTGCTCGGTGAAGGTTTTGCCGCTCAGGAGGTCGGTGAATTTTACCTTGACGGTGAGAGGCTTTTCGTATTTGTCGATTAGCTTTGATATGTCGAAAATCAGGCGGTAATTACTTGCTATGACTGTTGCATACCACTCTTTTTTAATCTCGCCGGAGCTGACTTTCCAGGTGCCCAGCAGGGCCTGAGCCTGCTGTCTGTTCAGGTCCCACAACTGGACCTCGGCGTTGCCGGCAGCCTTTATTACGTCACCGTCTGAATCAACCGGCTGAAGGTAAACAATCAAACTTTCTATTTTGCCGTCTTCATCTTTGTCGTAAAGATTCGTATATCGCCAGATTCTTACTTTCTGTAAATCATAGATATCTTCCGGCTTGGTGTCATCTTTAACCACCGAGAGTGTCTGCACCTGTTTTTTTAATTGCTCCGCCTGCCGCTCAGCCGTTGCAAGGCGGTCGGTCAGGTTTTGATTTTTCCGTATTAGTGTGTCAATTTCGGAGATGGGTTTTGTTGTTTCGGCGTTTTTGCAGGCAGAGATGAAAACAATAAATGCAGATATAAGTAAAAAAGACCTTCTCACTTCTGAACTTCCCTGCGTCATAACATTTTCCGCTTATTACATTTTTAAATCAACGGCTGTCGACAGCATATATATTTTATTGCTCGCTCTTATTTTCCTGTTTGGCCTTGACTATCTCCGGCGCTTTTTTGAGTATTCTGTCAGCCAGGCCGTAATCGACAGTTTCTTTGGCATCGAGCCAGAGGTTTCTGTCGCAATCCTTTTCTATTTTTTCGGTGTCTTTACCCGTATGTTCCGCGAGTATTGTATAAAGTCTGGTTCGAAGCCGCAATATCTCTTTGGCTTCAATTTCCAGGTCGGTTGCGACGCCTTCAAGAACGCCTGATATCAACGGCTGATGCAGCAGTGTCCTGCTGTTGGCGAGCAGGCCTCGCTTTGAGGCGGTCCCTCCTGCGAGCAGCAGAGCAGCCATACTCGCGGCTAATCCCACGCAATAGGTTGCCACGTCGCACCGCAAAAATTTCATAGTATCATATATAGCCAGGCCTGCGGTAATGGAGCCGCCGGGGGAATTAATATAGAAGTGAATGTCCGTGTTGCTGTCCTCATTACTTAAAAAAAGCATCTGAGCGATAATTAGATTTGCGGCTGAATCGTCGATAGGCCCGCCGAGAAAGACGATTCTGTCTTTTAAGAGGCGTGAATAGATGTCGTAGGCGCGCTCGGCCCGGCCGCTTTTTTCGATTACAATCGGTACTAAATTTTGGTTAACTATCATATTCGGTTTCCTGTTTATTTTTCCTTTTCAGTTTTTTCTTTCTTTTCGGCTTCGTGGTGAAGGACTTCATCGATGAGGCCGTACTCGAGAGCCTCTTCGGCTGTCATATATCTGTCTCTTTCGGTCTCTTCTGTTATTTTTTCGATGGATTGGCCTGTGTGTGTAGCGAGAATCTCGTTTATCATTTTTTTTGCCTTGACAATCTCTTCAGCCTGAATTTTTATATCGGCGGCCTGGCCTGTTACACCGCCCCAGGGCTGGTGAAGCATTATCTTTGCATGGGCGAGTGCGTGACGTTTGCCTTTGGTACCGGCTGCAAGTATAATCGCTGCTCCCGACTGGGCCCTTCCTATACAATAAGTGGCAACGGGTGAGCTGACAAAACGTATCGTATCGTATATCGCCATCGTGTCATCAACGCTTCCGCCGGGTGAATTGATATACAGGCTTATCTCGTTGCCTCGTTTGAGGTTGTCCAGATAAAGCAGCTTCATTATCACCTCAGTTGACCTTTCGTACGAAACGGCCCCGACCATGAAGATAATCCTGTTTTCCAGCAGCATATCGTCGAGTGTCATCTGTCTCTGGAGCTGATACCTGCTGGTTTGTGTGTAGATACCGGTGTCGTTTCTGATTATTTTATTACGTTTATCCATTTGCATCTGATTTCACTTTCAAAAATTTCTGCAGGCTGAATTTTATGCCGGCTTATTATTTATCGGCTGATTCAGCTTTTCGTTTTCTTTTTAGTGGTTTTTTTGGGCTTTTTTTCGCCGCCGGAGCCTGATTTTTTGACAGTTTTCTTTTCTGTTTTTTTTGCGGTTTTCTTTTTGGTTTCCTTTTTTGGTTCTGTCTCGGTGATTTTGGCGGTTTCGAGCAGCTTTTCGATGCATTTGTCGTCTCTTAGCTGCAGTCCGATTTGTGAGAGTGAGCCGTCATGCGCCATTTGTTCTCTTAGTCTTTCAGGCCTTTGCCCGTGTTGAATTGCAAGCTGGGCGATGTATCCGTTGATTTCTTCTTCAGTGACATCTATACCGAGCTCGCCAGCGGTCTTATCCATTATGAAGAATGTTTTCAATTGCTCTTCTGCCTGCTCGTCACTGGCTGCTTTGAGCTTATCGATTTGCTCATCAATCTGCTCTTTGGGCAGTCCCTGCTTTAACAGATTCACATACTGCCTTCGCTGCAGGTCTTCTGACTGACGTGCGACAATATCCAGCGGCAAATCGAACTTCGTATTATCGAGCAGGTATTTATAAATCTGCTCGGCCATATCCTGCTTTACCTGCTGCTCTAACCTTGCCTGTAGGCTGTCGCGTATTTTTTCTTCGAGCTCGGCTTTGTTCTGTACGCCGAATCTTTTTAGAGATGCCTCATTCAGCTCGGCGGGCTTGAGGAATTTAATATCTTTGATATCAATCTGAAGGTCAACTTTTTTGCCGCGGTATTGTTCTCTGAAGTATGTTTTGGCTACCTCTGTGGTTATCTTTTTGGTTTCGCCGGCCGATGCACCGACGAGGTGCCCGTCGAGATTTTCTACGGGTACCTCAGCGACGAAGCCCTGCTTTCTGACGAATATTTGCGTATTGTCGAGCCGTTGTTCTTCTTCGACGCCTTCTGTCTTTATTATTACATCGGCGATTACCTGGTCGTCGAGCTCGACCTTGCCCTTTTCGCGGGGCGTCCACATACCGGCGTATTTTTGTAGTTGTTCGATTTCGTCGGCGACCTGGTCATCTGTTACAGGGAGTTTGGTCTTTTTGATATTTATGCCTTCGAGCTTTGGCAGTTTGAATTCCGGCTTGACCTCGACCTCAAATTCGAATTTCATCGCGTCGGTTTCCGGCAGCTCAATCTTTTCATAGTCGATATCAGGTTCATTGAGGTAGTCAATATTGTTATCTTTCAGGGCTGACTCGCTTGCGTCGGCCAGCAGTTTCAGCTTGATTTGCTCCGACGTATCTTTGCCGAACCGTTTTTCGAGAAGCCTTCTTGGCGCTCTGCCTTTTCTGAATCCAGGTAAGACGGCTTCTTTTCGAAGCTGCTCGTATTTATCGTCGGCGGCAGCTTTAATGGATTCTTCCGGAATTTCTATGGTGATTTTCTTTTTGCAGGGCCCTGCATTTTTAATAGTCACGATGTTTTTTGATTCGGTCGTTTGCTCATCTGCCATTTTTTGGTTCCTTACGGTTTTAAGTTCGTTTTGACAAACAAAAAAGGCTACAGGGCTTTGCCCTTAGCCTGTCTCTTCGATTCCGGGCCTGTAGTAATCCATGCCCAAATTTAACGGAGACCAGCGCCAAACTAAATTTAGTTGGTAACTCACCGATACTATGTTAGTGCACAAGTCAAAAATCACAAGCAGCGGACTCTTATGCTCTAAACTAAAGCGGGCGATGAGACTTGAACTCACGACATTCACGTTGGCAACGTGACGCTCTACCACTGAGCTACGCCCGCAATTAGTTGCTGGTCGTTAGTTGCCGGTTTCTGGTAACATAGTATATTTCTTCTAATTGGCCTTGCAAGGGGGATTTTTTTAAAAAAATGCGCTAATCGAAGCCTGGCCGGATAAAAGCCCTTGCGGAAGGGAATGTTTTTTCGGTTTTGCGGCGCAAACGGTCAAGGTGAACGAGTATGTCGAGGATATCATCATCGCGTTCAGTGAAAATCCTTCGTAATTGACTCCAGGCGGCAATCGAGCGGTCTATCGCTATCAAAGCCACCTTGGCCGAACCGTTTGAATCATTGAAATCTTCCTCAATGGTATCTCTTAAAGTTCCGCTGACAGCTCTTTTCAGTTTGATGTATATAAAATGCTGGTACCAGCGGATTACGTCCACTGCATCTTTTAGTTCGTGAGCTTCTGCCTGAGGCTCACAGGATGGTAGTTCAAGTTGTGCCTGCAGACCCAGCTCATCGGCCTTTTGCGTAAATAAATTGTCTGCTGAATCGAACCAGTTTTTTACCATTTGACTGTAGTCTTGTGCTGCCCGGCAGCATTGGTGATTTTCAGTGATATTATCGATATTGTTCTCGTCGTCAGAGTCATCCTTGTCATCGAGAGAATCAATGTCAATGCCCATTTCCTGCGCGGTTTCTTTCAGCATTTCAAGAGTAGTTTGAAAGACTTCATGTATTTTTTGCCAGAAATCCTCGTTGTTTATGTCGTGAGTTTGGGGGTCAGAAAATTCTTCTTCGCTTAATGCGAAGTTCATACACATAGAAGTGTGCGGGCAGCGCTCGCACCAGCGGTCGCAGTAATTATAGATGCCCGGAATAAATCTCGGGTCTTCAGCAAGTTTTTTGATGTGTTCCTTGTCCATAAGATGATTTTACGTTTGGTGCAGGTTATGGTCTATCATAAAATCCCTGAATTTTTTCGCAGTATTCGGCAGCAATTATTGTTCTGTTATAATAATTGATGCGGCTGATGTAGGAGATGTGTAAAATTGCGGTTATCTTTCCCAGACCTGGATGTCCGTCATACTCCCCAGGAGGTCATCGGCGAGCCTGAGGTATTCGATTTCTCTGCGGTTATGGCCGAGCAGCTCACTGCCAATGGCATCGACGGCGACGCAGTCAAGGCCGGCAAGTATAAGGCCGAGTCTTTGTTTATGACCTGCAAGATGTGAGCCTTTGAGGGCGACGACGGCGTCAACGACACAGAGGTCAGGCTTTTTGTAAAGGCAGACGTCAACTACCGATTTGTGTGTCGAAGGTGAATGCAGCTCGGATTTGTTCCACGAGCCTTTGTAATGGGCAGGGGGGGCGATTCCGAACATATTTTTCATCGAGATGGTTGTCGTGGTAAAGCTGTGGTCTTTTAAGACCGGTACGGAAATCACAAACGCATTTTGAACAATCTTCGGAATATGAAATTCTTTGAGCTGGAAGGCTTTGTCATTTTTCAGCAGTACGGTTTCGCAGTTGTTAAAATCGAGCAGCTCGATTTTGTATCTTTGGGCGAGCGTGTTGTACCCGTTGAGTTTGAAGGTGACATCTGTTGCTCCCTTGCCGCAGCCTTCGCCGATGATAATTTTTACGTCGGGCCGGCAGTGTCTGCAGAATAGATACACAGCTTCTACCATCTCGACGGGTGTTGTCACGGGCGGGCCTTCGGCATTGATTAGATTAGGCTTGATAATAATCAGGCCTTTTCTCGGAAGGACATCCGCAGCCCCAATGATATTTAAGGCTTTTTTAACGCTTTCGGCGTAACTTGTGAATTTTACCTTCGCGACTTTGCTCATAAAAAATGCTCGAGTTTTTTACTCCAACCCCTGATAATATTATCGTATGGATTGCAGGTTTCCTTAAATGTAAATTCGAGGATATTATTATGATAACGATTCGGCAGGGCGGGGTAAAGGATATTGAGGTAATAGTTGATTTTCAGCTTAGAATGGCAAAAGAGACCGAGGATTTGGCTCTCGATGGGGATATATTGGGAAGGGCAGTAAAGGCTGTATTCGAGGATAAGAGCAGGGGGACATATTATATTGCGCAAGAGAACGGCAGGGCGGTCGGCATGCTTTTGACAATTCCTGAGTGGAGTGACTGGCGGAATGGGACAGTCCTTTGGATTCATTCATTATATGTTATACCTGAGGCCCGTAAAAAAGGTGTATTTACGAAGCTGTACGAATATTTAAGACAGAGGGTCGAAAACTCAGATGAGTTTATGGGTTTGCGGCTGTATGTAGATAAGAAAAATGCGGGCGCTCAGAAGGTTTATGAAAGTCTCGGTATGAACAGGGACCATTATCTTATGTACGAATGGTTCAAGTAGTCTTTCTATCTATTATGCTTAGTCGCCGAGACAATTGTAATTGAAGTCGTTGAGCCACTGGCTGCAGAAGATTTCCAAATCGATGATATTGACATTCGCATCACAATTTAAATCCGATGGACTGACCTCGCCCGCGGGCTCGGCAAGCCACCAGTCGGATGCGAAGACGGCAAAATCTTCGAATGTTACCTTGTCGTCGCCACTGTAGTCTGTCGAACGGCAGCAGATATTGCCGACGATTCTAAAACCGAAGTCTATGAGTTTTTAGTCTGAACAATGGGATTTATAAGGTGAAAGATTAGTGTTACTGGTGTGAAAGTAGAAAAAGACGGTGTTTTTCCCTGATTTGTGTGTTGAAAACGTAAAAAGGCCCTATATTTATGATTTCCGGGATATAATGAAAAAAATGGCAGGATGACTGTTTTTAGGCGAATAATTAGTTTATTTTTAATTTTTTTCATAAATTTTCAGATTTTTCTTTACAAATGTGTTGCAATCTAATATAAAGGAAATAGAAAAGAACTTAAGACTGAAGCTGCTGTATTGACAGTCGTAGAGTTTTTCTGTGGAGAAGGGTGTTATTTTCATGTCAATGGTGTTACAAGAATAGCACACTTCCAACAGATAAATATTAGAGTCTCATGTACGAGCCCGTTTTGATTGGTAAAGGTAAAGAGGTGAGTGGCACCTTCTTAAGGATGCAGAGCGGGAAAGAGTGCGGTGAGCTTTAATTTTTGGCGTTGTTCGAAACAGGCGATGCAGAAACAACCTTATGCCTGTTGAGAGCAGCGAAAGTTTTGGTGTGTAACCAAAACATAGAAATTACTTACAAGTATTTTAAGAAGAGGAGTGTAAGATGAAAAAGTGTATTCTGTTTATTTCTTTGATTTTATTCTTAGCTCTAATGTCAGGAAGTGCCCAGGCTACCCTGGTTCATAAGTGGAACTTCAATAGAACTGCCACGAACCCTACCGGATTGAACTCTGATAGCGGTATTGTCGGTACGCCGTATGGCGGAATAACTGGAGCTACAGGCGGCAAGCTTGTCACTTCTGCCGATGGCGACTATCTGGATATTGATGGTCCAGCAATAGGCATTAACACCTATGACGCAGTCTCATTGGTATTGTGGTCGACCCAGAGTTCCGTTGACCAGGGCTGGTCTATGACAGCTGCACTTGGTGATACTAAAGATGGGTGGGAAGGAATCGATTACATCGCTATCGCCACCTCACGTCAGGACAACGTTACTAAGTCGCTGATTAAGGGTCCCAGCGGTGAAATTGGTCAACTCGGGCCGGAGCTCAATGATGATCTAATGCATCAATATGTACTGACTTTGGGTCCTGTTTCTGATTGCTGTGCCGGTGATCAAGTTATGTTGACACTGTATATAGATGGAGTGCTTCAAGGTATGGGTGTTGTCCTGAACAATTCGCTTGCCAACGTCAGCAACGCTCACGCCTATTTGGCCAAGAGTACCTGGTCCGATCCTACCTTTCTTGGTGAAATTGAACAGTTCGAGATTTATAGCGACGCGCTTTCCTGTGATGACATTGCGGACATTTATGCATTGGGTCCGGACATAGTACCCGAGCCGGCGACAATGGTCCTTTTGGGCCTTGGCTCTCTGGCATTGCTAAGACGAAGGAAATCGTAGAAGAAGTAGAAGAAAGACTCTGTTTATTCTTTGAGAGTAAACAGATAAGGTGTTAGAACTTACCTCCCCTGGCTCGGCCAGGGGAGGTATTTTTACTTATAAAAGCACATCATTAAATTTGCCTGACGATTAAATCATAGTCTTTTGTGTCTTCAACAGTTGTGCTTATAAATTGTCCCGGCTCTGCCGAGCAGTTCTTTATTATACATATACTGTCAATCTCAGGGGCCTGACCATAAAATCGTGCCTTGCCCCTGCCGTCTGTATTTGACGAATCGACCAGGCATCGCAGCACCGTGCCTATCCTTTGTTTGTTTTTGGCGAAGGCTATTTGCTGCTGGACGAGCATCAGCTCTTTAAATCGCTTGTTCTTTATGTCCTCCGGCACCTGGCTGGGCATCTGGGCGGCTTGTGTACCCTGCTCCTGGTAATATTTGAAACAGCCGAGTGCATCAAAGCGGGCCCATTTTACGAATTTGACAAGCTGGTCAAATTGCTCCTCTGTCTCGGCGGGAAAACCGACAATAAGAGTTGTTCGCAGGACTACCTCCGGTATAGCTTTCCTGAGTTTCTCAATCAGCCGGCAAATTTGCTCTTCGCTGTCCGGCCGGCGCATCTTTCTTAAAATGTCATCGTTGATATGCTGAATCGGAATATCGAGGTAATGAGTGAACTTTTTGCTTTTCGCTATAGTCTCAATCAATCTTTCTGTGATACCTGCTGGATAAAGATAAAGAAGTCTCAGCCATTCGAGCCCATCGATTTTGTCAAGTTCCTCTGCCAGAAGGGCGAGTCCGTCTTTTATTTTTAAGTCCGCGCCCCAGTTCGTCGTGTCCTGGCCGATTATATTGAGCTCCACAACGCCTGATTCGGCAAGCTCTTTTGCTTCGGCAAGTACGAGCTGTTGCGGCTTGCTTCTGAATGGTCCTCTGATAGAAGGTATTGTGCAGAATGAGCAGTTCCGGCTGCAGCCTTCGCTTATTCGAAGATATGCCCTGTGCGGCGGGCCAATCAGCAGCCTGGCCCTGTCGTCATTAACAGAAACAGGTGTGCTGCTTTTTTCCAGAAAGGCGAGCGGCTTTTGGCTGACAATGGTCTTTTCTATAATTTGTGCTATATCGTTTCGCCGGTCAAGGCCGACTATCGCATCGATACCGTCAACCTTTTTAAAAAGTTTCTCTCCAATCCATTCAGGAAGACACCCTGTAACGATTACCTTTTTTACCCTGCCTTTATTTTTCAAAGCAACGGCATTTTGTATAACCTCGATGGCTTCGGCCCTGGCTGGTGCAATAAAGCCGCAGGTATTGATGATAACAACATCGGAATCGTCAATCTCGGAGCTTAGAAAGAAGCCCGCTTTTACGATTTCGGCCAGCATCTTTTCGCTGTCAACGACGTTCTTCGGGCAGCCGAGAGCCACAAAGCCCACTGTCAGTTTCGGATTTGCTTTTTTTGCCATAATGAAAATTTTTTAAGATAACGGTAAAATACAAACTTTAGTGCTTGTATCAGGCGTTTATCAGAAATTAATATTATAAAATAACCTTGAAAATAATGCAAAGCGCGTATATAATCGTTATTTGAAGGAGTGAAGGGTATAATTCAATAGCCGGTGGTTATGAACAGGGCAAATATTAAAATATTCAGCACCCCGCTCTACATCAGGTTAATCCTGCTATCAATACCTTTGCTGCTATACAGCGGCTGTGGAAACTTTTTCGACGAGAAAACGACCGAGCTGCACCAGAGGGCAATTCTTAAAGAGATAAGCGAAATCGAGCCGGCGGAACCTTCGTATCCGAAACCCGATGTTTACATGACTGAGCCCTTAATATTGGAGCAGATGGTCGGCGGCGCACCTGAATTTAAGCTGTTTTACTTCTGCAAGTATCATACCGCCGTTGAGCTGGAGCAGCTCATCCATAAACAGTTTGCCACGAAGCTTTTCGATGAGAAAGGAAAGTCAAGCACCGTCACCGACTATACTGTCAGCAGTATGCCTGCAACCAATCAGTTGGTCGTAAGATGTCCAACCCGAGAAGACACACAGGCGGTTCTGCAGACGCTGGAAATGGTTGATATTCCCCCGATTCAGGTCAGAATCGACTGCCTGATATCGGAAGTTTATTCAGATATTACTATGGACTGGGAGACGACGTTACTTATCGAGAATCTTTTCGGCGAAAGAATAAGTCTTGGCGGCAAAAGGTCCGACGGAACGATATACCCTGCCTTTCCGGGAGCAGCATTAAGGGATGCCGCAAGAGCTACTTTCGGACTTAAAACAGGGTACGTCAGAAATGAAGGTATCCTCGGCCATGAGTTCAAGGCATTAGTAGATGTGCTGATTTCACGAGGTTACCTGAAAATTCTTATGAACCCGACACTGGAGGTTGTCAACGGCAAGACCGCTGAAATTTTGACAAGCGAGCATGTGCCTCTCGAACAGGTGGAAATCTATGACCCTGTCTCCCAGAGGTATACCATTTCTACTCAATACATTGATGTGGTTGATTCACTCAAGATTACACCGCATGTATTTGCCGATGGTTACATAGGCCTGGAGACGACAGCTCTTATAGGCTCGAAGTCAACACCTGAGGGTGTAAAGCAGATACCAATAGTTACAAAAAGGCAGGTCACCAACAAGGAGAACCGCATCAGGGAGGGAGAAAGCCTGGTTATAGGCGGCATTACAAAAACTGAAAAACGCTCGGTAGTTCGCGGTGTCCCTTTCCTCAAGGACATACCCATTTTAGGTATTCTCTTCTCGAGCAAGGACTTCGAGGAAAGGGGAAAAGAGGTTCTTTTTATCCTGACTCCGACAGTTTCTTCCGGGGGAAAGCCTAATATCGATATAGTAAATGAGCTTAGAAGAAAGCACACAACAACACCGATTGTTGATGAACCTAATAATATCGATTATAGCGACCACAGCAGCGAAACAAACGGTCAGCAGCAGGATGGTAATTATTAATTCAAATGGCTGAGAGGGTGTATAAACGAGAAAAAAAAGTAGCAAAAAGCGTAAAACTCCCGTATAATTATATATGTAAAACGGCATAACTGTTTACAAATGCCGTTTTTAACTGCTAAAAAGCGGCTGATGTGCCGATAATAGAGGTTGGAAGATAGAATATTTGCAGTATAAAAAAATTGTTTCGCAAGAGGAGATTTATCGATGGATAAAAATAATAAAGGCAGCAAAGATATTGACACGAAAGATTTTGATAGTAAGGATTTCGGCAGCGAGGACCTTGACGAGCTTGTTGTCTTCGGAGAGAGCAGAACGATTTCTCCTGATGAGGAAAAGCCGATTCCTTTTGACGATACGGATACCGACGAAAGCAACATCTCACATGCTCCCTTGAATCTGGACGGCACTTCTGCTTCTCTGGTAGAGCCGGCAAGCCTGAAAAAAATGAAAGGCCAGGTAAGCTCGCCCGAAAGAATTCAGCATATAAAAACGTTCTTCACAAAGCTTCACGCCGGAAGTATCGATTTTCTTGAGCAGCAAATCAACGTCTGGCTGAAGGAAAATCCCGGTATTGTAATAAAGCAAACCGACACGACGGTTGGAAATGTAGTTGCCAAAAAAACCGAGCCCAATCTCATAATCACAGTCTGGTATTAACACAGCTTTTTGTTGTTGGCAAGAGGTTGATAAAGTATAGATGCAGAGACGGAGTTTATTAATTTAAAATTAAGTTGCAATTCTTAGTCATTCCGCTTCAGGCACACCGCCCAGGAATCCTGGCGCGAGCAAAAAAAAGTTTCAAAAATATGTTCTTCTCATCACTTTCTCATATTTCATATGATAGCATCTTTTCTGATAAAATACGTTGCTCAGCCTGACCACGGTGGCAGGTTGAAAAAATCGCGAGCCTTTTTTGAATAAGGAGACTGAAAATGAAAGCAAGAAGCCTGAAGGTTATTGGTGTTATGATTTTGATTGCTATAATAGCCTGTGTCGTAACATACGCAGACAAACAGGAAAAGCAGCCCCTTCCCGATGAGATAAAGGTTACCATAAGTGAGCTTTACCCCGAGGCGACCATTGAAGAGGTGAAGTTGGAAAGAGAAGGACTGGAAGTATATGAGGTTGAGCTTGAACAGGCAGACCTGGAATTTGAGCTGACAATCGCCCCAGACGGTACTCTTGTGGAAGTCGAGGATGAAATTGCCATAGATGAGCTGCCGGATGCTGTAAAGTCGGCAATTGCTCAAGCGGCTGCTGGTGCACAGATAGAGGAGGTCAAGCGGGAAGTTACCTATTATATTGTCACGTTAAAGAAACTTGAGATACCGGAAACTACATATGAAGCGGAGTTTATCGAGAACGGCAAGGAAGTAGAAATCGAATTTGCTGCTGATGGAACCGTTCTGGAACAAGAGATTGGAGATAAAGACGAAGATAATCACGATTGCGATGATGATGACGAAGACGATGACGATTGTGATGATGACGAAGATGATGACGACGAAGATGAAGAACAGCTTTCTATCGATGAGGTTCCTGCTGCCGTCAAAACAACCATTCTAAGCCAGGTTCAGGGTGGAACTGTTAAGGAGATAGAGCGCGAAGATGAAAATGGCCGGATTATTTATGAGGCTGAACTGCTCATCGATGGACAGGAAATCGGAATAAAGGTATCTGCCGATGGAACGCTGCTCGGCAAAGAAGTAGACGACGATGATGAGGATGACGACGATGCCGAGGATGATTGAGGATAGGAAAGATACTGACACATTAGCCTTTTAAGGCTAAAATAGTACCGCTGAATTCTGACGCACTATTACTCAGCGGTACTTTTTTTGGTGGATACTATTATGCGTCTATTGGTCATTGAAGACTATAAGCCTTTGCAGCGTTCTCTCACAAAGGGGCTGAGTGAGGCTGGTTTCGCCGTAGACTACACAGGCGATGGAAAGGAGGGGCTTTGGTATGCAAAGGGCAGCGACTATGATGTGATTATCCTTGACCTTATGCTGCCCGGCATAAACGGCCTCGATATCCTTAAGGAGATTAGGAATCAAGGACAAAAAACACATATTCTGATACTGACGGCGAAAGATACTGTAAAAGACCGGGTGACAGGTCTGGACCTCGGCGCTGACGACTATCTGATTAAGCCTTTCGCATTCGAGGAGCTCTTGGCGCGGATTCGCGCATTGCTGCGCCGCAGCTACCGGGAGAAAAATCCCAGCATCAAGATTGGTGATTTGCAGTTAGACCTGACAAAACAAAAAGTGCGGCGCGGCAGAGAAGAAATCCAGCTTACATCTCGTGAATATGCTCTTCTGGAATACCTGGCTATGCGCGCCGGCCAAACCGTATCTCGCTCGGATATATGGGAGCACGTTTACGAGTTCAACTCTTCGGCATACAGTAATGTTGTTGATGTGTACATTGGTTATTTGCGGAGAAAAATCGAACGACCGAATAAGCCTCGCTTGATACACACTATCCGTGGTCGAGGTTACGCTTTGAGGGCTCAATCGTGAAATATTCGCTTCGAAATCACCTGCTTACCGGCATAATCGGCGGTTTGGTACTGCTGTTGGCTGTCTTTAGCCTGCTGGTGTACGTTTTGATATATAACGCATTAATTAAACGATTTGACACTTCACTGTTATCTATGGCCCGGATACTGGCGGCTTCGGTTGAAATCGATAATGACGAGATTGAACTGGAGTTCGAGCTGCAGCAGATGCAGGAGTTTCAGGACACCGACCATCCGACTTACTACCAGCTCTGGCGAGCTGATGGTACCGTGGTGGTAAAGTCTGCTTTACTGGGTGAGGATAATCTTTTTCTGCCTGCGAGCCGGCTCGATGAACTTGTTTTTGGACAGTCACGGGGCAGAAACAACCAACCTCAGCGTTCCGTTGGCCTCAGGTTCATACCTCGGGTATCTGACAGCGACAGTAAGGATTACAAAGAGCCGACATCTGAGCAAACGCTTGCTCTCGTTGTCGTTAGAGATGCCGGCGATTTGTACAGCCAGCTGATGTTTTTGAAATTAGTGCTCTTATCAGCTTCAATCGCAGTGATAACATTGTCTTTTCTTGTTGCTGCGTTCATTGTCCGAAGGGGACTGGCGCCGCTGAATGCTATCGCTGCCGAAATCTCAGCTATTAAAGAAGATGACCTCACTGCTCGAATCAACACTAATTCAATCCCGACTGAAATAGTACCTATAGGAAATCGACTGAATGAGCTATTATCCAGGCTTGAAGAAGCATTTGAACGAGAGCGACGTTTCACTGCTGACGTAGCCCACGAATTGCGAACGCCCCTGGCAGGTTTACGCTCCACAATTGAGGTAACTTTAATGCGGGCACGCGACCGGCACGAATACCAGGCAGTCATTTCTGATTGTCTGGCAATAGTCGAGAATATGCAGAAAATGGTAATTAATCTGTTGACGCTTGCCCGCCTTGAGACCCATCAGGTTGCCTTCCGCCGGGAGCAGATTAATCTGGCTAAGCTCGCAAGTTCCTGCTGGCGGCCATTTTCAAAAACAGCACTTGAACGAAAGGTTACTTTTGAGAATAACATCCCGAATGGTACAATATTATTCTCGGATTCCGACAATCTGGCTATAGTCATATCGAACCTTTTTGATAATGCTGTTGAATATACGAACGAAACCGGCCGGATATGGGCAACCGCTAAGAAGTCCGAAGCTTGCGTAGAAATCACTATTGCCAATACCGGCTGCACACTCACCAATGAGCAGGTCTCACAGGTCTTTGACTCCTTCTGGCGGGCCGATTCTTCACGCTCACATACCGATGTTCACTCAGGCCTGGGACTTGCAATAGTGCAGAGAGTAGTCAGAGCTTTGGGAGGTGCCGCCAGTGTTAAAGTGCAGAAAGGCGGGATATTTGCTGTCAGGCTGGTACTTCCTGCTGCGGACGTGCCTCAATAACCATTGTTCGACCAACCTGTTTAAGGATTGTTAGGGAAGCTCGGGGTAAAATGATATCGAAGGAAAATTAACATAAAAACACCTTTTCGCTAACCAAATAACAGAAAGGAATACGTTTTAATTAACATACTTTTCGAAGAAAAATCACCGGAACTTAGAGACTAATGATTAGACGGCGGTATTATAAATTTTAACAATATTACTGACCCCGGCAAAAAATCTTGACATATTTCCAAATCTGATGTATTTTCCACTCTTTAGCTGCCTGTAAGTGGCAGGCAGGTGTGTATTGTGGTGAAAATTTGGAGGTTTTTTGTGGCTAAAGAGCTGGTTCGTGAATTAATTAATGCGGGGGTGCACTTCGGTCACGGTGTCAGCCGATGGAATCCCAAAATGGCTCCGTTTATCTTCGCAAAAAGAGGCAAAATTCACATAATTGATGTAAAACAGACAATAAAATCCCTGCTGATTGCAAAAAAGCTGCTCGCTGAAGTTGTCTCTTCGGGCAAAGACGTTGTCTTTGTGGGGACAAAGAGACAGGCACAGAAAGCCGTCGAGGCCGCCGCTAAAAAATGCCAGATGCACTATGTGTCAACCCGCTGGCTTGGGGGAACGCTGACAAATTTCAGGACCATTCGCTCAAGACTTCAGAGACTCGAAATGCTCGAAGCTATGGTTGAGGACGGCACGCTCGACAGCGACAGCAAAAAGCAGGCTTCAAGGCTGAAACGCGAGATGAGAAAAATCAAATCAAATCTTGAAGGCATACGCAAGATGACTCAATTGCCCGGCGTGGTTGTCGTCATCGACGCAAAAAAGGAATATATCGCGCTCGCCGAAGCCAGAAAACTCGGCATCCCGACCGTTGGTATTCTCGATACGGATTCCAACCCCGACGCGGTGGAAGTTGCCATTCCTGCAAATGACGACTCAATCAGGGCTATAAGCCTTTTGCTCGACGAGCTTGCCGACGCTGTAGCTGTCGGCAAAACTATGGTTGCCGCTCAGCCGATGCAGCACCCGAAAAAACTTCGCTCCAGAAGCGTTCTCGCTCGTGCGGATGAAGCTGATGCTCAGCCGGTAGCTGCTCAGAGCCGGGCCGAGAAAGACGAAAAAACACAGCCTGCTGATATTCCGGGCAACGAAGAAACGCAGAAACAAAACGAACAGCAGGCTGATAAATGAGTATTCGAATAAAGTGTTGATTGCTCAAGGTCTGTTTTGCAATACGTAATGAGGAGTTTATCGAAATGTCTGAAATCTCAGCATCGACCGTAATGAAACTGCGAAAAATGAGCGGACAGGGTATGATGGACTGCAAAGAGGCCCTTACCGAAGCTGATGGTGATATGCAGAAGGCTATGGGGATTCTGCGCAAAAAAGGACTTGCTACGCTTGAAAAAAGAGCCGAGCGGCAGACCTCCGAAGGCCTGCTCGTTAGTAAAAAAGCCGATGACGGCAAAACCGCTGTTATGGTAACGCTCTGCTGTGAGACAGACTTCGTTGCAAAAAGTGATGATTTTCTTGCCGCTGCCGACAAGCTTGCCGATTATGCAATGGCCTGCCCTGCTGACGAAGGCGCAGAAAATATTCTCGAAACAGCTATTGACGGCAAAAAATTCAGTGACGTCATTAATGAGGTCGCCAGCAAAACCGGGGAGAAAACCCTGGTCGGCGATTATGCAAAGTTCAGTCTCGATGGTCCCGGCCTGATAAGCTCTTACGTACACTTCAACAGTAAAGTAGGCGCAATGCTGCAGATTGAAACCAGTGATGAAAAAGTCGCCGCAGGTGACGACATCAAAAAAGCTGCCGTTGATATAGCTATGCACATCACCGCCGCCAAACCTGTCGGGCTTGATAAAGACAGCATTGATGCGAAGACAATCGAGGCTGAAAAGCAAATCTATGCCGAGCAGGTCAAAAACAAACCTGCCAACATCGTCGAAAAAATCGTCGAAGGAAAGCTCAAAAAGTTTTTTGCAGAGAACTGCCTGCTTGAGCAGCAGTTTGTCAAAGACGACAGCAAGACTGTTGCCCAGGTTCTTGCCGATGCCGCAAAACAAGCCGGCGGCCAGGCTAAAATTACAAAGTTCGTCCGTTTCAGTGTCGGCTGAAAAATAATCCCAAAAGCGCAGTGTATCTTGAGCGGGATATGGGATACTAAATGGCAAAAAGCAAATACAATCGGGTATTGCTGAAGCTTTCCGGGCAAAGTTTTTGTAAGCCCGGAGAATTCGGGATTGACGGAGCGGTCCTCAAATCAATTGCCGAGAGGATAGCGGAGATTTGCAAACTCGGGCCGCAAATCGCGGTTGTGGTTGGTGCGGGCAATTTCCTGCGGGGTGAAACCTTCTCCGAGCTTAGCGGAATACCCAGAAATACGGCCGATTATATGGGAATGCTGTCAACCATTATCAATGCCTGTGCGCTGCAGGAGACGCTGGAAAAGTCAGGCCGGCCCACCAGGGTCTTAAGTGCGATTGAAGTCGCTGCGATGTGTGAGCCGTTTATTCGCAGGAGAGCTCTTCGGCACCTTGAGCAGGGAA
>CAYXGT010000021.1:0-31325 GCA_964464635.1 uncultured Pirellulales bacterium | reverse complement strand
CGATTGCAGCCAGTAAACCTATTACAAAGTTGGACGCACCAAGCTTGATTGCAAAGGCAACCAGAAAAGCACCGCCCGTCAGTACTCCCATAGCCTGAGACGCAATACCGTCTTTTATTACGTTTTGAAGAGCGGACTGAATCCGTCTTTCGGAAAGACTTTCTTCTGCTTTGAACATAAAAGTATCCCTTCTCAGAACAAAGGACACCTTAAAAACGTCAAAATGCCAATTCGATATTCAACCCTGAAGAAGGTTGCTTTAGTTTTAACAAAAAACCGCGATACGCAAGCAATAAAAGAACAAACGAGAATTATTCTTATTTTTGTCTCAGTTTCTTATCAGCTTTTTCCCATTCCTTTCGTATGTCATCCTTCGGTTGAGTGCGTTTCCACAGAAAGAATGATTCATCTCGCTCAGCCTTGCCGTAATAATGATTCGAATGGACAATCTCACCCCTGCGATAAACGGCTATCAAAAATTTCGCCATACCGTCCTGCTCGACTTTTTTCCATAAGGCCAGCTCGGGCATTGACATTGGTGAGCCGGGAACAGGAATCGCCGGAATACCTACAAGAGTTTCCTTGTACTCATTGCCGACACCGCCCGAAGAAACCTGAATGATAAAATCCGCCTCTTCACTCTTTTCGATTATCACCGCCCCGTTTTGCGCGATGCGGTTGAGAACTGCTGACTTGACGTACTCGCTATCATAGGACTGCAAATGGGTAAAATCCAGGCAGACCTTTTTGCCTTCGAGTTCGGGCATCTGGAATTTTAAAACCGCCTTGTCCACCGCAGCCGACAATAAAAGCTGCTCTATAGCTGTTCTCGGAGTATTCGAGATAGTCCGTGAGGTACAGCCGGTCAAAAAGGACATAACCAATAAAAACAAACATATCAGACTTCTCATCTCAACCTCGATAATTCTCCGCACTTATTATAATCTTATTCATCATATCAACAGCCCGGTCCGGGTATTTTCCCACAGCGGTTTCCGCAGACAGCATCAGGTGCGTAGCCCCGTCAAAAACGGCGTTTGCCACGTCGTTGACCTCGGCTCTCGTCGGCAAACGCTCTTCGGTCATACTATCGAGCATCTGCGTCGCCACGACCACCGGCTTATTACTTTGAAGGCACTTTTTGACAATCTCCTTCTGTATCACGGGTATCTTATAAATAGGAACACAAATGCCCAAATCGCCTCTCGCTACGACTATACCGTCAGCCTGTTTTATTATCTCATCGATATTTTCAAGAGCCTGCCTGCTCTCAACTTTTGCAAATATCCGGCAGTCCGGATGTAAAGGCCTGACCAAATCTTCTATCAGCCTGACATCCTTTGCATCTCTAACGAATGACTGTGCGACGTAATCAAATTTGTACTTTCCGGCAAGCTTCAAATCGTTTTTGTCTTTCTCTGTCAGGGCCTCGAAATCCAGCTCCACATCCGGCATATTAACACCCTTGTAATCTTTTAACGTGCCGCTGACAAGACTTTTGACTTTCAGGCGCCTCTTCTCAACGGCTTTAACCTCAAAAACGAGTTTGCCGTCGTCAACGTAAATTTTTGTGCCGGGCTTTATTTTCTTCAAAGAGCCGGCATAATCAAAGGGTACAATCTCACTGTTGCCGAGGATATCTTCCTGTGTAAAATAAAATTTATGCCCCTTATTGAGGACAAACGGCTGCTCGATCCTGCCGATTCTTATTCGATAGCCTTCAAGGTCCTGCATAATCTTGACGGCCCTTCTCATCTTTTTATTAATCGTGCGAATCAGCCTGACCCGACGCAGATGCTCTTTTTCGGTTCCGTGTGAGAAGTTGAGTCTCACGAAGTCAAGTCCCTTTATAACCATTTTTCGCAGGACGGTTTCAGAACTGCTTGCAGGCCCCAGCGTCGCTATTATTTTTGTCCTTACCATAGGTAATCGCGCTCCATCTTACCGCTTACAATTATTATTCTTTACTTTTTCACGTTTGAATTTTATCCCCCTTCCGGTAACAATTTCCTTCTCTTCCCTCACATATTCTATATGCTGCAGCAGTGCCCAGGCGCTGTTGTACCATCGCATCTGATAACCCCTTTGATGTGCCTGCCTCTCCATTTTCAAACGCTTCTCCTGATTAAATACAACATAATCAAGTCCTCTTACAATCTGCTCGACCGACGGCTCACCCGCATCGACTAATATACCTCGAGCAAACCTGCCTACCATGATACCTTCATGGCAGGGCCTGTTTGAATGAATCAGCTCAAGTGCATACCTGAATTTTGTCGTGATTGCCACTCTGCCGGAGCCTATGGTATCCGCCAGCACACCGCTCGATATCTGCTCGCTGTCAAGATAAGGAAGTACCATAACATTGGTAGCTCCGTAAAGTTTCAGCAGAGTCGGCTCATCGAGAAAAATATCCCAGAATACGATATCAAAATCCTCGAGCTGTTCGCCTTTGAGCTCTTTGACCCTGCTCCATCTCAGGTTTGCTTCATTCAGAACCGATTCCAGCATCTGCTGATACTCCTGGTAGGCTTTGCCGCCGTCGGCCTTGACAAAGTCGGGGTGACACTGGCCTGCTATTAAATATATTATCTTGGCTCTCTGACTTTCGGTCAAAGCCTCAGTCAGAAACCGCCCGTACGCCCTTATGCCGTATTGGATTCCCTTGCTGGGTGAAAGCAGCCCGAGAGTGGTAACAAGAAACCGGCCGTCCAGTCCGAGCTCTTCTTTTATAGTAAGCCTGTCATACTGAGAAGGATGACGCATTCTTATACCGTGGTCTATATGCTTGAGCTTTAAATGCTCGATTTCATACTTTTCGGATTCGAGTATTTCGATGGCACTTTCTGTTGTTACGATAAGACCATCGCTGTACTTTGCCAGCTCGATGATAACGTTCCTTTTATGTTCATCCGGATTTTCAAGAACGGTATGCAAATAAACAAGAGTTGTCAGACCCTTTTCCTTAAAGGCACGGGCCATATTAACAAAGTTCGTGCCTTCACCTTCGTTTCCCTTTTCGTCCGGGTCAAGGCCGTATTCATGCTGTAAAAGAACCATCGTGGGATTGGGGCTTTCATTTGCCCTGGCGATAATATCCCGGGCGGCAAATTGCCACGACCTGGAATCATACTGGTCAATTATCAAATCCACCGGAATATCATAAGGCAGATTGTCTCTGTCAATGGCACAGACCCTGATATGGCCAACCTCGCCGGTGAAATGCTCAAGCGCATTCGCAAGGTCACGCGAAAATGTTCCTATCCCGCATCTTCTCGGCGGGTATGTACTCACAATACGAATATTATACGGCATCTTAAAACTCCTTATCCTGCAAATTACAAATTATCACAAAGTTAACGCTTTTTATCAACCCGATTTCTTATAAGTCTATATAATCCAAAAAAAACGATGATGTCCGACATAACTATTTATTGATTATAAAAGTAATATCATCACCAAAGGCATCGATGTCAGGCTCGCCCAGCTTACCGCAGCTATCAATGCCGTCTTCACCAATGCTGTACACAACACATCCCGCATCGAATTGTTTATAGCGAATTTCGTTGCCGTCAAAGGGATCTTTCAGGACAGCCGGCAAAAAATCGGGCACGAGCTCGGAAAGACTGTCGGGGTATCTGCTTCTCGCAAGGTAAAAACGTCTTACCGCAACGCTAATCCTCGCTGCACGAATGTTAGCTATTCCAGTCAACTCAATTATAAACACACCGGAAAAAGAAGGTGTGAACTGCCGAGGAATAATATGGAACTTCGGCAAGTTATCAATTTTTGTTCCAAGAGCAATAAAAACTTTCTTTCGCTGGTGCAAAGGCAGCTCATCTGCTTCGATATAGTCTGAAAAATAATCGATAGATATCAGCCTGTCAATATCAGACATACCGCTTATCCTGTACATAACAAACACGATAGAATCAGCAAAAGAAAAACGCTTTGCTGTATAAATAGATATTTGCGAAGGGGGCAGATTAAATATCTCAATACCAAGGCATCTTTCACCTATCAAGGCGCGTTGTATAGACAAAAGGTCCTCGGAATCTGCAAGCAATTTGTCCAGGACGATAAGCTGAGAATCATTAAAATCAGCCCTGTTTATGGCAAACCGGATAGCTTCGATTGCGGTAATTTTGCACGCTATGCTTACTAATTGAGAAATCATAGCAGGCTCGTTCGAAAGAGATTTCGCTACTCCGAAAGCCGATTCAATTGAGCCAAGGGCCTTTTGGCTTTTCTTTTCCTCCGCATAATAGACGGATTGAAGACATAGCATTCGAACCGCCCGCCGTATATCAGGCAGATATGGCATAAGAACTGACAGGCCTGAGCTTAAGTTTACCGGGTATCGGCAATTTTCCATCTTTGCCGCATCACTTAATATCTCAAGCGATTCTTTATTCTCTTCGAGTAATTCTGAAATAAGCTTTTTGGCATCCTCTTGGATAGGTTCGTTCGGCCCGGGCAGCTCTGCATCTCCCACAAAAAAAAGCCGGTCGTACTTTTCTCTATCCCAGTTGGGAAAATACCTGAAGGCATCGATGAAAACATCTGCGGCATTCTCGGCACCGGCGGGAATCGAATACCACTCATCCAGCTCGGCACAGGTTGCCGGACAGCCGGCCGCTCGAATCTCTTCAAGCTTCGCCTCGTAAATATCCTGAAGCCGGAACCGATAAAAAAAATAAGCTATGATAAGAAGAAAAAAAACTCCCACAAGGATATAAGAAATCCTGAATCGCCTGCGGGATTTTTTACTCGTTTTGTCCTCACCCATTAAAGATAGTCCCCTTGTAAACCTTTTTTAATTTTTCTTTCTTTCTGTTCTTTTTCTTGCAGTCCGCTGGGCCTTTGACAAAGCCGAGAGCAGGCCCTCGGAAGCACTCTTTTCTTTTTCCGGCCCGGCTTTTACCTCGACCGAAGGCTCAATCTTAACCTTCTCGACGGCCTCTTTCTTTCTTACCGGCTTAATGTGCTTTTTGAAAACAGGTTTAAAAAACCTGAACCATTTAACCTCTGCAGAAAATATTTTCCATTCGGCACCGGTCAATAATCCCGTCCTGCGCTCCAGCACCTCTGCCAGCAACAAAATCACAGCGGCTAATAACAGCCATTTTGAAAGTGCAATCATCTGAGCCCGCTTAGGCAAATCAGCCCAGATACCTGCCAAATCGATTCTCTCCTTACCGCCGGTTATCTTTGCAAGCCGAACCAGTGACTCCGGGCCCCGACCGATATCCGCGGGCTGAAATTCCGGTGAATACGGCAGGCAGACCGCGGGCAATGTCACCGGATTCTGACCCGGCACCTCTACCGTTGACAAAAACGTATCCGAACCGAATAAGGGAATTTCGACTGCGAGTGTATCGGCATCGACGAATTGCAAGCTGCTTTTTCTGCTCTGTGGCGCGCTGCCGGGCCGGCCCTGAAGTGTCGTAATCCGAGGCAATTCAACAAAAGGCTCGCTCTGCCTTTCAGGGTCCAAATGCAGCTTGATTGTACATATACCGCCTTCGAGCTGCTGCGTCAGTAGCATATCCGGACCAAGCTGCGAACCTGCGCCCGCGACCCACCGCGCAAGACTTGTAAAAAAAGCGCCTATATCATCCCATTGCGCAATCTCACCTGTGTAAGGGCCGTTGGCCTGGCCTGTATAACAAAGACTGCGACCTATGCCGGCCTGCCAGGCAGCCACAAACGGCGCCTCGTACTCATCGACCGTCACCGCCGCAAGGTTGGCACCTTCTCTCAAATAACAAAGATTATACCCGCCGCACATCTGCGATATATCAAATCCCCTGCCTGTCAAAGAATACATCCCAGCCGTAGTCTGAACTGCCGTCGGCTCATCGAGAAACGAGCTGCGCGCGACAACGAAGGTATCCTGTGCGAACAGCCGAGGCAGCTCCTCCGCACTTTCCGTAAAAAAGATTCTCCCCTGCCCGCGGCGAGCTACATCCTCCAGCAGCCTTGCATCCTGGTCGGTCGGCTTGCCAAGACCGATGACACTGACGGTAATACCTGCCTGCGTACACTTTTCGAGCAGCTTTATATAATCGTCCGGCCGCTCGGAATCGGCTGCATCGGCAAAAAGAATTATATGTTTGGTAAGCGGCTCAGCTTCGGAAATCATTTTCGCCGCGTTTGAAAGAGCTTCATAAATAAAAATCCCTCCACCCAGAGAATCTATACTCAAAATCCTGTTTCGCTCTGCCGCAGTCTCTTCGACAGGAGCAATATTAACAATAATGTGAGCGGAGCTGTCAACCGCAATAACACCGAACTCATCCATCCCCGTGAGCATATCAAGAACCTGAACCGTCGCAAGATTGGCTAAATCCATTTTCGTCTTCCCGCCGGCTACGCCTGCAGTCATACTGCCCGAGCGGTCAAGGGCTACAACGATGGCAAGTGAAAGCTTTCTGTGCTCCTTTCTCAATTCCATTGAGACGGGCATAACCGGCTCAAAGGGACTCCTGAAATAGCCGCCAGGTCCATAGGATTCTTTACCGCCCGTCATCATCAAACCTGCCCCGCTGTCCCTGACCCAGGCGGCGATATTTTCCATACCGGTTGTCCCGATTTTTCCTGCGCTGACATCCTCGATAATCACCGCTGAATAATTCGACAAATCCTCAAGCTGCCAGTTGCACGATTCAGCCGTTCCGGCTTCGATATTGAGTAATCCTTCCCTTAGAAGATTTGCAAAACCGCCGTCCGGCGAATCGCTGACACAAAGCAAAGGCTTCTGTCCTTCAACACCCACAAGTATCCTGGCTGTGTTGTTCTCCGGAACAGGGTCGTCAGTACCGGCTGACACATTAAAAACATATTGGATAGTACCAGCCTTTTCAGAGCTGTCGCGGAAAGTCAATCTCGTCAAACCTGCAGAAAATGCTCGGCTCGAAGAAACAAGTGTTTGCGAACCCCGGCTGAGTCTGTAAGAGACCTGCTGCCCAAGAGGCGATTGAATCCACACATTAATCATAAAAGATTCACCCGCTGTAACACTTTCAGGCGTATCAATCTGGTATATAGCCAAATCATTTACAGCAGCTCTCTGGAGCAATCGATAATCTACGGATATATCCCTGCCCGCCGCCTGTGAAGCGATTGAAACCGGGTCTCTGCCCGTCCATTTGCCGTCGGATATAACTATAACTCTTCCGGGTGACTTGCGCCCGACAAGGCCCAGTGCACTCTCGAGCGCACCTGCGAGGTTTGACGCATCAGTACCAACATCGGCAGTGAAATCGGAAAATTTACCGCCCTGCGGCGACCGCTCGATAACACTTTTTTGGCCGAACGAAACAACCGCAAGCCTGTCAGAAGAGCCCATTGCCGATTGCATCAGGCCTATCATTTCCTTCTGCCTTAAAGCAGCGTCAGGCGGCATTGAGCCGCTCCTGTCGGCAACGACAACTACCGTGCCCCGCCGGCTCGGCAGCCTCACGCAAAATCCCGCCATCGACAGCAGTATCAGAACAATTATCAAAATCCTTATCACCTGCAAAAATCTGCTGCTCGGCTTAAAAAACCACAGCGATACCAGCAAAGGTATCCCGAGCAGCAGCCATGCAGGATTAACAAACATCATACAGCAGCTCCTTTCTGCTGCTGAGCAGTCAAAAATCTGTGAGCGGTAAGTAAAACCAGAACCCCAAGCAATAAAAGCCAGTCCATCGACCTGTATTCCCACCAGAACACGTACGCCTGCTGCCATTTGCCCCATTTGCCGCCGGCAGAACCCATAAGATTTGACTCGGACTTCGCAACAGCATTGACCGAAAACAAATGCTCTTTGTCCCCGGCTTTTAGCTTATACAGCCCCGGCATTTCAGGTTCAATGACTACAGTATTCGCAGCCCCGGATATCTGCCTTGTTCTGTTTTGCGGGTCCGTCAGAACAACGTCCATTTCAGTTGAATCGGCTGTAAAAGTCACCGTCGAGTTCAGCTTATAGTTGGATTGAACAAAACCCGGCAGAGATGCCTTTCGCCACTTCAACAGGTTCCAGAACAGAACCGGCCAGTTGGCCGACAACGTCAGATTCGACAGCTCAGGGGCTAACTGCATCGTGATACTATGTGTGCCGCTCGGCAATAATCTGTCGGTCAGCAAAGGAATATTGCCGGCAGAAATAATCACAGAGCCGGTATAGTCACTGGATTCCGCAGCAGTCCATATTACATCTTTCAGCCATAAACCTTCGGTCAACGGATGTGTTCTGTCCGTAACAAAAGGCCCAATGTAGGAAGAAGCGTTAGGCTCAGATAGTATCCTGAGAATCCATCTTCTCACCGATGTAAAATCAGCTCCAGCCGAATCGGTGATGAGAATATCAGGCTCGATGGAGCTCTGCACGGCCAGCTTCGTCGCATCGACAGCCCTTTTCACAGCCGACTCCAAAGCTTCATCCTTAATACTCACTTGCAGCCGGACTGCTCTGTCCTGCTCGGGCAAAAGTATAACCTCATTATCGATATCGAGCGCATCATCCCCAAGAACAGCCCGCAGTGCTCCCGTACCTGCCTGCGGCTCAAAAAATATTCTGCTCTCACTACCCGCCTCAAGCTCCAGCGATTTTTCAAGCAGCTTCTGCGATTTATCAAGTAACAGGATTGTCAATGTTGTTCTCGCACTTTTGTCTGAAAGATTGGCAACGGTCAAAAGGCAGCGCTCCTTGTCATCGGCTCTCGTTCGTGTTGCATTCACGAACGCAACGTTCGCCAACGGCTTACCAAAAGACCACCATTCCAGACGCCCCTGCTCGAAATCAACCTCCGCCTTATGGTCGGTGACAACAAGTATTCGTGCCGTCCGGCCCGCGAGCTCCGCCGCCAGTGCGACCGCCCGGCTCAAATCAGCAGTACCCGAAAGACATCTCCACTGCTCAAGAAGCTCGTTCGCCTGCGAAATTGTCCTCGCAGATGTCCCGAGAAGCTGAGCTTGTTTTCCGGCAATGATAAAACGCGCGTTAAATCTGCCCGATTCCTTTAACAATCTTACAACAGCTTCAACAGCTCTCTGTCTTGCAGTCGTGCCGTCGCCGGCAAGCATCGAAAACGAATCATCCAGCACAATCACGAAAACTCTTGTTTCGCTGCCGGCCTTAATTAATGGTCCAGCCGCCGCCAGTACCAGCAGAATAATTATCAAAAGCTCAATCAGAAATAAAAGCGGCGCCTGTATCCGGCTGATTTGCAGACCCCCCTGCCGCGCCCTTCTCTGGTCAATCCATAATATAAGACTCGATACAACCTGGGTCCTGAACCTGTTGCGAAGCAGGTATATGGCAATAAGGGCAGGCACTGCCGAAAAAGCCGACAACATTAGCGGTGATGAAAAGAAAAAATTCATAACACTTTCAGAATTTCAGCTCTTACAAGCTCATCAAGTTTCCACTGCTCGACTATTCTTTCTGCGACAACCGTCGTCATCACCGCCCCGAGCTGTCTGCACGCCCTGTTCCAGTTGTACTGATGAGCTGCAAGATTCTTTCGATACCTGTTTTGTGCAACAGCATCGATAAAAATATCTTTCTGCTGCAGTGTCTCGCAATCTTTAAGACGAATATTACCTCTCTGCGGCGGCTCAACGTCCGGCTGTGCCAGTATTTGAACGACAAAGACAGCAGAAGCCCTGTCAGCGAGTATGCAAAGACTCGAATGCGGCTCGCCAAGCCATAGCAAATCACTTAACAATACCCTCAAACCTCTCGGCCGCCATTGCGGCATCTGCCGCCTGAAAGATTGCTCGCAGCTTATATCGGAATCGAATTCGACACCCTCCCAGAGTACCGGCCTGTCCGAGCCGTTTAACACTCTTTCGCAGGTACCTCTAACCTGCCAGGCTGTAAAGGAATAATCCGAATTACCGGCGGCCTGTGCAAAAACGGCTGCCAGGCCGAGAGCGGCACGGCCCTTTTCGCTGTCAGCCAGGGCCATCGAACGTGAACAGTCAATAATAATATCGAGATGAGGGCTGACCTCGTCACGGTAAAGTTTGATTGACAGCTTGTCGCTGCGGGCAAACGCATTCCAGTCTATACGCCGAAGGTCATCACCGGCAATATACTCACGATGGTCCATAAATTCGAGCGAGCTGCCGGAGCGATTACCGAGATGACTGCCCACAAGACCCCGCTGAACCGTACGTGGACAGCCGATGCCGTAGCGTATGCCGGCATTCTGCCCTTCGAGAAGATATCGCCTGTAAGATTCATTCATTTATCTACACCCAAAATCTGCTCCTGCCCGGCTGCCTTGAAGCTGCTGCCCTGGCTTATAAACCAGGGCAGCATAAAAACAAAAACACAAACCGACCAGATGCTGGACAGCCATAAACAATCCACCCATATATCTTCTTCCCACAGCACTATAAGAGGATTGCCTATAAACCACTTTGCGGAAATTTCAAACCACGGTGTTGTCCGAACAAAAAAACCAATAATAACGGGGATAACGCAGCCGCCGGCAAGCAAAAACAGCGCGATAATCGCAGCTAACGCGGCTCGGCTGCTGCGACGAAAAAATACATTCTTTATAAAAAGGGCCGTCATAGAATAACAGAATGCATAAAGCGACAGAAACAATACCAGTCGCTTAAATGCCCAATGATGAAAATAACCCGAGACAGCCCCTGCGGTTATCAACAATCGAAAATCTTCCGAAAAACTAAAAAGAACAACAAAAGTCGCCAACGTCATAACCACCGAAAAAGCAATCCCTCCCGCAGCGCCGCTAAACAACAGAAAGGCTGGTATGCGAAGAATTCTGCTCTTCGGTATCCTCCGAGCAACTCTCGGACCCCACTTCTGCCTTTCACAAATAGCGACAAACAAATTCACGCTGAAAAGTATAACCATAAGCAAAGCCCACGTGTGCAAAATGTTATCGTCACCTATTCGCCAATAAGTTAAAATTGAAAGCGCACCTGTGACAAGCCAGAGAAAAACCAGATAAAGCCTCGCAACAAAAGCCCTGTTGGCCGAGGCAGGTGTAATAATCGTAGCCGACAGAACAAATAAAAGACCGGTAACCATGACAATAAAAGATACTAACCACCAGAAGCCCCAGGAGCCTATTACACTGCCGACGCCCTGATATAGAATTCCAAGAGACATCACTAATGTCAACTGGAACACAACAATCAGTATGAACAGACCGCCCAAAAAACGAACTGTTCTGGCAATAACCTTACCCGGAAAGGATGCTAAGAATATCCCAAACTGAATACCTGCCGCAACCACCAGAAAATCGATAATCAGCAGAATAAACACGCTCGGCAAATCCAGACCCCTGAGCAGATACGTCAATGTCATAAACGGCATACTTGCACTGAAGAAAAGCAGCGTCAGCACAAGTGCCGCTGAGAGCTTGCCCCATATAATTCGTATCGGCCGAAGCGTCGTAATAAAAAACAAATCAACATTACTGTCGGATCTCTCGGCTGAAAACCGCAACGACGCAAAAGCAGTCACAAAAAACAAGCACGTAATAAGCAAAACAGCTAACATAGCGCTAAAAATATTACGCCCGATATTGAAGTCCTCGTTAAGGTCAACACGCATCATTAAAACTATACCGATGATAGTAAGCTGAACCAGAAGAAAAATAATCAGTGCCCACGTAATGAATCTGCCCTTCACCGCCTGCCGCATCTCCTTGACGGCGATGGGATTCATCAGGTCATCCAGCCTCGACATAAAATTTAACCTGGCCATTACGTCAGCTCGCCCTTCGTTATATTCATAAAAATATCTTCCAGGCCGGTCTTGAGATGTCTGACTTCTACTATCTTAAACTCCGCCTTAATCAGGTTCGCAATTATACCGGCCGTATTTTCCTCCGTCCCCTCAATATCAACTTCAACGCCCTTCCCATAGCTTTTCACATTCAGAACCAGCGGCATCTGAAGAAGATGTTTGTGCAGTTTCCTACAGTCACCCACAGGTCGTATCAAAACCGTGCAGTGCCGCTTATCTTGTGTCATCTCCTCGATTGTGCCGGCCCTTAGCAATTTTCCTTTCTCAATTATCACGGAGCTGCTGCAAATCTCAGCCAGTTCCGAGAGAATATGCGAGCTTACAAGAACCGCCTTGCCCTGCTCTGCCAGGGCCTTGAGCAGCTCTCGCAGCTCAATCCGTGCGCGAGGGTCCAGGCCCGCCG
Source organism: uncultured Pirellulales bacterium (assembly GCA_964464635.1). Taxonomy (GTDB): domain Bacteria; phylum Planctomycetota; class Phycisphaerae; order Sedimentisphaerales; family Anaerobacaceae; genus CAYLMG01. Next base: position 19,143 of record CAYXGT010000021.1, on the reverse strand, counting down.
CCGGCTCATCCAGAATCAAAACAGCAGGGTCATGAACAAGCGCCCGGGCAAGACTGGCCCGCTGCTTCATCCCCTTCGAAAGCTCTTTGACAAACTTGTCACGAATGCCGATTAAGTTCGTAAACCTCTCCACGCCTTCAACAACTTGCCTGCGCTTCGCTGCACGAATATCAAAGGCTCTCGCAAAAAAATCAAGATAATCATCAATCGTCATATCACGATGCTCAGGCAGAAAATCAGGCATAAAGCCAACCATCCTGCGGGCCTTCTCAGGGTCCTGCACCACTGATATCCCATCCAGAAAAACGTCTCCTGCCGTCGGGTCGTCAATAGTTGCCATCACCCTCATTGTTGTAGTTTTACCCGCCCCGTTCGGTCCGACAAAACCGACTATCTGACCGGAAAAAAAGCTGAATGAAATATCATCAACAGCTTTTGTCCTGCCGAAGTATTTTTTAAGATTAACAATCCTAACCTGCATCCGCAGTTCCCTCTAAGATTCCTATTATCACAGACTCAAAACGTCTGAACTTGACATTTTCAAGCGCCTGCTCAAAGAACACGCTGTCGTCGACAATTGCAATATAGCAATTCGGCTCTAAATAACTTTCGGGATTACTTATGATTTCATTCGCCTGCCTTTGCCAGCTCGTCTTATACGCATCTCGCCATATATAATTTCTGATTTTAGGGCTGATAGTCTGTCCCGTACGATTCATAACCATTTTGGCACCGGCCTTGATATTCTCAGTGTGATATACATTGCCGCTTTCATCTACAAACCACAGCTCGCGAATATCAGCCCCCAGGCCGTTAAGAACACTCATCTGTCCCTGCTCGTCTTCGCCGAACTTCAGACGCTCTCTTCTCGTCTGACTTTTACGCAGGTAAAAATGCGCGGGAACGCGGGCGGCAACCCAGCCGACGTCAAAATGCTGCTCGTTTGTCCAGTCAATTTCCCTTGCCCTGCCTCCTTCCCACATCGCAAGGCTCATCGGTGTCACCTCGGTTTCATAATCGAAACGCAATCCTCCCGCCGGCGTCAAAGGTGAATAAAAAGCATTTATACCAATAGACGCCGCCCTCTGCGTCGCCTGATTGAGAATGGTTATCGACTGAATTCTTGCATAAGCCTTCCAGCCTTCAGCAAGAAAAGCATACAAAAACACCGACAGCGATGCGACAATGGATATCAACGGCACAGTCCACAGCAGCCATATCCTCTTTTTCTTGCGGCTAAGCACAAAAAAATTCACCGGACCAATGATTATCGCAAAGCACAGAACCAGTAAAAAAAGACCCCTGACAGGCACCGTGATATTCTCAATAACGGGAAATTTTTTATTGGCATCACCGATACCAATCCTGTTCTGCAATTCCGAAGACGACTGTCCCCAGATATCAGACCTCAGCATCGTCCAGACCTCTTTTTTCCATTCTTCAACTTCCACAGAATCGTTTACAGCGATAACACCGAAACCGGCATAATAAAGATTAAACTGTCCATCGTTTGCCGGCTTTGTATTCATCTGTTCGGGCGGCTGCCAGCTATCGAGTATCAGCAAAGAACCGCCGCACTCAACATACTCGAATAACGCTAATCTTACCGAAGCACGCATCTGTTCCATATCCGAAGCGGAAACCACCACGCCATCGAAACATGAATACGCCAGCCAGCTTGTGCTCCAGGCCCTGACTGATGACTCAGACTTTATAAAATCATAAATTCCGGAAGCCGAAGGGCTTGCAGACGAGCTGCCCGAATGAGGCCCAAAATACTTGTCAACCCCGTTTTGAAAATCGTCATAGCTTACCGACCTGCTGAGCAATATACATAAAGGATTAGTCGGCGACCATCTGTAATGCAATGAATAATTATTTCTGCAGTGCTCGGAGCTGTTAAGACTGACTGGCTCCCGCTGAATTTTACCGTCAATAATAACTCCTAACCCGCCTCCCTGCATATCCAAAGGAGGCTGAAACAAGCTGACGGTTGCCGAAGAAGCCGGTCCGACCACAACAGAACGACGGACCTCGCGAATATAATCTCCGGAACCATAACTGCGGTGAGGTGTAAAAACAGTAATTCTGCGGCTGTCTGTTTCTGAGTGGTTTGTTAACAATATCCCGTACTCGGCATAGCCGTAAAAAGTGCTGCTCGAAGGCATCGACTCCACCGAAACCGTAACGTCACCATAGGTTCTCGAGGCAATGGCGGTTTGAGAATGAAAAAATAGAAAGCAAACAAACAACGTGCTTACGAAAGCACTATAATCCGCTATTTGTCTCGAACCGCCTCTATTCATCCATCCTCTCCGCTATCTCAACGTCTGCCGGCAAATTCACGCCTGTTTCATCAAGAGCGGATAATAAATCATCAATAACCGCAAAGCTGTCAACACAGTCGAATCTTGCCTTGTAATTCAGTATTATCCTGTGATTCAGAACAGCAGTTGTAACCGCCCTGACATCTTCAAATCCCACGGTAGGCCTGCCGGCAATAAGAGCACAGCCGCGAGCCGCTTCCGCTATAGCTATCGCTGCACGGGGACTTGCAGCGTAACAGATATAATTATTCACCATCTCGGTAGCTTCAGCCGTCCTGGGAACGGTTGCCCCAACGAGCCTTGATATATACCTGGATACCGGCTTGGGCAAAAATATTTTGTCCATCACGTCAAACAGCACACCCAGCTCTTCCCTGCCGACCGACCACTTCGGCATCGGAGGCTCGCCGCGCCGCCGGGTGGATATGATACTGTCCATAACATCCACATTCGCCGCCGCTACGTTCAGCTTAAACAGGAACCTGTCAAGCTGAGCCTCCGGCAGCGGGTATGTCCCCTCCAATTCGATTGGATTCTGCGAAGCCAGCACGAAAAATGGCTCCGGCAAACTGCGAGTCTCACCGAGCAGTGTCACGCACCGCTCCTGCATAGCCTCTAAAAGAGCCGACTGGGTCTTGGGCGAGGCACGGTTAATCTCGTCTGCCAACAGAATGTTCGTAAAAACAGGGCCCGGCTGAAAGTACATCTGTCGTTTGCCGTCCTCGTCTTCCTGCAGAATATGTGTCCCCAATATGTCACCCGGCATCAAATCCGGTGTGAACTGTACACGCTTGAACTCAAGATTCATAAGCTGGCCCAACGCCTTGACCAAAGCCGTCTTGCCGACACCGGGAACACCCTCAAGAAGAATATGACCCTGACTAAGTATGCCGACCAGTACCATTTGATGAAGCTGTGGCCGGCCAAGCAGGATACTATCAAGCTCCTCGAGCATCCTTTTAGCAAGAGAGACTGCTGCTTTGAGCTGTTCCGGTTCGAGCACCTCATCGAGCCTGCCTTTTTTACCCATTCTTTTCCCCTGATTTTCAACTGCTAAAACCTGTTATTTTCTTTCGAAATAGCGCTTAACCGCTCCCTTGTGGCGGGGCAGGATTGTACGTCTGAAGGCCTCGCCGCCCCCCGCCTCTGCCTGGCCCAAAACATCCCCTGACAGAGAAGCCGCACCATCCTCAACAGTCGGCGCCTCGACAGTTACACCTATTGTCATACTTTCTTTCAACGCCGCCAGTGACGCTGCCGGCAGTACCTGCTCTTTGAACTTCGCATCTTCCTCGCTGCTGCCTTCCGTCCACGTCATCGCGGCATCACCCCTGCCCCGGCTTATCCCCCCTCTGCCGGGATTACCGCAGCACATCGACAGCGCATCACCGATACACATACTGTTGGCATCCTGACATAAAAACGCCTTCAGTCCTGCAACATCACATTGGCCGAGTCGCTCGCACATCTTTAAATTCTTAAGGTCAGCAAGATTGGCCTCGCACAATTTTCTAAGATTAGCCGACAGTTCCAGCTTATTCGCTTTCAAAGCCTCAGCCAGTTGTTTAAGCTGCTCGGAAGACAACTCGCCCTGCTCGCAGGCATTCAGAAGGTTAGGGTCAAGGCTGTTTCTCAGATGCTCATTCTCCGACAGCAATCCTTTTACCATCGCCGAAAGTTCACTGACAGCCTCCGAGTAAACATTCGATTTTATTTCTGAGCCGCCTTCATAAAGTCCCTCAGCAAGCCCTGCCGCCTTGGTAACAGCCTCCGTCTGACTCAAAGCCGACATAGCCGCTTCCTCCGCCTCATTTTTTGCATTCTGCTGAATATGGTCAAGCGCCTCCCACGTTTTGACCGGGTCATAGCCGCTGGCCTTGTCTTTAAGCTGCTCAAGCTTTTGTTCATACTCATCTGCTTTTTCTTCGGAAACAATCTTCTCCTGCTTCAGCGTCTCAATCTGTTCGCCAAGCTTCTCAACATCCATACCAATATTCAGAGGCCTTGCCGATGCAATCTTCATATATCTTTGAGGGACAATAAAACTGACAACGACAAACATTGCAGCAAGTGTAAAAACAGCCGCCCTTTTGCCTGCCCGCCACCTCAAAACAGGAGCATCGAGCGAGCCGAGCCGAGCCTGCCAGAAGCCCAAATCCACCTCGTCGCTGGCCATCAGAAGTCCGCCGCAATTGTTTTGGCTGTCAAGCAACGCATTCAGTGAACTCCAGGAAGGTATCCGCTTAACTGATAAAAGTACTGCTGATACAAAAAAAGGCAAATATCCCAAAAACAACCACAAAAGAAAGCTCCGACGCACTACAAAACCAACACGCGCTATAAGAACTACCATACCTAAAACAAAAGCAAAAATCGTCGAAAATCGAAGCAGTAAGCGCAATATCAGCAGCAAAGCTATCCTCCCCCTGAACGCCTTCAATATCTTCTTATTAGTCCCCATCGTCTTTTTCTGCGCAACTTATGAAAATCTTATATATCAGACCTGGTAAAACATTCAATAGTCAATCCTGCTTAAATCCAGACTAAAATAATAACATATCGGCTGTGCCAAATCAAGAAATATCAAATACATTTTTACTAATCCCCGCAGAATGAACCTTTTTCGCATTCCCGCACAGCTTGTCCTTTTTAAGGTAAATATTATTAATCTATGCGTTTGTCAAAAACTTGAAATTCACTGTCACTTTCTGCCCTTAAACGGTATATTTCGGCTTTTGTGAACATCAAAAAGGACACAAAAAAAATACATATAATTTCAAAAAAAATCTTGACTTAGCCATCCCCCTGATGTAACCTGATAGAAAGGATGGTGTTGAAAACCTCGGTGACTGTCACCAGCATCCACTTATCTATGCGGCAGCGCTTATTTTCGCAATATGGGGAAATGACTTGTGTTTGAGGGAAATTCAAAGAGGAGGTGACAAATCCTGATAAATTATCTTGATGCGGCTTCGTTACCGGTAAGTTTTTAGGCCGCCTGTATTATCTTTTCATAAACAAATACAACCAAATTTATTATTCTCTTTTTTAAGGAGGTCAAGTCATGAAAAAAAGAAAAAAAAACAAATTCTTTAAACCACACCTGCTCTTGATATTCATCACTGTCCTGGCCCTGTACAGTTCTGCAGCAACGGCTTCCATCTCTATTCCAGGCGATACTTCTATCGGAATCTGGGATGAGACCAGCCGAACCTATACTCTTACCACAGATGTAAATGAAACCATTGTTGTCACCGAGAGTAGCCTTACTCTCGACGGCAACGATCTCACTGTCACCGGCAACGGTATAGGTCATGGCGTTCAGATTTGGGGAGTTAAAAAGAGCGAATTCAACATCCAATGGAAAGAAGATGTCAACGTTGTCAACTTTAATATCGTCAACTTTGCCAGCGGTATCTCTACCGGGTTCAGCCAGAACATCAACATTAAAAATAACACGATATTAAGCTGTGCCAGGGGAATTACCTTCGGTGAAGAAGCCCGTTACTGCACGATAACAGGCAATTATTTTTCGCAATGTGATACTGACGGCGTTTACCTCAACACAGCAAAAAGCAACGTTTTTTCAAACAATACCTTTTCTGATAATGCGCGAGCAGTTAATATCCTTGACTACTCAAAAAACAACCTTTTCTATCAAAACAACTTTATTAACAATGACGAAACTATAGCTATGATAGGTACCTGTACAGGAAATGATTTCAATCTTCCTGCGCCAGATGGCGGTAACTACTGGGATGATTATACAGGCGTCGACGAGGATAATGACGGCTTCGGCGACACGCCTTATACTACTCAGCCGTCAGGTTATGCTCTGGTGACCGACTATTTGCCCTGGATGGTTGAAGGCGGCTGGACGAATAAACCGCCCATCGCGAACGCCGGGCAGGACCAGACAATCCATATCAGCGTACTCGTAACCCTCGACGGAAGTGCAAGCTCTGACCCCGATGAGAATTATCCGTTGGCCTATTCCTGGTACATTGTTGAAAAACCCCAGGACAGCAATGCTGTGCTTATTGATCCAAACACACAAAGCCCAATGTTTCTGCCCGATGCAATCGGCGATTATATTATTAGCTTAACCGTGACGGACAGCCAGGGGCTTGCAGGTGACCCTGACACCGTGCTGGTCAGCACATTCAACACTCCGCCCGTTGCCGATGCCGGAGCCGACCAGGCTGTTATCCTGCTGAATACAGAAATTCAGATGGACGGCAGTGCAAGCTATGATAATGAGGATGACCCGATGATGTATCTTTGGTCAATAACCCAAAAACCTGAAACCAGCACCGCTGAGCTGTCAGACCAAAACTCCATTAATCCTTCCTTTATAGCTGATGTGCACGGCGATTACGTTATACAGCTTATAGTAAGTGACCCCTGGAACTCAGGCGCACCTGACTCTGTAATTGTAAGCTTTGATAACATCAAGCCTGTCGCTGAACTGGGAGAAAACCAGTCGGTAATCGTTGGTGATACTATCTATCTTGATGGCAGTGAAAGCTCAGACGAAAATCTTGACCCGCTCACTTACAACTGGAGCTTTGTTATAGTTCCGCAGGACAGTCAGGCCCAGTTGAACAATCCAACATCCGTGGACCCGAATTTCGTCGCCGATATGCCCGGTGAGTACATTGTCAGTCTCATTGTCAACGACGGCTCCGAAGACAGCGAGCCTGCAAATGCCAGTATAATGGCCATAAGTCATCAGGACGCAGCAACCACAGCCCTTCAGTATGCCATAGATGCAATAAACGCTCTCGGAAACGAAAACTTCAAACACAGATTACTAAAGAGAACTCTCACCAGAAGAATCAATTTAGCCTTGAATATGATAGACAGAGAAAGATACGCTATCGCATGGCACATCCTCAGATTAACCGTGCTGCCAAAAATGGACGGCTGCACTGATGATGGTGAGCCTGACAGAAATGACTGGGTAACCACCTGCGAGGCACAGCAGCAGGTTTATCCGCTAATTGTCGAAGCTATAGGTTACCTCAAAGACATTCTAACACAGTGATTAAAGTAACAGATTATACGGGGCGAGGACGGTCATCGTCCTCGCCCTTGTCCTGAACTATTTTAGACGGAAAATCTTTTTTAACATTCAATATCTATGGGCAGGCTTTTGTAACTTTCACCTGCTGCTTATAATATACCTCCCCGAAACGTCTCAATCCATCACCACCATTTCAAAATACAAATAAATCCGATAATATAGTCAAACCTTTCTTAATTAACAAAAACAAGGCTTCTTTGTCCTGCCGTGACAAATACATAAATTCGTATTTGAAATTCAAAGGCAATTGTGGTATAATGTTAATTCTGAAAATTTACTTCGGCCTTTACCCTGCCTGAGCAAAATTTCAGCTTAAGGGGTGAGTGGTGGTAAAAAAAATTGTTCTGCTCCTGGCGTTTCTGGCTATAAGCAACCTTACAGGTCTGTCTGTTGCTGCGCAAAAATCCCCGGCACACCTGCGACAAAGATGGGCCACGGACGAAATCATTGTTAAATTCAAAAAAGATGTCCCGAAAGAACAAATCGGACAAATAAATTCCGAACACGGCGCCTCAGTCTTACATACCAGCCGGTTCGCCGGATTCAAAAAAATAAAAGTTCCCGCCGGCAAAACCGTCGAAGAAATCGTCGAAATTTATAACCACCAGCCGGAAGTAGAGTACGCAGAATTAAACTATTACGCCTACGCGCACTGGGTACCGAATGATACGTACTACTCGAAGCAGTGGAATTTTCAGGACATCGGCGGCATAAATCTCGAGCCTGCATGGGAAATCACAACATCCGACCCGAACATTATAGTCGCCGTGCTCGATACCGGCGTCGCATATGAAAACTACGACGTTTACAAACGGGCTACCGACCTGGCAAATACTCACTTTGTAGCCGGTTACGATTTTATTAACGATGACAGTCACGCAAACGATGCTAACGGACACGGCACACACATTACAGGAACAATCGCCCAGAGCACAAACAACAACAAAGGAGCTGCCGGTGTCGCATTCAACTGCACGATTATGCCTGTCAAAGTCCTTGATGATGAAACTGGCCAAGGCTCGCATACAGAAATTGCAGACGGCATTTACTACGCTACAAACAATGGTGCAAGAATAATAAATTTGAGCCTCGGCAGCAATACGGGCTCAATAACCCTAAGAAATGCCGTCGCCTATGCCTACAATAATGGTGTCACCTGTATATGCTCAGCGGGAAATAAATATGAAGAAGACAATCACATACAGTACCCTGCAGGTTACAATAATTACTGTATCGCGGTAGGAGCAACAAGATTTGACCGCACAAGGTCGTATTATTCGAATACAGGAAGCTACATTGACCTTGTCGCACCGGGAGGTGACTTGAATATTGACCAGAACGGCGACGGCTGGATGGATGGTATAGTACAGCAAACCTTTACCTTTGACCTAAATGACCCAACCGATTTCCATTATTATATGTCCACAGGCACATCAATGTCGGCTCCTCACATCAGCGGTGTTGCCGCTATGCTCGCCTCATTAGGAATTACCGAGCCGGATTATATCAGGCAGGCCCTGCAGAATACTGCGATAGACCTCGGAACGGCTGGTAAGGATAACGAATACGGCTACGGACTTATAGATGCTTTCGCAGCCCTGAATTACTACTTCGATGAAGGTGACTTTAGTAAAGATGGAAACATTGATTTCGAAGACCTGCAAATCCTGCTAACCTGGTGGCTGCAGGACAGAGGCTCAATCGACATCTACCCTGTCGGCGGCGACGGTATTATCGACTTTCTCGACTATGCAAAATTCGTAAACATCTGGACCACAAATCCTTGGTAGTCTCATACCGAATTAAAAGACACAAGTGGCTTTTCAGCCTTAACTTAAAAAAATCAATGAATGCTCCACAGATACATCACTTCAGGCGTGCCGAGCTTATGCAATGTGCTCCTGTCGATTTTCATTATGCCCTCAGCCCTGGCCTCCAGAAAATAAGCCAGCGAGAAAGGTCTGCGATATTCAACAACCTCGGCATCCCTGATACCTGCAAGCGACAAAACCTGCTCGATTGCCTTATCAAGATAACCAATCTCATCTATCAGCTTCTCATCGTATGCTTCCTGGGCGCTGTAAATACTGCCGTCGGCAAGCCTTTTTACATCATCCAATGACAGCTCAGCCCGCGAATCCGCAACAACATTGACAAATCTCTCGTACACGGGAGCTATCAGCTTCTCATCGAGATATTTGAGCTGCTCTTTGCTCGGAGATTCGAACATAGTCGGCCAGTCCTTTCGCAATCCCGATTTTACTACAACAGGCTCAATACCGAGTGTCCCCTCGAACAATTCCTGAAAAACAAAATATGTCATTATCACACCGATTGAACCCGTAATCGTCGTCGGCTCTGCAACAATTTTATCGCACGCTGCCGATGCATAATAACCGCCGGACGCCGCTATGTTCTGCATAAACGCAACGACAGGTTTGCCGGTCTCTTCTTTAAACCTGCCAATCTCATTGTATATACGGTCACTCGCCGAAGCCATACCACCCGGAGAATTAACACGGACAATTACTCCCTTTATCTTCTCATCCGCTCCGGCAACTCTTAATTGCCTATAGATGTCCGTGTACGTTCTTCCTTCAATTATCCCCTGCAAATTAACCACTACAATTTTTTGTTCCGGCGGCCCTTCACGCACAACCTCTTCTATGAAAAAGTCTCTCCTGGCCGGACCCAGAAATGCAAAGAAAGCCACAGAAATCAGCATCAAAAATAAAACAATATTGCACAGAATTGAAAGAACCGTAATAATCGCCCAGAATATCTTCCAGCCTTTGTATTTCTTCTCAGGCCTGTAAACAACAAGCGGCTCAGCGGGTTTTTGGTCTTCAAAATCCATCTTACAACCCTTTCAAATATTCCTCATATTGTTTGGAATCCATCAATTTTTCCACTCCCTGCTTATCTTTAAGCGCAATCCTGCAAATCCAGCCCTTTTTATAACAATCACTGTTTACCAGTTCCGGCTTTTCTTCCAGCTCGCTGTTGACCTCACCGACCTTACCGGACAAGGGAGCAAAAACATCACTCGCCGCCTTTGAGCTTTCCACTACCGCAAGCTCGTCGCCGGCCCCAGTTTCCTTTCCAACCTCAGGAAGCTCGACATACGTAATCTCGCCGAGCATCTGCTGCGCATAATCCGTAATCCCGATTATTGCTTCATCACCCTCGATTTTTACCCATTCGTGCTCCTTGGTATAAGCTAATTCTTTCACTACCATAACCTTTATCTCCTGTCAAAATTTCGCAAATCTGTTTAAAGTTACTCCATTAATATCCGCTTCTGCCTTTTCACCCTTTTTTATCTCTTGCTTTCTGCCCTTTCTGACCTGGCCTTCGTTCCTCGCAAGATAATAAACTCCTATCGTCTCACCCTCCTTTATAACATCCCTTGACACAAGAGCAAGCGCAATCTGCATATCATCCACCTTCGCACAGCTTAGCACCCACCCGACACACTTGCCGCCGCCCTCAAGCACAGCATCACTGCCCCGCACAGGCCTGATACCCTTGGCTCCCGGCAGCTCAATCCGCACAACCTCCATATTATACTGCTCGGCTTCTTTCTGCATAGCAGCCTTACCGATAAAAAATTCTTTATCAAGCTTAACTGCGAAGCCGTAACCCGCCTGAAACGGCGAGATATCAAAAGGCCCTGCCAGCTCGTGCCCGTAAAGAGGAAAACCCGCCTCGATTCGCAGACTGTCTCTGGCACCAAGGCCGCACGGTACCAGCCCAAACGGCTTTCCTTTCTCAAGCAGCCTCGACCACAATTCGCACGCCTTATCGGGATGAACGTATAGCTCGAATCCCATCGCCGCACCGGTATAACCCGTTCTTGAAACGATACAGTCAATCCCTGTAACTATAGTTTCGAAAAATCTGAAACCTTTAAGCTCTTTTATTTGTCCCTTGACCTGCTCATCTTCAATCAGCTCAATCACAATATCAATCGCAGCAGGCCCCTGCAGTGCAAGGTCAACCCGGCAGTCGCTTCCGCTTTTTATATTCCTCATATCTCTTACCACCGGCTTATTTTCGAGCCTCCTGTCAGGATTATCCGCGTCAATCACAACTTCATCATTCAGCAGCGCAAAAAAATATGCCTTTATTTTTGGCTCATTCGTCGCATTGACCACAACCATATATTTATCTTCCGCACGCCGGTAAATAATTATATCATCAAGAACATTACCTGCCGCATCGATTATATAACCGTATTGTGCCCTGCCGTCGCTGAGCTTATTCAAATCGTTGGTAAAAACAATATTCAAAAACTCTTTCGCATAAGGCCCCGCCGCCTCCAGAACACCCATATGCGAGCAATCGAACAGTCCCGCCGCCTCCCTCACAGCCCTGTGCTCACTGCTTATTGAAGTGTACCACAAAGGCATTAGAAAGCCCGCAAACGCAGCTATATGGGATTTGTCTGTCAGCTTGATATGCTCGCTGTAAAGTGCGCTTCCTTTCGCCTCTGCATCCTTCTGCTCGAAAACGAATTCCCCTGCTTTTGTACTAGAGCTCAATCTAAACTTCCTTATTTAGCAAAGTGGAAAAAAACAAGGATAAGCAAAACTCCCCCAAAGTCAAGACCATTTTAATACAAACCAAACTTTACCAAAACAGCACAGCCGAATTCGTATTTCTTGCCGCGGAGCAACAAAAAAATTCTTGCTTTTCCCGGCAGCCCCAACCATAATATCCTTGACAAAAAAAAGATAACAATTAAATGTGTGACAAAGACTCGGTCTATTGCATTAGCCGGTTCGGTAACTAAGGGTACAGGGATAAGCAAAAAAAAGTAAATCCATAGTAATAAGTGAATATACGTTATGCGACTATATCTTATTAATCCGTCAAACTCGCTTGTCAGCATCGTCAAAGTCAGGGAGAGCCGATGGAACCATTACCGCGTATGGAAACCGTTAGGCCTTATGGTTCTCGCAGGCCTGACCCCGCCGGACTGGGATATCTCAATCGTGGACGAGAACCTCGGAGTTCCTGACTATCAGGCTATGCCTCAGCCGGACCTCGTCGGCATTACCGCCTTCACATCGCAGGCGAACCGAGCCTATGAAGTAGCCGCTCACTTCCGCAATCTCGGTGTACCTGTCGTCATGGGCGGCATTCACGCTACGATGTGCCTGGACGAGGTTATGGAGCGAGTGGATTCAGTTGTCACCGGCGAAGCCGAGAGTATCTGGCCGCAAGTCCTCGAAGACGCCCGGCAAGGCCGGCTCAGGCAATGCTACGAAGGAGGCCTTGCCGATATAAACGATGTCCCGCCCGCACGCCATGACTTGCTGGACAACGGATATGCCTTCGGAGCAATTCAGACCACACGCGGCTGTCCCCTGAACTGCAGCTTTTGCAGCGTGACAACTTTTAACGGAGCCCGCTATCGGCAACGCCCCATCGCTGATGTCGTCCGGGAATTCAAGTTGATTCGTGAGAAACGTGTTCTGGTAGTGGACGACAATCTTATCGGAACACGACACGAACATATCGACCGCGCCAAGGAGATGTTCAGCGCTATCGCAAAAGCGAAACTTCGAAAGCAATGGATCGGCCAGGTTACCATTAACTTCGCCGATGACGAAGAGCTTCTGGCGTTGGCCGCCAAGGCCGGCTGCAGAGGCGTCTTCATCGGCTTTGAGTCACCCGAACCGGAAGGACTTCTGGAAATCGGTAAAAAATTCAATCTTCTAAACGGCAGAAATTTCCGAGACTCCGTACGCCGCATACAGCGGCACGGAATTCTCGTTGTGGGTTCCTTTATCATCGGTTTGGACATAGACAAACCGGGCATCGGCAAGCGTATCGCCGAGACGGCCCGTCGGTACTGCCTGGACAATCTCAACGTGTTGTTTTTGACTCCTCTGCCCGGCACGCGACTATGGGACCAGATGACTTCGCAGGGCCGAATCGCTCTCGATACGTTCCCCGAAGACTGGAAATATTACACACTAACCTTCCCTGTAGCTCAGTATAAGCATTTGTCTCCGGACGGAATCATAGAAGAAATGATCTCCTGCGACAAAGACTTCTATTCAATGTCACACATTCTGCGAAGGATCTGGCGAAACTTGTGGCATTGTCGCCAGCCGCTTGTCACCATGGTGGCAAATCTCGGATACAAGGGCAATTTCAAGCTGAACTGCAAGGCATACATAGACTTCAAGCATTACCTGAGCAGCAGGCACAATTCTGTAAAGCAGTCAGAAAAGCCGATGATTAAAGCTTCTCGTTAGCTGAAATTTCGAATCCTTCTACATTTCCCTTTTCGTAAATCTCAGCAAAAGCAGGACAGGTGAGTATATGTGTTAATTCGTGTCATTTCATGGCTAAATTATTTCTTTTTTCAATATTTCTTGTTGGTTATTCGATATTCATCTCTCAATTTCCGTCATCTGTCGTCCGTCATCCGTTTTCATCCTTTTACGCAAATCAAAGGCTCGAGCTTGGCAACCTTTTTCGCCAGGCCGGCCTTTTCCGTAACATCAACAACTGCATCCACGTCCTTGTATGCGCCCGGTGCCTCCTCCGCAATACCGCGACCGGAAACACCTCTGATGATAATATCTCTTTCGCCCAATTGTCTTATCACATCTCCTCCCTGCCATCTCCTCGTTGCCTCTTTTCGGCTCATCGCCCTGCCTGCCCCGTGACAGCACGAGCCGAAAGACAGCTCCATCCCTCTTTCCGTGCCGGTTAATATATATGATGCCGTCCCCATAGTGCCCCCGATAAGCACAGGCTGGCCCGCTCCGCGTATATCCTGCGGCAAGGATGGATGTCCCGGCCCGAAGGCCCGCGTCGCTCCTTTGCGATGTACATACAAACTCATCTTTTTTCCGCCGACAGCATGCTCTTCAACCTTGCAGGTATTATGCGAAACGTCATATAACAATCTCAGCTTAGCCTTCGGCACAATCCTGCTGAAAATCTTTCTCGTAAGGTCCGTCAGCACCTGTCGATTCGCAATCGCACAGTTAATACCGCATTTCATCGCCCCGATATACTGCTGTCCCACATCGGATTTAATCGGCGCACACGCAAGCTCCCTTTCAGCCAGCTCTATCCCCGCCGCCTGGGCCGCCCTGGCCATTCTCGGCAGATAATCCGTCGCAATCTGATGGCCGAGTCCCCGCGAGCCGCAATGTATGCTTATCACTATGTCACCAGCCTTCAAACCAAAACTCTCAGCACACGATGAATCAAAAATTTCGGTAACTTTCTGAATTTCGAGGTAATGATTACCCGAGCCGAGCGTGCCGAGCTGTTCTCGCTGCCGCTGCTTGGCCTTGTCCGACACATACTCAGGCCTCGCACCTTTCATTTGCCCCTTCTCTTCAACGTATTCCAAATCAGGAGCTAATCCATAACCCTGCTCAACCGCCCATCGCGCCCCGCCGGTAAGCATCGCCTCCATTTCGCTGCCCGAAAGCTTCAATTTACCGCTGCTGCCGACACCCGCAGGTATCCCGCGGGCAAGACCATCGGCAATTCTCTCCTTCACCGGCTCGATATCATCGACTGTCAATCCTGTGCGAAGAGCACGCACACCGCATGAAATATCAAAGCCCACACCGCCTGCGGAAACAATCCCGCCCCTCTCCCCATCGAACGCAGCCACACCTCCTATCGGAAATCCATAGCCCAGATGTACGTCGGGCATAACAAAAGAGGCCTTCACTATTCCCGGCAGACGCGCAACATTCACCGCCTGCTTGAGAACATCGTCATCAACGCCTTTTATAATCCGCTCATCCGCAAAAACGATTACCGGAACGCGCATCTTTTCAAACGGCTCGATTCGCCATTGGTATTCACCGCTTTTCTTCAGCTTCTCGACCAGCATCGCTTTCTCTCCTTATCTGAAAAATCAGATGTCAACTATACATTGAGCCATCCACAAATCGTCCTCTGTTTTTTTAACTTCCAAATCCATAAACGTCGCAGCCTTAACCTCAACCGCGGGCCTATGTTTTTTAAGATTAATCTTCTCACCTGCCAGCTTCGCCTTCAATCGATTACCGTCGATTGTAACCTCGAAACTGCCGAACAGCATCTTCCGCGTTGCCATTTCATAAATAACAGCGTTCAGCCAGCCCGCAAAGAGCATCTGCTCATCATCCTGCTCGCAGCAAATCTCAATATTGTCTCTAAGCTCGATTTTTAGCAGCTCACTAACAATCGCTGTCATAGCCAGGGCCGCCTGCTCAAAGGCCTCAGCTTTGGTCTTTCCAAAGCCGCGCACTCCCATATCAGCCGGATGCGAATAATGCTCCCAATAAGCCTTACTCATAAAAAAAAACCTTACATTCCCAAAACCTGAATGTTTTAATGATATTGTTTCAAAGCAAGCATTCAGCATTATATCACTTATGCTGAATTTTCTCAATCACCCCGCCGAACCAGCTCGAAGGATTTAGCCCCCCGTTTTCTGTCTTCTGTCTTCTGTCTTCTGTCTTCTGCATTCCACCCTCCGCCTTCGCCATCGCATCGTCGGCGATAGCTTCGTCAGTTCTTTTATTTTGAATTTTCTACAATTGCAATTTCGTCATCTGTAAGACCATAAAGGTCATAAACAAGATTGTCGATTTGTCTGTCGGTGGTGTCAATCTGGCGCTGGATTTTTGTTTTTTCATCGGGGACTTTTGATTCATTTAATTTTTTGTGTAAATCGAGCATCCGCTCAACAAATTTTACCATTTTGTTATGATTGAACATATCATCTTTTTTTATCAAAGGTATAGGTATTTTACCTTGAGAACCAGGAGTAGCATGAATTAATCCTCCTCCTAAAGAATAGTCAATAATTCTTGTTGCAAAATAGAATGAAGCAAGCTTACTATTAAGAATCCCAAGAATAAATTCTAATTTTTGATTAATCAAATTTTTAGATGGGGTAAGAATTCCATGTGGAATTATACAAAGTAAACTTTGTTCAACATAATAGTGATCCGTATCTAAACTTGCGATAAGTTTTCTTTTTGAAAGCATGGTCTGAGAGATTATTTTCTTTGTTTCAAACAATTTTGGATCACGTGGGCTGTACATTTCTTCAGGTATATATTTTATGAACCTACCGGATGGCAATATTGAATATCTTTTGATCTCTCTGCCTTCAAGATAAGGTTTGTTATTCGGATGTTTTCCTTTTTTAGTAATTAGTCTATCTTTCCCACCTCGTCCTTTCCCTTTTGCACATGAACGCAAACCAAATGTAACATAAAAAAGCTCACCAAGAGGAGCACTTACGCTATCCATCTTATCACAAATTAATCTTTTTACAGATAGCAGGTCTGTTTTTAAGCTGTAATTAGTTGATTTATTAACAGAATCTTGAGGCCATTGTCTATCAAAAGGGATTTCTGCTAGGTCTCTATAGGATTTTGGCTCAGAGATTTCAATCTGAGATTGTTTTCTTTTAGGTTTTTCTACAACGATGATGCAGTTTTTTACAATAGCATTTTGAAATACTTTTACTTGCGACAAATTGCTTATCTGTTTAATGCTGGTTTTTTCAATTAGAAGTTTTCTAATACTTTCACAATTTGGCTGATGAAGTGTTTGTATTGGAATTATGAAAGAAGAAAAACCATATTTACCTAACAAGGATATAGCTTTTTCAAAGAATAATAAATAAATATCCCAAACATGAACAGCACATTTGTATTTTTCTTCTAAATAATATGCTACCCTAGGATCATCGTTCTTGATTTGTCTAACTCGAACATACGGCGGATTGCCGATGACGGCGTCGAAACCGGGATTTTTGCGGCTGAAGATTTCGGGGAATTCGGTTTGCCAATCGAAGGCGTTTATACGATGGCGAAGCTCATCAGTGATTTGCTCGGGTTCGAGATTATCGTAGAAATCCGGGCCTATGAGGGAGTTGCCACACTTAATATTATTACATAGGTCGGGCAAGGCTCTTTCGTGGAACATCTTGTAGGTCTGGCCTATAGTCTCGCTTGTTTCGCCTTCGAGGGTTTTTAGAAGCAGTGAAAGTTTAGTAACTTCGACGGCCTGTGAGTCGATATCAACGCCGAAAATATTATTGAGAATTATTTTTTTCTTTTCAGAAATCGTTAAAAACCACTGGCCGCCTTTGCCCTGGTAGATTTGTTTGGTGTGTTTAGCGGGGTCATTTTCTACGTACCAGTCGCGAATATAATTTATAAGATATGTATATGCTCCGAGCAGAAATGAGCCTGAGCCGCAGGCTGGGTCGAGAATTTTTATTTTTTCAAGTTGTTTCGGAGTTTTACCTTCGCAGAGTTTGCCGACCGTATTTATGACGATGTAATCGACGATATAAGAAGGAGTGTAGTAAACGCCGCCTGCTTTTTTGACTTCGGGTTTTTCCTCGATTTGTGCACGATGCGCTTTTGTGAGTGTGATGACCTTTCCGAGGAATTGCTCATAGACGTTGCCGAGGATTTCCGTCGGAAGGACGGAGAATTCATAGGGGCATTGGGGGTAATATAAGCTATGAAGAATCCATTTTAATTCTTTGTCATCGATGATAACATTCGGAGTCAACTCGTCGGGATTTTCCCTGTCTTTTTCTTTTTTGAAATGGAAAAGGCCTGAATTATATTTTGCATCGGCTTTTTGAAAAACGTCAAACAGTCTTTGATAGGTATCTGAACCGTTCGATAATGCTGAAAGCTGGCCATAATTTTCGATACTTCTGTCTTCACACATTCTAAGGAAGATTATCCTGTCGATAGTACGCTGGACGGTGAAATTTATCTCGCTAACTGATAAAGAGGTGTTTCTGAGAGCGATTACTCTCGCAAGCATACTGCGCCACTCTTCTATTTCGTTCAGAAACTCGATATCGACAGTGCCTGTACCCCGTTTGCCTTTGGCGGCCGCGGCGTATTTATCGAACGAACCTTTCAGAATCGCTTCTCTGCCGAATATTTTCTCGATTTCTTCCCATTTATCTTTGTACTGTTTGTATGTGAAGTACATAATTCTTGCTGCAAAGGCCGAGTCATTTTGTTTTGGCTTTATCCGGCAGTCATAAACCGCGAACTCCTCGAAATCGGTCAGGATTGAAAGAGGCAGTTTTGCACTCCAGGCATAGCGTCTTAACTGGTAAGCGGGATGCGGGTCGCCTTTTATATCGATTGATGGTTTTTTTGCTTCGAGGAAAAATTTACGCGCTCCGCCTATGCGAAAACAATAATCCGGAGCCTTCGTTGCCGAGCCTACTTTAATTGCATCTTCGTGAATAACGTCCTTATATGCCGGTGCATAGCCAGCTTTATTCGATACGTCCCAGCCGAGAGACTCAAAGAAAGGGTCTATGAATTCCCGGCGGAGCTGTGTCTCGTTATAAGATTGGTTCTTATATGATTCTATGTTGCGCTCAAAGTTCTCGATTAGTTGTAAAACCTTATCCGGTAAAGGCATAGATTATCTCCAAATATAAAAAAACACTTGAAATTATCCGAAAACCTCTATCCCCTGTCAAGCGATTGTTTTCACTTCTTTTCCCCCATCAATCTTGAATAAAAATCGAAATTCCTGCTGACTTAGAATAAAGAACGTTAAAGCGTTCTTGTGGACGAGTGAAAATCTTCGCTGAAAGTTTATTTTCATAAGAAGTTTTTTATGAGTACACCAAGTCAGCAACCTCTCTGTGTTCTTGTATGTTGAATTATAGCATGGTTAATGATAGTCTCACTGGTA
>CAYXGT010000020.1:0-31857 GCA_964464635.1 uncultured Pirellulales bacterium | reverse complement strand
CTTGAGCCTTCGTCCCAGACTTCTACATCCGGGTACTGGATTTCCATAAGATTGCCGCAATCCGTATCATATGTACCAGGAGCATCTTCCCCCAGCCTTTGTAGTGCTGGTGACAGAACCTTCAAACCATATTCATCACGCCAAGCAGCATCGGCGAATAATTTATGTGAAACCGCACCACCAAGCATAACGCCAATCTTTGCTGAATCAGATGTAGCTGAAACCGTATTGAAGAATGGATTGATCAAAAAGTTATACGAAAAAATTAAAGTAATGCACCAAATAAGACGTGAATAATTACAAACATTTCTCATTGCGATTTCCTCCAAAATCAATGATTTTATACTAATTTGACTTTATATTGCTGAATATCAAATAAGTCAAGAAGATTATCGGATATTTGATATTTTATACGTATTCAAGTTGTATTTAAATAACCTATTTTTCTATAAATAACTTACATCTTTTTATAAAAATTGAAGGTGATACAACATTTATTAGCTTATTATCAGAAAATGCATCATTAATTGTACGGCTTTGGCAATAATGAGACAAAGACTTTAAATTGTTGAATTTCTGTTAAAATATAGCTATTGTTTAAAAGCACAGGTTTTTCTTACTGCTCTTAAAAGTGCCCTTAAAAAGGGCGTTTAGGATAGTAAAAAATCGTGTTTTAATAGTAGAGAAATAAGAGAGTCTAACTTTTTGGAATTATTGGAATTAAGGTTTAAGTACAGGCCTTTCATAAGCTTACAAAAAGAGGGCAAATCAAATCTCGCCCTCTTCGCCAGCATGCTTTTGGCAGGCACTTACGCTCTCTGACTACTGGTCGAAACGTGGTGAAAAACTACAACCGAAAGATGCAATATCTACTAAAAGATATGATATCTACCACTTGCTAAGTTCTGAAATCAGCGATATTTGCGTAAGAACTACTTTTTCAAGAAGTTTTTCAAGACCGTCGCTTTCAGCCGCTCAGCCACTGCTCCAAAATTCGAAATACTCTTCGGAACAAAGAGTTTTGACGAACCAGCGCAACTATTTTAGCTATACGAGCTTCTTTATCAAGCTTATTTAAACCTTAAGAAAAATGCCTTGTGCCGGCCGCCCCACGCAGTGCAGATATGAAGTTACAGAAGAATGTAGAAATTTTTATGCTATAAGTTCAGCCTGTTTGCTATGTCTATTCGAACAGGACACAGACAATAATATTTATTTACACACGGAAGTGAAAAAGAGCATTCAGCGGCGTGTTCTTCGAGACATTCGAGAAAATTTTCTTCGCCGTGATTTTTAACCTGTCCCAGCTTGGAAAATTTCGTCTTATAGCATTCGAAGTTTTTGGGGCATTCGATATCTTTGCAGTTGTCTTCAATATCACTTATCGCATTTAATACTTGCGTATCTGATTTTCCATTAATTGCCATAACTGTTCCTCCCGTTTGCATCATAAACTTTTTCGGGCCCTTAATGAAATTGCGTTTCTGTTAACTCACTTATTATTCTCTATAGTTATAGACGCAAAAACAAAGAGAAAGTTACATCTTTTTACTGAATTTTTACAAAATACTGCAAAATTTCTGAAAAAGTCTCGAATCCTTATGTTTAACGTTACAGTTTCTTGCGGTTTTTGTTACCTTTTTGTTACCGTCGTGGGAAAGGGCGGTTGTAAAAAAAAAATCAGGCAGCCGTGCACGGCTGCCTGATTGAAGTTTTGTAAATAACTTTTTCTGGTTTTTACTTGTTAAAAATTATTATTTACTTGTGAAAACGAAGTTGGCTGTGCGCTTGGCTTTTCGCATTCGCCTGCGGTTTTTTTCGGATGGCTTCTCGTAATAGCTGTTCCGCTTAATATCACGTATCAAGCCTTCCTTTTCGCACAACTTCTTGAAGCGTCTCATCATCTGCTGCACGCTTTCGCCCGCTCGAGCTTTGACTTTCAGCATATAAAATAGCTCTCCCTGCTCTAATGACAATACTTTTTAACTTAAATATACCTTATCTTCATATTCTCGGCGAAAATATAAAGACATTTCATTTTAATAAAAAAAATATTTTTTTAAAGCTAAAAACTTTTTATTCTGCTGTTTTTCTACAAATGCACAGACTTTTTGGCCTGCCAGGCCGTCATTTCTGCTCCCCGACCCCTTGAATTAATTGATTATAATGCCTTATCTTGAGTAATAAAGGCAAATTTGGTAAAATACTAAAGATTCTTTCCTCGGCTTATTGATAAGGTTTTGCAGTTGGAAAAATTCAGACAAACCTTGAGAGTCAGCAGGGAGCGGGCCATTCTGGTCGCTGCCGTCCTGCCCAAAGATGGCGGTGGTGATGATTTGGCCGAGCTTACCGCTCTTGCGGAAAGTGCCGGTGCCGTCGTCGTCGACAGGTTCCAGCAGAAAATCCGCCGTATAAATCCCGCTCTCTATATCGGTACGGGAAAGGCCGCACAGCTCGCACAGAGGGTAAAAAGATTCAAAGCAGATGTCGTCATCTTTGATAATGACCTCTCGCCGGCCCAGATTCGCGACCTCGAGGAGATTATCAAGAAAAAGGTCATTGACCGCAGCGAGCTCATCCTCGACATCTTCGCCACCCGTGCGAAAACAAGGCAGGCAAAGCTGCAGGTTGACCTCGCCCAGCTCGAATACACCTATCCGCGTCTGACGAGAATGTGGTCGCACCTTGACAGCGTTGCAGGTGCCGGCGGCGCAACCGCCGCAGGAGTCGTAGGCGGCATCGGCACCAGAGGTACCGGCGAAAAGCAGCTCGAAATCGACAGAAGAATCGTCAAGAAAAGAATCGCCGAGCTGAAAGAGCAGCTCGTAAATATCGACAAAAGAAAGCTGCGGGAAATCAGTGGCAGGAAAGAGCTGTTCAAAATTTGTATCGTCGGTTACACAAACGCCGGTAAAAGCACACTGCTCAATAAAATTACCGATGCCGACGTTTTGGTTGAGGACAGACTCTTTGCCACTCTCGATACGAGAACGAAAAAGTGGACTCTCGAGCGAGGCCTGGAAGTGCTCTTGAGTGACACCGTCGGCTTCGTAAAAAATCTGCCTCATCACCTCGTCGCTTCTTTTAAGGCAACCCTTGAGGAAGCTGTCCTGGCCGACCTGCTGCTGCACGTTGTCGATGTCTCGAATCCCGATGTGGTAAGGCAGATTGATTCCGTAAAGAATGTCCTTAAAGAGATTGGTTGCAGCGGCAAGCCTGTTCTCGACGTTCTTAACAAGGTTGACATACTGGACGATATCGGCAGGCTGGAAATGCTGCAGACCTTGTACCCCGATGCCGTCACCGTATCTGCCAAAACCGGTACCGGCCTGGAGAAATTGACTGAAATTGTCCTTGAAAAATTCACAGGCCGGCAAATCCTTATTCAGGTCAGGAGCAGCCCAGCCGATGGAAAAATACAAAGCTTTCTGCGGGCCAACGCTGTTATCCTCGAGCAGCAATATCACGATGGTTACGTCCTGGTAGATGCAAAGCTGGGCCAAAACCAGCTTACAGCCCTCAAAAAACTCCAGCCGGTACAATTGACTATCAAAGAGTAGATTCTGAATTATCCATCCTTTTCTATTTTTCGCAAAAGCGAAGATTTCATTGTAAAACAAAGCCAATTTTGGGCTAAAATTGGGTTTGAATTGGCTTTGTTTGGCTTTGTTTTTTCGGCGGAAAATAAGCCCATAATTGCCATAACCACTTCTATAATAAGCAGTTACAGGCATTTGGTCATTTTTAAAATTGGCTTTGTTTTGCATAAAAAGGTTTGATTTGTAGAGTTCTCTCGACAAATGTAGAGATACTTTTTGACAGGATTGACAGGATAATACAACGAACTGTTGGTTAATTGGTCCTTCGACGTTGCTCAGGACAGGTGAATTAGTTAACTGGTTATTGGTTAATTCCATTTATAAATCCTTAGTAAATAAGAATTTACAATTATATTTGACGTGAACTGCTGTTCTGAAACGTGCGGTGCTCCGCGTTACGTGTGTTTTCTAACACACAAAAGAATTATACTAATTCAGGCCGATTTATCAATAAAATAAAAAATTATTTTGCAACCACGGATTTCACGGATTTACACTGATTTATTTAGCTGACTTAGGTGTTTATCGTCAAGATTGCTTTTGTAAGCGAGCTTCCAACGCAAACTTTCCTTAAACACATAAGCAATTACATTGCTTATATCTATAAGTCAGCGAAATAAGTCTTATCTCACCGCGGATTTACACGGACTTTATTGAATTAAAAAAGAAAATATTTTGCTGTTGAAAAAGGATAAGGATTAGTGATAATATAGTTAGATAAAAGCTATTTATATAAAGAGATCAAAACGAATGAAAAAGAAATAAATATAAAAGGTAGAAGGAATATGAAACTTACAGAGTTAAAAATAGAGAATTTTAGATCTTTTGAAAATGAGTCTATTAAATTTGATGATTACACATGCTTGGTCGGGCCAAATGGGTCTGGTAAATCCGCTGTGTTAATGGCACTAAATGTTTTCTTTAGGGAGAACGCTTCAACGGTAACAGACGTTTTAAGTCTGACAGAAGAAGATTTTCATCATAAATACAAAGAAAAGCCGGTAAGAATAACATTAACTTTTGAGAACCTATCTCAAGAAGCACAAGAAGACTTCAAACACTACTATAGACAAAACAAACTCATCGCATGCGCAGAAGCAATTTGGGATGGAGAGACAGGTACTGCTCCCGTAAAACAACATGGCTATAGACGTGTAATGAAGGACTTTGCTATTTTTTTTGAAGCCCAAGGTAAAGGTGCTTTAGTTGCAGAACTTAGAAGCATATACAACAACATACGAAAGACCTATCTTGAATTACCGGCAGTAAATACGAAGGTTGCGATGACACAAGCGCTACACGAATTCGAAGAAAAGCATGATGACCTTTGTGAGATTATTAAGGATAATAATGAATTCTACGGATTCACCAGAGGAGCAAACTTATTATCTAAGTATGTACAGTGGGTATATATTCCAGCAGTAAAGGATGCGTCAACAGAACAAGATGAAGCAAGCCAAACGGCCTTGGGAAGATTACTAGCAAGAACAGTACGAGTAAAGTTAGATTTCACTGAAGAAATAGAAGAGATGAAAAGCAATTTGCAAGTTAAATATGAAGAAATTCTTGAGAAACAAAAATCTGCCCTTAATGATTTGAAGTTAAGCATAGAGAAGCGTTTGAGAGATTATGCAGACGCAAGGGCGCGATTGGAACTAAAATGGCATTATGATCCAAAGAAATCAATAGCAATCAGTGACCCTAGGGCACGCGCATTGATTGGTGATGGAGAATTTATTGGAGAGGTGGCGAGAGCAGGACATGGTTTACAAAGAGGATTCATGGTTTCTTTGCTTCACGAATTAGCTGGTAACGAAGAAAAAGGTGGTCCTAAGTTGTTATTAGGATTTGAAGAACCTGAGTTATATCAGCATCCTCCTCAGGCACAGCATCTTGCTGATGTATTAGAGAAACTTACAATTCCAGAAAACAATGCACAGGTAATTGTAACAACCCATAGCCCATATTTTGTATCAAGCCGTGGATTTAAAAACGTACGCATGGTGCGCAAGATTCGGGGTGGGAGATTATCAAAAGTAAGCCATTCAGACTATAATAAATTAGAGAACCGAATTAGCACAGCTCTTGGAGAAAAACCAAAATTACATACATCACTAATGGCTCGTGTTTCGCAGATAATGCAACCTTCTCAGAGAGAATTGTTTTTTTCTGCATTGCCGGTTTTAGTCGAGGGACAAGAAGATGTTGCATATTTGGCAACACAATTAGACATGAGTGGAGAAATGACCGAATTTCGGAGACTTGGATGCCATTTCATTATAGCAGATGGTAAAAAGAATTTAAGTAGACTAGTTGCAATAGCCCTAGAAATGGAAATTCCGTTCTTTGTGATTTTTGATGCAGATGGGGATGAAGTTGAAAAAGATGAAACAAAAAGAAAAGAATATGAGAAAGACAATGGGTGCATTTTGAGATTATGTTCCTCTCCAGATCACGATCCTTTACCAAAAGACATAATATGGGGTAATGGAGTGGTTGTGTGGCCTAATAGAATTGATGAAACAATTCATTCAGATTTCGGAGCAGATATCTGGCTTGAGGCCGAGAATAAAGTTAGGCAAGATCTCGGATTGCACGATGGTGTTAAGAGAAAAAACAAGATTCTGATAGCGGGAACTCTTGAAGAACTTTGGAAAAAAGAAAAAAAGTCAGTCTCATTAATGCGATTATGTTCAGAAATAATTAGATTCGCTCAGAAGATACAATTGTAAAAAAAGGAGAGCATATGCAAAGGATCAGAGTTAAATCAAGCAACATAAAATCGATAGGATATGATGTAAACACAAAAGTATTGGAAGTAGAATTCAATACAGGTAGTATTTATCAATACTCTAATGTACCTAAACATGAATATGATAATTTACTAAGTTCTACTTCAAAAGGTAGATACATGAATACCCATATCAAAGAACAATATATATGCGTTAAGGTTCGTTAATGGTTATGTAATGTTATGCAAGATAGGGAAGTAGAGACAATTCAGGATTTGATTTATTATCAGTTTGACAATCCCGTCTGAAATTTATTCGTGTATTTTCGTGTTAATTAGTGGTTGAAAATAAAAAGACCTGCGGTGAAACGGCAGGCTAAATATAAAAGAATCAGTGTAAATCCCGTGTTAATCAGTGTCAAAAAACAGAGAATCAATTTCAGTCTGCGAAAATCCGTGCAAATTCGTGGTTGAGAATAAATAGTAAGCAGGTTGTTGCAATTTTGCCTCGGTGCTGTTTTAATGCTGGAATGTTTAAGAATATTTCCATAATCGGCGATGGTGCGATGGCTACGGTGCTGGCGATGCTGCTGGCGGAGAAGAATGTACCTGTCAGAGTATGGGGATATGATGCCGCCCAGCTAAAGCAAATCGAGCAGTCGCGCGAAAATGTCAGGTTTCTGCCCGGTTATAAGCTGCCGGACAGTATCGGCTTTGAGCCCGCCGACGACCGCATATTTGCCGGTTGCGGTTTAATCGTTTGCGCGGTGCCGTGCCAGTTTATACGGAGTGTTTTTGAGAGGCTCAAAAAATATTTCCCTTTTGTCCCGATTGTTTCGGTTGCGAAGGGAATCGAGAATGAAACTTTATTCAGGCCGACACAAATCATTGCAGATGTCCTTGGGCCTGTACTCACAGCTGGTAAATCGCAGCTTAAAACTGCGGTTCTTTCCGGTCCGACCATAGCTGACGAGCTTGCAAGGAAGCTGCCGGCTACAGCCTGCGTCGCATCTGAGGATGACGAACTCGGAAAGAAGATTCAATTTACTTTCAGTACTGACTGGCTCCGCCTCTATACGAATACCGACCTTGTCGGTGTCGAGCTGGCGGCAGCCTGCAAAAACGTCATCGCCATAGCCGCGGGAATCGTTGACGGTATCGGTGCCGGTGACAATGCAAAAGCCGCTCTTCTGAGCAGGGGACTTGCCGAGATAACACGGCTCGGCATCGCCTGCGGAGCGAAACCGCAAACCTTTGCCGGCCTGACCGGACTCGGTGACCTCGTGACAACCTGCATCTCTCCAAAGGGAAGAAACCGCTCCTTCGGTGAAAGGATTGGTAAAGGGCTGGACAGAAACAACGCACTGGCTGCTACTCACTCAGTGGTAGAAGGCGTTACAACCTGCAAATCTGTTATCGAGCTCGCCAAAAAATATAATGTTGAAATGCCGATTGCGGAGGCTGTCAACCAGGTTCTCTTTGAAAATAAACCCGTCCACAAAGCAATCGGGGATTTAATGACGAGGAAGCTTAAAAGTGAATAGCTCCTGTCCCGTCGGAGCAGGGCCCGCTCATTTCTTATTAAGTTACCGGCAGCCTTAAATGTCTTCTTTAGCGATACGGGCAAAGTGTAGAACAGCCTTTTTATCGTTAAATCAGGGATTTTTAGCGGGATGTTGCCGATGCCCCATAAAATTCGGCTTTTTTAAGGATTTTCAGGCGCTTCTTTTATCAGACTCTGCTTAGGCTCGAACCCGGAAAACTTTATTTTTAATTACCCTGATTTTATATCCTGTTAAAAATATTGTATGGAAAATAAAAGCAGATGAGCCTGGTCAGCAGGCCTCGCCGTTGTTTTTCTCAGCCGGACCTGTTGTATGCTTTTTCTTTAATAAATGCCTGAACCTCCATCTTTTATCGGTCTTGCCGTTCGGTGGTTAAAATTTTTTGCAAACTTGTAAGAATTATTTTTCTCTCTTACCGGCAGGCTCAGTTTTTTTTTCATATATTTTATGTTGGAGCTTTATAAATAGGCTTAGGGGCAGCCTTTTAGGCTTCTAATATAGCCCTGTTTTTGGACGATTATGTATAAGGTAAACGTAATTGTCTCCGAGCTGTAGCATCCGCTCGCCTGAGACGTGTGCGCTTTGGATGGTATATTATGTTTGGTTTTTTGAAAAATAATACTTACCCGGTCGGTATCGATATCAGTAATGATGCCGTCAGGGTCGCTCAGCTTAAGGAAACTCGTGACGGTCTTGTGCTCATCGCTGGTGCCGGCGAAGAGTGTCCGTCACATATTCAGCCTGGAAGCAGCGATTGGCAGAAATGGGCCATCGAAACCTTACAGTTGCTTGCTACAAAACATAAATTCCTCAATAGAGATATCATTGCTTCTATACCGGCCGCCGATGTTTTTATCGACCATATTAAACTGCCGAAAAGTGAAGGCCGAAATTTAGATGACGTTATTCTTTCGAAAGTGAAGCAAAGATTGCCGTTTTCTCCCGACCAGGCATTGGTCAAATACATCACCGCCGAGGATGATAACGTCGTCGTCGTTGCTACCGAGAGAGAAAAAATAAACAGGCATCTGGCTATATATGAGAAGGCCAACCTCAGAATAAAAACTTTGGGTGTCTGGCCTCTTGCCCTTACAAACAGTTACAACCGTTTCTTTGGAAGACGTCAGGCCGACCTTAAGACCGTCGTTATGCTAATTGACCTCGACAGTAATATTACAAATGTTGTTATCTGCAGACACAAGAATTTGCTGTTCGCCCGCTCAATTCGCATAGGAATAAAACAATTGAAAAAGAGCGAGGATTTTTCGAGGCTGGCTCTCGAGCTCGAAGCGTGTAAAAAACATTTTGCCTCTATGTACAAAAAAGCAACGATAGAAAGGGTTGTTTTCATCTCGGGGGCGTTCGTCGAGAGGGATGTATATCAGAAAATCGCAAAAAAAATTAATATTGCCGCTCACGTTGGTGACTGTTTGTCTGCTGTTAAGGTGTTGAACAACGGCCAGATGGACGTTGACAGGAGAAATTGTCAGATAAACTGGGCTACCGCCTTTGGTCTTAGCCTTTCTTCTTAAAAAATGAGGCTGAATAATGATTAATATAAATTTTGTACCTGATGATTATGTACGGAACAACGAGTCGAAAAGAATGAATTTAATTTACATTTTCCTTTTTGTTGTTGTGATGGTGGCTCTTTCTGGTTCCTTTTTTACCATCAAATTCCGCAAGAAAATGCTCAATGACAGGGAAAAGATAGTTGACAGCGAGCTCGCTCAAAGAGAGGAAGAAATAAAAAAAGTTCAGCGGCTTCAGGACAGGAGAAATCAGATGTGGAACAGGGCTCTTTTAACTGCCGAGCTGATTGAGCCAGTCTCAAAGAGTCTGCTGCTTGCCTCCCTGACGAATAATCTGCCGAGCGGCGTGTCTCTGCTGAAGTTAAACCTTAACCAGAAGGAATCCAAGGGCACATCTCGAAATACATCTTCAACTGCAACAAAGTATCAGTCTTTGAAAGCCTCAGGTGAAAAAGCTTCTGTTGAAACTCAGTCCCTTGAAAAAGGACTGGAAACACATATAGATATAGAGGGCATCGCGCCGAGTGACCTCGAAGTTGCCTCTTACATCGAGCGGCTCGGAAACTCACTGCTTATTACGAATGTTACTCTTGTCGAATCAAGGGAATTTGAGACTAAAAACACGAAATCAAAAAGCTCTCAGAAGTTCAGGCATTTCAAGCTCACAGCTATGCTGAACACTAATGTCGAACTTACGGCCGAAGATGTGAAGTTAATCTCTGATAGTGGTGTGTGATATCAGTTTCAAGAATATTCTGTGAAGGGAACAGTTATGTCCAGCGGTTTAAGAAAATTTCTCTTTTTTTTAATAGTTGTCGGTATTACTTATCTTGCCTATCAGTATATGATCAGGCCGGCAAATAAAGCTCTCTCGGACCAGAAGTCTCGGCTTGAAACAAAGGCTGCAAGGCTTGCTGAATTCGAACAGGCGGTTGATGCCGCAAAGGACCTCAACGAGCAGCTCCGGATGCTGCAGGAGGCCGTCGAATTCTTCGAAAGCAGAATCCCGCCGACAAGCCAGATACATAAAGTTCTTGAGCAGGTAACAGTTATCGCTCAGAAGGAGGGTCTTGAACCAAAGACCATTCGTACCCTCGCTAAAAAGAGTAACAGCGGTTATATCGAGCAGCCGTTGCAGATGCAGCTCGTCGGAAATTTTAATTCCTTTTACTCCTTTCTGCTCGAGATCGAGAGGCTGCCGAGAATTATGAAAATCAGGAAACTTGACTTGAAAAAGCAAAGTACAGGCGAAGGCCAGGTCGTTGCTGATTTTATTGTTAGTATTTTCTTTCAGCCGGCGATTTAGTCGCATGTATTTCTTAAGAGGAATGAGAAAAGTGAATTTTTGGAGTTGTGATTATGTTGGATTTCTTACAAGAGAAGCAGGACGATGATTTGAAAGACCAAAAGTCTAAAGACACAGCCGAAAAATCTGCTCCGCCGGATGATAAAGGGCAAAAGCAGGATGAATATTTCACCGTAAATACACAGGGTAAAAAGCTGCAGAAAAGTACAATTTTGCTTGCCGCACTTATCGGGGCAGGTTTGTTGTCACTGTTGTTTATGATAAAAAAGGGAACTCCGCAGGAATCTGAAGCAGCAGTGCCGGACGTTGAACAGGCCAAAATTGACGTTATTGTTGCTCGTCTGGGCGGTGTCGGTTTCAGAACGGAAATGTCGTCTAAAATGGATAAAATCATAAAAAAGTTCTATGAATTCAGCAAAACTCCTCAGGTTCCTGTAGGCCGGCTTATCAAAAATCCCTTTAAAATAGATAAGTTTCTGCACGGCCTGGACGAGGGTAACGAAGGCCTGCACTCCCTGCTTGACGGTTACAGCGTCGATAATTTGCAGTTGTTCAGCATAATGAGCACGGGAAATGATGATGCAAAATGGTGCTGTATGATTGATGATAAAATCCTTTACGAAGGTGATTACATAAAAAACTTTAAGGTGTGTGAAATTACCGAAAATTACGTCAAACTCAAATCAAACGAAACTGAACTGGTACTTAGATTGGTTAATTATTAAAAACGGCTTTGCTCTGAAAAAGAAACGGATAAATGAAACTATCTTTTAGAAAAAATACACAAGGTCAAAACAGCTCCGGATCGCCTGTAGTTGATGAGTACGACTCTATACCGGGGCTTAGTGAGCTGTATTTTCCTGATGATTCTCCGCAGCAGAATACACCTTCGGCAGTCAATGATATAATCGATGCCCTGCTGAATATTGGAATCATTACAGCCGAGCAGCACAAGGATATAAGGCAGACTGCCGGTCGAAATGCCGGCGGCGAAGCTCAAAATCCGGAAGAGGCGCTCTTAAAAATAGGCCTTGTCACTGCCGAGGATATCTTAAAAGCCAAGGCGTCTATGTATGGAATGGAATTCCGGCGAATCAGCCCGGAAAAAGTGAACAAGCTCGCATTTGAAAAACTCGACCTCAATTTCATCAAAAGCAACAATGTTGTTCCTGTCGGTATTGAGCAGGACTGCCTGCTTATCGCTACCTCTGAGCCGGCTAATGTCTTTGTCCTCGAGGATGTAAAAAGACAGACAAATATGAACATCAAAACCATTGTCTGTACACCGGAAGATATTGAGAACGTCTGCAGCTCTTTCAGCGAGGCCGGAAGAGCTGATTACAACGTCGATGAGCTTATCAGCGATATGGGAGAGGTCGAGCTGGTGCGCGAAGAGG
Source organism: uncultured Pirellulales bacterium (assembly GCA_964464635.1). GTDB lineage: Bacteria > Planctomycetota > Phycisphaerae > Sedimentisphaerales > Anaerobacaceae > CAYLMG01. Next base: position 19,727 of record CAYXGT010000020.1, on the reverse strand, counting down.
AAAATCAATTTGAAGACCTCGAAAAAATGGCGGGCCAGTCTCCCGTTATTAAATTCGTTAATTATCTTATCAGCAACGCCGTCCACGACGGTGCAAGTGACATACATATCGAGCCGAAGGTAAAGTTCACTAAAATACGAAATCGTATAGATGGCGTTCTCTTCGAGACAATGCAGTCCCCTCTCCAGATGCATCCCGCTATAGTCTCGCGTATAAAAATTATGTCAAACCTTGACATATCCGAAAGAAGACTGCCCCAGGACGGTAAAATCTCTGTTATCATCGGCGGGCAAAATGTCGACCTGCGTGTCTCTATACTGCCGACGAGTATGGGCGAGAAAGTTGTTATACGTATCCTCGAGAGCAAATCTATTGTGAGAGGCCTCGAACAGTTGGGTATGGAGCCCGACGCAATGGAGACCTTCAAAAAACAAATTGCTATGCCTCACGGAATCTTTCTTGTCACAGGCCCAACGGGCTCAGGTAAAAGCACGACCCTGTACTCGGCTTTAAACATGATGGATGGAAACAGCCTTAATATCTCGACCGTCGAGGACCCCGTCGAATACAAGCTCGATTTCTGCAATCAGGTTCAGACAAACGAAAGAATCGGACTGACCTTCGCTTCGGCGCTGCGAAGCCTGCTGAGACAAGACCCTGATATCATTATGGTCGGTGAAATCCGTGACAATGAGACCGCAAGAGTTGCTGTCCAGGCTGCTTTGACGGGCCACCTCGTCCTTTCCACTCTGCATACTAATGATGCACCCAGCAGCATTACCAGACTGGTTGATATCGGTATCGAGGCATATTTGATTTCCGCCTCATTGAACGGCGTTCTTGCTCAGAGACTCGTTAGAAAGATTTGTCCGGATTGCAAGCAGCCTTATCAGGTAACTGAGCAGATGAAAGTTTATGTCGAAAGAGCCGGTATCGAACCGCAGCAGCTCCTGCACGGTGTGGGTTGTGATAAGTGCAGGGGTTCGGGCTACCTCGGACGTATCGGTATTTATGAAATGCTCGTCATCGACGAAAACTACAGAAGCATCATAAACGGAGACCCTTCTGTAAATGGTATGCGCCGTGCCTTTTGTCAAAACAACGGCACCACTCTCTTTGACGACGGCATTGACAAAGTGAAAAAAGGAATAACGACTATGGAAGAGGTTCTCCGTGTCACCGAAATATATGGAAAAAATAAAGATGAGGTATTCGTGGAAAATATATCATAGAAATAATGAAACTTAAAACGGCAGAGATAGAAGGAGTGAGATTATGAACATTAAAGATATTTTGGCAAAGGCTATTGAGCAGGGTGCAAGTGACGTCCATATCAATGTCGGTATGCCACCGATACTGCGCAGGAATACCGAGCTGTTTGAGATGGACTTCGACTGCGTAACTGATAATGATGCAAAAAAAATGGTACTCGATATGGTTGGGCCGGATAGATTCGAGGACCTTGAGCGAAGAAGAGACCTCGATTTCTCAACCTTCCTCGATGATGGACATCGCTTCAGGGTCAATGCGCATTACCAGTGTGATACTATCGCCATCGCTTTCAGGATTATTCCCAACCAGGTTCCGCTCATCGAAGATTTGAACCTGCCGCCGATTGTCTCTGAGCTCGTTGACCTGCCGAGAGGCCTTGTCCTTGTGACCGGCCATACCGGTTCGGGAAAAAGCACCTCACTTGCTTCTATGGTCGGTGCCATAAATACAAAATACAGGAAAAGGGTTATTACCCTCGAAGACCCGATTGAGTACCTGTTGGAAAACAAAATGTGTATGATAGAGCAGCGTGAAATCGGTTCCGACTGCCTGGAGTTCGCATCCGGCCTGAAACACGTCCTCAGGCAGGACCCTGACATCATTATGGTCGGTGAGATGCGGGACCTCGAGACCACGAGCTCGACAATCACTGCCGCCGAAACCGGTCACCTCGTCTTCAGCACCCTGCATACCGTCAACGCTTCTCAGACAATCGAGCGTATCGTGGATATTTACCCCGCCACGCAGCAGAACCAGATTCGGACTATGCTTGCAAATACTCTGCAGGCTGTTATCTCGCAGACCCTTTTCAGAAGAATCGATGAGCCCGGTATGGTTCCGGGAGCCGAGATTCTCCTTTGCACCTCTGCCGTTAGAAACTGTATCCGCGAAAACCGTATTTACGAGATACAGAATGTAATTGAAACCTCGAGAAGAATCGGTATGCAGTCTATGGATTACAGCATAGCTACGCTCTTCTTCAAGGGCTACATAGATAAAGAGGAAGCCATCGCGAGGTCAACAAATCCTGTAAAGATGAATAAGATTTTTACCGAGGGCTCAGAAAGTATTGATAATTCTAAAAAGAAGGTTTTGGCAGAATCTTAGCGCTATAGTGTCTTCTGATTGATGCCTTGACCTTTTTGTGGGAGACAGGGTTATGGAAACTGTGATAAGCAGGATACGCAAGTTCAGAGTCGAGTTTGGCCCGAGCAGAAAAGATATCCTCAACTTTACAAATCAGATGTCTGTTATGGTACGCGCCGGCATCAGCATTCAGGATGCGCTCGAATCTATTGCAGAGCAGGAAAAGAACCGGAAATTCGCCGTCATTGTACACGACCTGAAAAAAAGAATTGAGGGTGGTGACAGTTTTTCGCAGGCCCTGGCGGCACACTCGGATGTTTTCAGCAACCTGTACATTAATATGGTAGCCGCCGCTGAAATCTCCGGCTCTTTGAGTCAAATGCTGGAAAAGCTCGCCGGGTATCTCGACCTGGAAAACGAGACCCGCTCCCAGGTCAAAGGTGCTATGGTTTATCCCATTATCATCGCCGTTATGGCTGTCGTCGTCACAATTTTCCTGCTTTGTTTTGTCCTGCCGAGATTCATCGCTATCTTTGCCGGAAAAGAGCATTTGCTGCCCGCTCCTACGAAAGTCCTGATGGCGAGCAGCGCTTTTCTCAGAAGTTTCTGGTATCTTCTGGTTCCGGCGCTGGCAGGACTCTGCGTCGCCTTTTATTACTTTATTAATACTCATAAAGGGCGACTATGGTGGGACAAAACAAAACTCGTATTACCTATTATAAAAACCCTCTGCAGAAGTCTGTATATTACAAGGTCACTGCACACTATGGGAGTCCTCACAAACGCAGGTGTCCCAATCCTCGATACTATCTCGATTACAGCTCATATTTCGGGAAACTCTATTTATAAAAATATGTGGCTCGGAGTGCAGAACGAAGTCAAACAGGGCAAAAAAATCGCAACAAGTTTGAGCAGATACCGTTTAATGCCACCTAATGTCGTCCAGATGATTAGAAGCGGCGAAGATTCGGGTACTATGAGCGAGGTGCTCAGGAACATTGCTGATTTTTATGCAAGGGAGCTCAAAACTGTTATCAAAGCTGTTACTTCCATGATAGAGCCCATTATGATTGTTGTTATGGGTTTGCTGGTCGGATTTATCGCGATGAGCATCATTTTACCGATTTTCAAAATGTCGGCCCTCGTTACACAATAAATTTTTTGTTTGATGAGGATTATATGAAACATAAAGCTTTCACTCTTATTGAAGTTATGGTCGCCATATTCCTGATTGGCCTTGCCGTTGTCGCTCTGCTCGTAACAAACAGAGCCCTGACCCACTCAAACAGTGCAGGCCTCGAAATCTCAACGGCAGAATTTCTGATTGAGCAGATGAAGGAGCTTACTGCTCTGTTACACGTCATTGACCCTGAAGATGGTATGACTCAATTCGGCCCGGAAGAGGCATCCCTTGCCGATTATGACGACATCGACGATTTCGACGACGCCTCTTTCTCACCGCCCATCAATGCCGACAGGCAAACGTTAAACAACTTCTCTGCTTATAGCCAGCAGGTTACAGTGCAGAATGTGAACACCTCGAATTTCTCGCTGCCTGTCACGGACCATACCAGCCCTGTCGTCAGGGTAACCGTAAAGGTTTACCTCAACTCAAAACTTATCGGTGAACAAAGCTGGATTAGGGTAAGGTACTAAAAAAATGAAAAATATAAAATACAATAGGACAATTTATAAATGCAAAAGCCTTGCAGGTTTCACATTCGTTGAGATTTTGGTTTCTCTGCTGGTTACTGCTATGCTCATTACCGCTGTTGCCGTTGCCTTTAACGCCTCTGTCAGTAACTACAATATGAACGAGGATGTCTTCAAAGCCGTCAACAAGGCCCGCCAGGCCCTGACACTCATTACAACACAGCTTCGAATCGCAGAGGCTGTTGAAACCGACTCGCCTTCAAATGAGTGCACATTCATATCTGACGCTAACGAAGACATCACCTATCAGTTCGACTCTTCGCAGAACAAGCTGTATATGATAAAAAATAGTACCGACACTTATCTTCTATGTGATGGTGTTGCCGCTATGACTTTTACCAGAAATATCGGCGGTTCTTTCGTCAAGAGCGTCCAGATTTCTATGACCGTTACTTCCGGCGATGTCCAGAAAACATTCGCTGCCGCTGTCGTTATCCGCAAAAACCTGCAGTAGTTATTTTACGCAGCGCCTGTTTTTTCTCCCGATGCTTCCCGTCCAATACCAAATATGCAAATCGATACACTCATTCTTTATCTATTTATTGACTTAGGGCCGCGGTGATAATAAAATCCCTGTTCTGGCTTTAGCATTAGGCACAGGACGATTATTTAGCGAAAGGACGCAATGGCTGCAATAAACGAAAATTTCCTGAAGCTGCAGGCCGGCTACCTGTTCCCTGAAATCGCAAGGAGGGTTAAGGCCTTCAAAGCCAAAAATCCGAAGGCCGACGTAATCAGTATGGGTATTGGCGATGTTACTCAGCCGCTGCCGTCTGCAGTTATTGATGCTATGCACAGGGCCGTGGACGAAATGGCAGGAGCCGAAACCCTGAAAGGTTACGGCCCTGACCACGGTTATGATTTTCTCATCGACGCCGTTATCAAAAACGATTTCAACAGCAGGTCTGTCGAAATCGACAAAGATGAAATCTTTATCAGTGACGGCGCAAAGTGCGATACCGGCAATCTGCAGGAAATCTTCAATACGCACAATACTGTTGCCGTTACCGACCCCGTCTATCCCGTTTACGTTGACACGAATGTAATGGCCGGCAGAACGGGCTCCGCAGACGATAAGGGGCAGTATGAAAAAATCGTTTATATGCCCTGCACAGCCGAGAATGGTTTCATACCTGCACTGCCCGGCCGAAAGGTCGATTTAATCTACCTGTGCTTTCCGAACAATCCAACTGGCGCCGTCGCAACTAAAGAGAAGCTCAAAGATTGGATTGCCTATGCAAAAGAAAACAAAGCCGTTATCTTTTTTGACGCCGCCTACGAGGCTTACATTACCGACCCTGCTATCCCGCACTCGATTTACGAAATTGAGGGTGCAAAGGAAGTCGCCATCGAGTTTCGAAGCTTCTCGAAGACGGCGGGTTTCACCGGCGTAAGGTGTGCCTTTACCGTCGTCCCGAAACAATTGAAGGCTTATACGCAGGACGGCAGGGCGGTTGGCGTAAATCCAATCTGGCACAGGAGGCACGCGACAAAATTCAACGGTGCCTCTTACATCTCACAAGCTGCCGCCGCCGCCGTTTATACCGAGCAGGGAAAAAAGCAGACAAAAAAAATAATTGACTTATATATGAAAAATGCAAGGCTAATCAGAAGCTCTCTCACAAAGCTCGGCTACAAAGTTTATGGCGGAATAAACGCTCCGTATATCTGGCTGAAGACCCCGAACGACTTCGGCTCGTGGCAGTTTTTTGATTATCTGTTGAATCAGGCCCACGTCGTCGGTACGCCCGGCGCGGGTTTCGGCCCTTCGGGCGAGGGTTATTTAAGGCTTACTGCTTTTGCTCAGCCGGATAATGTCAAAGAAGCGATGAACCGCTTTGCAAAGGTGAAAATCTGAAAATGACTGATGCTAAAACAGTATATATAGGCCTGGGCAGTAATCTCGGTGACAGGCAGCAGAATATCGACAAAGCTCTGAAAATACTGGCTGAGACCGATAATATCGATTTTCTTCGTGCATCTGAAGTGATTGAGACAGTTCCTCTTGCCGGTGACGACCAGCCGAGCTACCTCAACTCCGTCGCTGAAATAAAGACTTCACTTTCCGCTCAGCAGCTGCACTCGAAAACTTTAGCTATAGAGACGGGTCTCGGCCGGACAAGAAACGTAAAATGGTCACCGAGAACAATCGATTTGGACATCCTCTTTTTCGGTGACGAAGTAATCAGTCAGACGAGCCTTACAATCCCTCATCCACAGTTGCACCTCCGCTCATTTGTCCTGAAGGGACTGAGCGAATTGAATCCGGCACTTGAGCACCCCGTTATGAAGGTCTCTATACGAGAACTTCTAAGCAGGCTTAACGGCTGTGACTTTGTTCCGGATTCCGCTCGCCCTAAGCTAATCAGCATAGCCGGCATCATCGGCGTCGGAAAGACAACCCTCGCACAAAGGCTCGCCTCTTTACTCGATGGTACACTCCTGCTTGAGCCTTATGATAAAAATCCTTTTATGCCCGAAGTCTATGCCGGCAAAACAGATTTGGCCCTTGATTCACAGCTTTTCTTTCTCACTCACAGAATCGAGCAATTGGCCCCTGATGTCTTGCAGAACCAGAAAACTTACATCACCGATTATATCTTCGATAAGGAGCTTATCTATGCCAACCGTCAGTTGAACCAGATTCAGCTCGAGTTATATAGCAGAATTTACAGTTCTTTGTTCTCGAAGGTTGCTGCACCTGAGCTCGTAATTTATCTGACGGATACAGCCCGGAATTGTCTCGAGCGCATCCATCGTCGTAACCGTCGCTATGAGCAGGCTCTTGAGCTATCTTTGCTCGAAGCACTTAACGGCGATTACCAGCGGCTCTTCTCGCAATGGAAAACCTCACCTGTCATTCGAATTGATGCCTCAAAGCTTGATTACGAAGATGGCTCTTACTTTGAGCATTTAACTAAGCAGATAACGTGCTATATAGATGTAAAGCCAACGCCTCAGCCGTTAAAAACCGTGAAGGCTTGAGAGATGAAAGTCGCAAATACAATCGCATCAGTTAGAAGGCACATCGCCGCTGCACGACGGGTCGGCAAAAGTATCGGTCTGGTTCCGACTATGGGAGCTTTGCATATCGGCCACATCTCGCTCATAAAGGCTGCGAGAAAAAAAACAGATTTTGTTGTCGTTAGCATTTTTGTCAACCCTACTCAGTTCGGCCCCAAAGAGGACTTCAAAAAATACCCCAGGCCTATAAAGAAAGACCTTCAAATCTGCAAAGCCGGCGGCGTCGCTCTTGTCTTTAATCCTTCCGTCAAGCAGATGTACCATTCAGAGAATCTGACCTCGGTAAACGTCGAGAGAATAACCGAGCCGCTTTGCGGCCGCTCTCGTCCCGGCCATTTCAAAGGTGTTGCTACCGTTTGCGTGAAGCTGTTTAACATTGTTCAGGCGGACATCGCTTTTTTCGGCCAGAAGGATGCACAGCAGGCTGTCGTCATAAAGCAAATGGTTACCGACCTTGATATGCCGCTCAAAATTGTCGTCTGTCCGACGATTCGCGAGCCTGACGGCCTGGCCGTCTCAAGCAGAAACAAATACCTGAATCCAAAGCAGAGAAAACAGGCGCTATGTCTTTACCAGTCTCTGCAAAAGGCAAAAAAAATGGTTAAAAGCGGCGTCACCGACCCTGAAAAAATCATCAAACGAATGCAGGAGATTATCCGAAAGGCCGGCCCTTCAAAAATCGATTACCTGGAAATCGTCGATGCCCGGACGCTCGAAAAGGTAAAAAAAATCGACCGCAAAGTGCTCATAGCACTCGCCGTCAGAATCGGCCCCGCAAGACTTATCGATAATATCCTGCTGGACATAACAAAATCGTAATATATAATGTAACCTCGATTTCTATAAATTGTTGTTGAATGATTAATAGCAGGATATGCTTGTAAAACTGTTAAAAAGCAAGATTCACCGTGCTAAAGTCACGGAAACAAAGCTGCATTATCCCGGCAGCCTCGCCGTTGACTCGCAGCTTCTCGATGCCGCAGGGCTCCTGCCGTATGAGTCCGTCATCGTCGCCGACATAGACAATGGAAGCCGGCTCGAGACTTACCTTGTCCCCGCCGAGCCCGGCTCGAAGAAAATTATTGTCCTCGGCGCAGCAGCACATCTGATAAAGAAAAACGACACCGTCATCATTATAAACTTCGGTCTTTACAGCCCCGATGAGGCGAAAACCCATAAACCAAAAGTCATTGTCCTCGACGAAAATAACGATATAATCAGCCGGACCTGAGATTTTCTTCACGGCTGATTATAACTTAAATTTAAGAGCGGCGAAGATATGCATCCGGAACTTTTCACGATACCTTTTACGAATTTGACATTGAAAAGTTACGGCCTGATGATAGTCATCGGCCTGGTGGTGGCTATCTGGCTGATAAGAAGGCTCAGCCGCAACATCACTCCAGACCCCAATCTGGTTACGAACGGTGCACTCTACGCACTAATAGCCGGTGTCGCTGGTGCACGGTTATTTTACGTGATTCGATATTTTGACGGATTCAGGGACAACCTGCTTTCCGTTTTTGCTATCTGGCACGGCGGCCTTGTGCTGCTTGGCGGCTTTATCCTTGCCATTACCGTTATCATAATTTTTCTCCGCTACCATAAGCTCGATATCCCACAGCATCTTGACATCCTCGCAATCGCATTTATGCTCGCTCTTGCTTTTGGAAGAATCGGTTGTTTCTTAAGCGGCTGCTGTTTCGGCAAACCTGCGAACCTGCCGTGGGCTGTGACCTTTCCTTACGGCTCGGACTCATTCATGAGCCAGATTCAACCCAACCCCGAACGAAACCGCGCCGAGCCTTATATAAATCCGCCGCCGCCCGATTTTTACGGTTACACCGATGAAAAGGGACGATACTATTCAGGCCTGAAACCATACGACAAGCTGACCTTCGAGCAAAAAGCGCTTGTCGATAACGGCTCATTAAAACCTTTACCCGTCCATCCGACAGAATTGTATTCTTCTGCAAATGCGGCCTTAATCTCACTTATCCTGTATCTTTTCTGGAGAAGGACCCGGAAAAATCTCAAATCTCCTGACCCCAGAAAGCTCTTTGCCAGGCCGGGCTGCACCTTCGCTTTACTCTTTATTCTTTACACCGTCACCCGTTTCTTGATTGAGTTCGTACGTGACGACAATCCTTTTGAATACCGCTGGTGGAATATTTATAAAGGCGGCACAATCTCCCAGAACCTCGCGATTTACCTGTTTTTCTTCGGAATCGCTATGATGTTCTTCTTCCAGAAACTAAAACTAAAAACCAAAACTGTTTCGAAAAAATGACACCAGTTGTCTAAATATTCACACACTGGCCGAAACTTTTCTTGAACATTTTGTTTTTGACGATACTATAGTGTTGTTGGTTTGTGATTCGTATTTCGGATTTCGATACTTGTCCGGCGTAGTTTTAACGAAGACGGGTTAGGATTTCGGATTTAATTAAAGATGGGTCTTTACGACAGAGATTACGCTCAGGAAGATTACCAATACCGCTACCAGCACACCCCGCGGATGCGCATAGGTTTTCCAAGAATCACTCCTGTCGTAAAATGGCTTCTTATAATAAACGGTGTTGTCTTTCTTCTTACATCAATGAACCGTTCATTCGGTATTTTCGTCATTGAACGTTTCTCTGTCTTTCCTGTAACTATTGGTAAAACTTTACAGTTCTGGAGGTTGATAACTTACCAGTTTTTACATGATCCCACCGGTTTTGGACATATTCTTATCAATATGCTCTGGTTATTTTTCTTTGGTCCTTTGCTCGAAAGAATATGGGGCAGTAGAAAATTCTTAACTTTTTATCTTATTTGCGGTGCTGCGGGTGGAATCCTGTATCCTTTCCTTGCTCTTGTCGGCTGGCTGCCTGTTGGACCTTTGATTGGTGCCTCGGGTGCCATCCTTGGCATTATTGCCGCTTGTGCTTTACTCTTTCCGTCAATGAGGGTCTTTGTCCTTGGAATCTTTCCTGTCCCTATGATGGTGCTGGCGATTATCTTTGCTCTTATTAGCATTCTCACCCTGCTCAAGCCTGACAGTTTTGCAAATGCAGGCGGCGAAGCTGCTCACCTCGCTGGTATGGTTGCCGGTGCCGCTTACGTTTTATCCAAACCTCTCAGAGCCAAATGGCTGATGAAAACAAAAGCTAAAAAATGGAACCAGCAAAGAGACCTGGAACAGCAGATTCAGCAGAACCTTGACCGCATCCTTGACAAAGTGCACAATTCCGGAATTCACAGCCTGTCCGCAAAGGAAAAGAAAATCCTGAAAAAAGCAACCCGCCTTGAGCAGACCAAAAACAGATTATAAACTATATTTGCCTTTTCTTTCTCGATTCTCAATTTTGTATTTTGCTGCCATTTCCATTAAATAAGTTTCGCTTTTCTAATTTGTCATTCCGCACTTGATGCGGAATCCATAAACTCAAAAACTGGATTCCCGCCTGCGCGGGAATGACGTTAGCTATAGTTTCTTTTTAGAAAAGGTAAGGCATTCTTTTGTGAGACTTATCACTTGTATTTTTGGCATTTTTATGCTATCATAATATTTTCATATTTTTTAAGGTAGCTTTATGACAGAGCAGCAACCGCTTCCCGAAAGCGTTACAAAAATTCTTCTTGATGGAAAAGAAATCTTTCTCGTCGGCACCGCCCACGTCTCGAAAGAAAGTGTCGAAGACGTTAAAAAAACAATCCAGACCGTAAAGCCGAATTCCGTCTGTATCGAGCTTTGTGAGCCGCGATACAGGGTTATGACCGACCGTGACGCCTGGAAAAAAATGAATATCTTCAAGATCATTCGTGAGAAAAAATCGATGCTTCTTCTGGCACAGCTTATCCTCGGTGCTTTTTATCGTCAGCTCGGCGAAAAGCTCGGCATCCAGCCCGGTGCAGAGATGCTCGAAGCCGTAAACCAGGCCGGCAGGATCAATGCAAAGGTCATCCTGGCCGACAGGGAAGTTGAAATCACGCTGAAACGGGTCTTCAGATACCTGTCCTTCTGGAATAAGATTAAAATATTCAGCCATTTTCTTGCAGGACTCATCGCCGGCGAGGAAATCGACGAAGCATTAATCGAGCAGCTGAAAACAAAAGACCAGCTCGAAGCCGCTCTTTCCGAGTTCGCTGAAAAGCTGCCGGAGGTCAAGCGTCGTCTCCTCGACGAGCGTGACATTTACCTCGCACAGAAAATCCGTCATGCCGACGGCCCGAAAGTCGTCGCCGTCGTCGGTGCAGGGCACACAAACGGAATAACAAAAAGCATCAAAAATGAGCAGTCGCTTGACGAGCTTATAAAGATTCCCCCTAAATCACTCTGGCCGACAATCTTCAAATGGGCAATACCCGCTGCCATTATCGCTCTTATCACTTACAGCTTTTTCACAAAGGGAACCGAAGCTTTAATGCAGAATATCTATATCTGGCTGTTCGTTAACGGCTCACTTTCCGCTCTCGGTGCCGCTATAGCTTTTGCCCATCCGTTAACTATACTTGCTGCCTTTATCGCTGCTCCGTTTACGAGCCTGAATCCTGCTCTCGCTGCCGGCTGGGTCGCAGGACTCGTTGAAGCCTGGATTAGAAAGCCGACCGTGGAAGATTTCGAGCGATTGCCGGTGGACACTTCCACGGTTAAAGGTTTCTGGAAAAATCCGGTAACAAGGATTTTACTCGTTGTTGCTTTTGCAAATATCGGCAGTATCCTCGGCACCTGGATTGCCGCCATCTGGATAGGCAAAGAAAGCGTAACCTGAGAAAAATCGGTATCGTGTGCAGGTAAGTTTATTCTTGAAAAAGCTCAAAAAATTGCTATCCTTTGGTAACCGTGTTCAATCGGCATTATCAACCGTAATTTGAAGGGTATAATTATGAAAAACTGCAAATCCTCAAACCTCTTTTTTATCATTGCAATTTTAATTTTCTCGTCAATTTCAGTCGCTCAGCAATCCGTACAAATCACTGTCAATTCTAATAATGTCACCAGCCGCATCGACGAAAAGATTTACGGCCATTTTCTCGAGCACATCTATCATTCCGTCAACGGAGGCCTATGGGGAGAAATGGTCTGGAACAGAAGTTTTGAAGAGATGGCCGGTCAGAGTGTTGGATTGTGGTCTGTAAAAGATGATTCTATCGTGCAGCAGAGCATGGTTGATAATATTCGGCTCTGGTTCGGAAGTCCCGAATGGAAAGATTACGAATTTACCCTGCAGGCCAGAAAACTCGGCGGAGCGGAAGGTTTCCTTATACTTTTCCGTGGCATCAGCGACGAAGATTTTTACTGGTGCAATCTTGGCGGCTGGGGAAATATACAGCACAGCCTGGAAAAAGGTTCACAGGGTAGTCAAAAGGGAATGGTCGGACCGACCATTGAGGGGAGAATCGAAGAGGATAGGTGGTACGATATTCGAATCCGCTGCGAAAAAGAAAACATCAAGGTCTGGCTCGATAATCAAATGCTTATCGATTTCAACGATACAACCAATCCCCATCTCAAAGGCCGTGTCGGCCTCGGCACCTGGACAACACAGGCACAATATAGAAACATCGAAGTTAAAGACCTCGACGGCAATATTCTTTTCAAGGGGCTGCCTGAAGTTACTGAAGCGCAAATCACCGCGAGGTACTTCGAGCCCTTCGAAAATGTAAAAGCCGTTTTAACACAAGAGGACCCTTTTAACAGCAATTACTGCCAGTACATCGAAGCCGAAAAGGGCGGCTGCGGGATTATGCAGGAAAATTTCTCTGTCAAAAAAGGCCAGACTTATTCCGGCTCACTCTGGCTGAGAGGCTCTGCTCCCGCCGGCCTGTCACTAAAGCTTCTCGATGCTAATGATTTACTCGACGAGGTCAAAATACGAATGCCTCGAAAGGAGTGGAAGCAATATAAGTTCAAATTCACTCCGAAAGCCTCTGCTGATAACGCTGCTCTGAAAATAGAGCTATTGAGAAAAGGAAAAGTTTACATTGACCAGCTCAGCATAATGCAGACCTCGGTTCGCAAAGCCGGCGGTTTCCGTCCCGACCTCGTTAAAGCCGTCGCCGAGCTTAAACCACCGGTCATCCGCTGGCCAGGCGGCTGTTTCGCCTCACCTTATCGCTGGAAAGACGCAATCGGGCCGCAACAAAAAAGAAAAGTCACCCCGCGACCCCTTTGGGATGATTTGGATATAAACTCCTACGGCACCGATGAATTCATACAAATGTGCCGAAAAGTCGGCGCAGAGCCCCTCATCGTCGTTAATATCGGAACACAAACCTGGAACGGTGATGTCAACGAAGCCGAGTTCCTGCAGGATGTCCTCGACTGGATTGAGTACTGCAACGGCCCGGCAAGCAGCACCTGGGGCAGAGTCCGCTCTAAAAACGGTCACAAAAAACCATACAACGTCAAATACTGGGAAATTGATAACGAAACCTGGCATATGGGCGCGGATAATTACGTCCAGGCCGTCAGAAAATTCGCAGCCGCTATGAAGGAAAAAGACCACTCGATAAAGCTCGCTGCCTGCGGCTCAGGCGGCTTCAATCTCGATTGGAACAGGCAAATTATCAATGGCTGCGCAGACCTCATCGATTACCTCAGCATCCACCATTACGAAAGTCCCAACAACTATGCACAGGGACCGTATAACTATGAGGACTTCATCAAACAAACCGCCGCCCTTATCAAGGACTGTAACAATCCTGACCTGAAAATCTACTGCTCCGAATGGAACGCTCAGTCCACCGATTGGCGCACAGGCCTTTATGCCGGCGGCGTTCTCAATGCTTTCGAAAGATGCGCACCGGCTTTTGAAATGGCAGGCCCTGCTTTATTTCTCCGCCATATCGACGCACCCGCCTGGGACAATGCCTTCATTAACTTTGACCATTATCGCTGGTTCCCCGCACCCAACTATGTCGTTATGAAGCTCTGGCGTGACCATTACGCCCCCAATCTTCTTGAGATTATCACCGACAGTGATAGCCTGAATACCAACGCGACGCTTTCAGCCAACAAAAGAACTTTATTTATAAAATGTGTGAATCCGACCGATGAGTCTGTTGATGTCTCAGCCGATATCAAAGGCTCTTTCAAGCCGGCTTCTGTTTCGATGGAGCTTGTTGCACCCGGCTCTTTGCAGGAGAGGAACACCATTGACAGGCCGCACCGCATAAAAGTCGAACGTGCAGATGCAGCTATTGACGGCCGCAATGTTAAATTTACTATGCCCTCGTTCTCCGCCGCCGTCCTGACTATAAAAAAATAAATTTTTTGTTAATAGAATAAAGGAGTCAGTCCTATGGACTCCTGACGGAGAATACAGAATACCAAAAACACAACCATAAATCAGCGAAATCAACGGTCAAATATGGTTTTGAATTTTTGTCATTTGGGAATACACTATTGTTTCGGATTTCAGATTTAGTGCTTCGTATTTTCCACTTGAGACCTGTGACTTTTGACTTATATCTTCGTGCCTTTTCGTGTTAATTCGTGGTTGAGTTTTTTACCTTTTTACTTTTTCCTTTGTGCTCTTGGTCTGTCCTGAGCAGCGTAGATGTTGTCGAATAGTTCTTCGGATGTAAACAGCGGATTGCATACAGCATATCAGGCATTGCATATTATGTATTATTCCATTCGTTTTATAAAAGGCTCGTAGTCCTTTTGTTTAAACAAAAGGACTACGAGCTTAACTTCAAATGTATTTATTATATTTAAATGAATCACCCTTATTTTGACTGCCGTCCAAAGATTTTAAGAGTTGTCTAAATACCTGATTTACTCTGAACTTCAACAAGCTGCAAAATCATTTGAGCCTTACCGTTGACTCCGACCTTGCGAAAAATATTTCCCATATGGGCACGTACGGTATTGTAAGAGATTTTCAACTTTTTGCATATCTGAATATTATTGAGACCTTCGCATATGAGTTTGGCAACTTCCACCTCCCTTGGTGTCAAGTGCCAGCATCGTCTAAAATGCTCCCACTGCTTTACCTTAAAAACCATATCTAATACTCCATAGATTAAAGAACATTTACTCTTGCGAGCCTATGCCGTTTTCTTATAGCTTGGCCACAAGGACCGCTATTTTATCCTTAACAAATAACTCTAATCCTCAATTATAAATATCATATCATAAAAGGTTCGTAGTCCTTTTGTTTAAACAAAAGGACTACGACCATAATACGACCGGATGTTGTTTATTTCAACCATTTTTTCTGAACAACTTACCATTAAATTTTTCGAACCTCAAAATAACCTATCTTTGCAAGCAAATACCGCGACTACCCCAATCCGCCTTAACGAGTATCAGGTATATAGTGCCGTTTCCAAAAAGAAACTTTAGCTTTTGTGTCATTCCCACGTAAGCGGGAATCCAGTCTTTTAGACGATGGATTCAGCATCAAGACTTCGGTAAGCTCAGTCGAGTCGTGCGGAATGGCAAATTATAAAAGCGAAACTTATTTAATAGAAATGGCACTAGCATTAGGAAGCCAGCATCTTTTTAGCTCATTTCTTAGTGTTTTCGTGTCTTTGTGGTTTTGAAAAATCTGTGTGAATCCGTGTTAATTCGTGGCTAATTTTCTTTTTGTTTTTTAATTTTTAACTTTTAGTTTTTCTCTGCGCTCTCAGCGTTCTCGGCGGTTCAAAAGTATCCAGTCTGTCTAAAGCCGGATCTTCGATGTGAATCCGTGGTTGATTTTTCTTTTTAATTCTTCTTGATTTTTATCCTGCTTCGGGCGATACTTATCCAAAAGCAGGGCGGTTAGCTCAGTTGGCTAGAGCACCTGCTCGACACGCAGGGGGTCACTGGTTCAAGTCCAGTACCGCCCATTAAGACCCTCGTCATTTCTTTGTGCTTATTTATAAACCTCAGGCCAACGCACTACTCAATATAACAGACGACTGATAGCTGATAAAATTGACCGAAATGCTTGTCCCGAATAATGGTGTTTTAGGCTGAAATCAGCGTTGGTCCGACAAATTTGAAAAATTATCAAAAAAATCCTGAATTCTACAAGATATCTCTTGACATTCCGGATAGGTGGGCAAAAGATAGTTTATGTGGAATTAGGTCGTATTTTGGTTACGGTCTATGCTTTAAAAAAATAAAGATAATTCGAATTTACTGACAGTTTGAGATATGTTGCGTTATAAAGCGAAAGGAAAGTTGGGTATTTTAACGTTGGGTACGTTGCCCAACGCTGTCAAAATACCCGTGAACGGTTAAAGGCTTTTTTTTAACAACTCCAATAATTAGATATGGCTGACGATTCAGAATTATTCTCTAACGATATTCGCTGGCATCTGCTCGCGGTGAGCAGCGATATGATGGACACGTCACATGGGAACGCGCACTTCCCCTTCGCGTGGCGCTCCTCGCTGGCCATCTATGGGGCTGTACCGCCACCCGAGAAACAGATCCTTTGTGACCAACAGACCCTTTATTTGAGGATCACCGCGACCATCACCGGATACCAGCCGAGCAAGGAAGAAACGGAACAAGGCTATGTCCAGTTCCCAGATTTTCCTATAGAGGAGATGGATCGGATCCTTAAGGAGTACTTCGCATGCTATGGCGCGTTTCTGCAGGTAGCGGTATTTCCGCGGCTGGCTGATACGTCGCTTGCTTCCTACCCACATATCATCGATTTCGAGCCGAAGGTACGGGACCTCTACCAGACAGCCACCGAGAACGGCGAGATATTGTCAGCCTCGAAGTCGGGAGTAAAAACCGACCGGAGCTTCAGCCGTACCGAGGATTCCCAGACGGGTCTGGATCTAAACGCAACGCTCAAGTTTCCGCTGGGTAAGGCCGGCACTGGGGAGGTAGGAGGCAAGATATCCCACAAGTGGGGTGAGACTGACAAGGATACTTGGCAAGTCACCGCTGATGCATCGCGCGAGCGGCGCGAGACCACAGGGATGAAGACGGAGCTCAGCCAGATGTATAATCTGCTGACCGGCTATCACGCGGGCACTAACCGTGCCGCCTTCCTTATGCTGCCGCGCCCACACATCCTTCAGCCCACCGATCATCGAACCTTCGTGCAGGGCCTTCGCGTCATCGAGGGCGTGCAGGACTTCTTCCTGATCGTCCAGCATCCAGCAGATATGCAGGGGCTTTGTATGGATGTATCGCTCGATACGGGCCATTTCCCCGAGCACGTGGACATCCAGCAGCCTGAGGAGCTCTATGACGAGATGTCTGAGGACTTCTGGGTAGAGGCGTACGCTGACAACGGATTCTGGAGCGGAAATCGGGAGTACTTCCAGCAGTCGGTACCGGCACCGGTCTCCTGGGTCATCGACCGCCGAAAAGGTGACCCCGGCCATCCCGGTTGCAGTGAACTCGAGGATCAGTGCAACAACCAGGCCAGGGACACCCTGAGAGATTACATTTATGGCGTAATAAACAATACAACGGTTTCGGTCACCGGAAGCGTAAAGGGCGCAGCAGCATATGGGCCGGGGGCCATCTTCAAGCGCAAATACCGCGCCTATTTCCGGTCGGAAGAACCACTCCCCTCTTCTGAACAGCCTTTTGTCGCGACACCTTTTCTCGTCACAAACCGGCGGCTGGGTATTTGCATTACGAAGAAGGACGACTGCTTCATTGAAGTGCCGCCCGATATGGGTTATTGGCACCATGACGGCGACTGGGTGGTGAGCGAACTCAGCCTGGAAATCCCGGCGGGCGTCTTGACGAAGGCGGCGCAAAAAGAAAGCCGGACGCCAATGCTCAAGGCGGTGATGCGGCAGGTGGAGACAGCGTTGGTACGCAACGGGCGACTCCGCTTGCGCTATCCCTACGGCACGGTCAACTACCTGGCCTCCAACTACTTCTTAGACAAAATTGCACCCTACCTGACCGATAGCTACATGAGTACAGCGCTCGGCGATGTAGCTGGGATCCCGGCTCAAGTACGAAAAAATCTCGGTGCACAGACAACGGTACGACAGCTCCTCGATATGGACTTCGCCACTCTGTCACACAGAGCAGGCGTGGGCTTCCAAGAAGCAATCGCGCTGAAGAAAAAGCTGTTGCAGCGGACGTGAAGTAATCGCGAATCGTAACGAAATAGGCGACTGGGAAACCTTTAATATTATAAGCTGAAAAATAATAAAATGCCTAACCATGTGCTGCATCTGACTGACAATGCCTTTGCGACAGGGACTTATGACGACGGGGACGGCAGTGCAGGTGACCCATTCCAGATAAACACTCCAGCCCAGATGGACGAGATTGGCCGGAATGCTTGTGATAAATAATGGTGTTTTGGGGTTATAATCGTTCTTAGTCAAGTAAAATCCGGGATATTTGCATAAAAGCCATAAATTTTACAAAATATCTCTTGACATTACGGATAGGTGGAAGTACAAAACAGTGTATATGGAATTAAGCCGTTCTTTTGTTACGGCCTGTGCGGAAAAAGTAAAAAGGAGATTGAGAGTGGTGGAAGGAGGAGGAAAAGCTCCGACAAGTTCCTAAGTGTGTTTTTAGCTTTCTTTTGATACCCCCTTTCCTAATCAGCAGTTCAATCTCTCCGGTAAATGATAATAGTTTTTTTTATTGGAGGAGTTGAAGTATGAAAACGAAAAGCAAAGGTTTGAAAATGTGTATGGTCGCGGCAGTGGTGACGATTTCTGTGCTGTTTTCTACTGCTGTGGTCCAGGGCAATGGAATCACTGTTAACGTGGCCAGCTACCCTAATGATGTAACAGTTATTTATTATGACCCGGAGAATCCGCCGGAGGGAGTAAAATTTGAAAAGGACGAGGACGGCAATCCTTTGCCCGGCTTGGCCGAGACGGGGCCTAATTACAGCTTTGATTGCGGCGTTAAGTGGGACACCGAGTCGAAAACGTGGAAAATCGATAGCGTTATAGTCACTGTAGATTGTGTCAATACCAATATTTATGTCCCGCAGGGCACGGCCGATGACGGTGATTTGATGAAACACGAGCAGGGACATCATACATTGTTCAAGTGGGAATACGACCGTCGGATTCAGCAGAAATTCGAGACAAAGTTGAAAACAGTTATGAAAAATTGGTCGAATTCCTCGCCCTACACGAAGGAGGGAACCGAGGCGGCTGGCGCAACCTTAAAGACGGATGTTAATGAGGCTGCCTATAGTGCTCTTAGCGCCGCCAACAAGCAAATAGATCATACCGGATTGAAGTTTGACAAGTTGACCAATCATGGTCGCAGCAACACGGTTACCGCCAGCCAGGGCATAACCGGAGTCAAGAAGGAATTGACTAAGCCAGCCGCAGGGACAGATAGTAAAACCCCTCTGCAGGCCTGGACAGGTGGCGTGGGTGACCCACCGACCGTGAATGTTGACTCCGTGACGGGCAGGGTAGCCTTCGCGGGTGACCTCATTTTCGATAATGCGCCAGTTGCCGAGGATACGCTCATCGGCCGGGCGGCCATAGAAATCGAACCGATGATATGGATAGGTAAGCTCGATAATGGTGCCACCTGGCTCGGCGATACTGAGATTTGCATACGCGACACAGTCACTGGCGAAGTCCTGTCGGAGGGCCTTCTATTGGAAGCAGCCTGGACCGAGTCAACTTTGCCGGGCTATGCCGGTATGATACAGGCCTATCTGGACATTCCTCCCGACTGG
>CAYXGT010000019.1:33745-34163 GCA_964464635.1 uncultured Pirellulales bacterium | reverse complement strand
GGTGAATTGGCTTTGTTTTGCATAAAAAGGTTTGATTTGTAGAGCTCTCTCGACAAATGTAAAGGTGGGTTTTGAGAGTTAATTGGTGAATTGGTGAATTGGTGAATTAGTTTACCGTTTTTCGAGCCCTGATGCTTGATACACGTTTCTAGTGCCCCGTGACTCGTTTCTCGTGTCTCGTGATTATTAAACATTCGCTACTCCTTGTTAATAAAGAGGTTACGCTTGAACTGCCGTTCTGTTTCTGTGCGGGACTTCCTCCTTCGCTTACGCTACGGAGGACAAGCCGCTTGAGGAACCCGCCTACGCTTCTCTCGAAGCTACGGTTGGGCATGCTTTCCTCCCTACGTGTGTTTTCTAACACACGGTGGTATTATACAAAGTAAGGCCGATTTATCAATAAAAAAATAAAAAAAGG